>JAYTIE010000138.1:0-4358 GCA_043732015.1 Elusimicrobiota bacterium | reverse complement strand
GGGTTTCGATGACGTCGTTCCCCAGCTTCCGAAGCCAGTCCGCGAGCAGGTGCGACTGTGTCGATTTGCCGACACCGTCCGTTCCCTCGAGCGTGATGAATAATCCGTTCCTGCGCATTTTCGGGATGGTACCAAACGGCGCTGGGACACGAAACGAACCTCCTCCGGGAAAAATATCACAGCGTTCAAATCAATCGGTGCGTGGAAGATTCCGCTGAATTGGCTATATATAATCGATGCCCAAATTAAGGCCAAAGATCCCAATTCGCGTCCGCGGACTGTCGCTGGTGGAAATCATGATCGCCATGACCATCCTCACGGTCGGCATGGTTGGCTTTCTTGGTTCTTTCGCCGGCATTTCTCGCTCCATTCGCGTGTCCAAGGCGCGCACCCTGGCCACGAATCTTGCCCAGGAACAGATCGAGTCGCTGAAAAATCTTTCCTATTACCGTCTTCTCGTGACGACCGCGCCGGCGTTGGCGACCGAGAGCGGCGCGGGCGGCTACGAGTACGACACGTCCATCTACCCGCCGGAGAATCTGACCGTCGGGCAGATCCAGTTTACCCGGCGCGTGTTCGTTCAGAAGGTCAATGAATCGACCGGCACGATTTCTCCCGTTCCGTGGAGCGATTCCGATACCGGGCTTAAACAGATTTCCTCGTACGTCATCTGGCTGGAGAACAACGAATGGAGAAAGGTTCAGGTAGACAATCTCCGGGACAATCCGAACCGCCCCCAGCTCGACGCGACGTTTTCAGGAACCATCCGGTCCGGCGGTGTCGCCGTGAGCGGCGCTTCGGTCTTCACGGTCCAGAACCTGACCTACGCCGCGAACACGAGCGCATCGGGCACCTATGCGTTCAAGGTCCCGGCGGGAACCTACGATGTGTATGTGCAGAAACGAGGATATTTCCCCGCCACCGTCTCGTCCAGCGTGACGGCGTCTGGAACGACCAATCTCGATTTCAGTTTGACCGCCAAGGGCGTGGGTTCCGTTCAGGGAACCGTCTACATCGCTGATCATCTCGTGATTTCCGAAGTCTGCGCCATGGTTGACGGCGACGACCTCGCCGAATATGTAGAGCTCTACAATCCCACGGCGTCTGCCGTGTCGATGTATACCGCCGGCGCCAATTACCGCGTTGACTTCAAGGACACGTCTGGCAACGCTACCTCCATTTCGCCGGCCGCCGAAACCATTTATGTGCGCAGTTCTATTCCTTCCCACGGTTTTTTCCTCTTTGCCAGCTCACCCACCGTGAAGGGCGTTTCGGCGGACGCCTATTATTCGACGCCACTTAACCGGATTCCGAAACGGACGGCCGGCGGTCTTCGGCTCGTATCCCAGGGCGTCAATGAGTCGACCGGTACGATAATCGACGCGATTGGCTGGGGGCGAGGTTCATCGCCCTACGGACCGACCGGTTACCGGGAATCGAACGGATTCCTGCTCACTTCAGGGTCCGGTGGAATTGATTCCGACGAGACGCTGGAACGCATGGCCTTTTCGACGTCGACCCACTCGGACATGGACACGTCCCCGGCCGCTGGAATCCATCGCTTGAACGGAAACGGATTTGATTCGAACGACAACGGGACGGACTGGGTGCATCACGCTCACACCGACAACGAGACGCCTCAGAATTCTCTGTCGACCGTAGAAGTTCCTGGCTCGGCGACACCCGCCAGCGCCGCCGCCGTTTTTCTGGATGACGGACTGTCGGCTTCCGTTTCGGCCAACTCGACGCCGGTGGTCGGATCTTTCACGGTCACAAATGTCGCCACCGGAACCTGGGACGTCATCGTCTCGACCAACGGCTATTCGATCGAGCGAACCGGTGTCGTTGTCAGTATCGGCACACAGACGGCGTTGGGGAACATCATCGTGGATCAAGTCGCGAACGGCGGCTATCTGTCGGGGCGGGTATTGTATGGCGCGGTTCCGCTCAACGGCATCACCGTGGAAACGTCGAATGGATTGAGCGATGTGACCGACACGAACGGCGTCTATCAATTCCAGGTGATCGTTGGCACGCACATCGTCACCGCCAACCCCCGGAATACGAACGTGACCTACACGGTTGAAGAATCCACGGGCAACAGCGTCGGGGCGGGCGAAGCCAAGGTCGTGCCGGACATCCTGCTTTCCCAGGGTGGAACCATCCGGGGATTCATCTCCACGAACGGAATCGATGCGCTTCCTAACATCCCCATTGTCGCGACGAACACGGCCACGGGGCAGGAAGTAGGCTCTACGCTCTCCGATGTCTACGGAAGATTCACCTTCAACAACATGCAGGCGGGCGTCTACACGCTGACCCCGCTCCTCGAAACCGGCGAAAGCGCGAGTCCCAATGTGAGAACGGCCACGGTTACCGCGGGTTCGAGCGTTTTCTCGGGCACCACGACCATTTCAAATGCGTTCGGAACCATTTCGGGGACCGTGATCGCCAGCACTCAAGCTGTTTCGACTGGCGTGTTAATCATAGCCGTGTCCACAGCCACAACCATCGGAGCATCGCCCCCGACGAACAACAGCACGCTTCGCAGCGGAAGCGTGGTTTACTACACGGGTTCGGCCAGTTCGGACGGAACCTATTCCATTTCTGTCCGGGGCGGGATGACCTACAACGTCTACGCGTGGTACACGACATTTAGCGGGACGACGCCGACCACGTCGAAGCGTTCGTCCACTGCGGCGGTCGCCGCCGGGGCCAATGCGACGGTGAACTTCACATGGTAACGCGGAACCGGCGCCGGCGTGGAGTCACACTGGTTGAAGTCATGATCGCGACGGCGATCATGGGTATCGTTTTCGTGCTGGGGCCGAGAATTCTCACCAACATCACACGGTTCGTCCAGCTGAACAGGGCCCGGATCGAAACCCAGCGCGCGGCGCGCGACACCTTGAACCTCGTGAATCAGGCTCTGCGTCAGGCCACGGCGTCCACGATCATCATCACGAATGAGACGTCGCAGCCTCCCTGTTCGGCCATCACCTTCACGACGATCGACGGCCGGTCCCTGAAGTTTTACCAGTCCGGAAAAGTGCTGAGTTTCGTTCAGAACACTGCCACCTCGACGGTCGTGGGTGGTTTGCGTTACATCGCGTTCACCTATCCGCGAACGGACGACGATAATATTCTTTCGGTTTCCGTCACGTTCGAGCAGGACACGTACCAGGGCGGAACGAAGGCGCTTCAGATGGCAATCGAAAAAGTGCGGGTGATGAATGATTAAACGACGTGATACCGGTGTAGCGCTCGTGATGGCGATTTTGATTCTGGTCGTGCTAGGGATCCTGATCCCCGCCCTGATTATTCTTCAGAAGAAAGATTCAACGGACACGGTGGATTCCGACCGCAAAACGAAAGCCTTTCAGCTGGCCGAAGCCGGGCAGGACCGGGCCTCATGGAAGCTGCGCGAATCCGACACGATGTGGACGAGCGCCACCATGGGCATCACGATCACCGGGTATAACAACGATGTTGTGTATTCCGACGTTTCCGGGGGAAATTACAAGATCCTCATTGCCTCCGGCCCTGGCCTTTCCCAGGTGACGATCACGACCAAAGGGCTCGCCACGGGCCAGACCGACAACCGCGCCATCAAGGGAATTTATACCAAGGGGAATACGATCGGGGCGATGTCCGTGAACGGAGCGCTCCAGTACAAACCCAATCTCCTGATCGAATGGGGCCCCGTGATTACCTACAGCTCTATCACGCAGGCGCCGGCGAATTATTACCCGAGGAAATATTCAGCGGGCCTCATCACAGGCCGGGATACCGTCAACGACTCGAACAATGGCGCGCTGCCCTCCGGGAACTGGGCGGCCTACGACTACGTCGCGTTCTACGACCTCGGGACGGCGCCGACTGTGAAGTTGTCCTATTATCTCACCAAGGCGAAGGCGACTGTGGTCGGGACCCTACTGAAAAAGGGAACCGGATCCGGCGATGCCACACCTTACAACGCGGGCGGATTTTCATCCGGATATTATCCCGCCAGTTCGAATCCGAACGGCGTGAAAATGGAGAAGGGCACGGGCGCGGGGAACTTTTCGTTCGTGTGCTCCACCTGCGTGATCTACATCGAAGGCGATCTTCAGCGGTGGCCGAGCGGGAGCTGGGTCAATTGCGAAGCGGTCATCGTCACGGGTGACATGGACTTCAATGCCGGCGGCACGGTTTATTCGGCGACGATTCCCTCCACCGCCCAGGACGAGTATCAGTATTCACCCACAGCAACTGCCTATTGGGCATCGAAAGGCTGGACCAACGGCGGGACCTACTCAGTGACTGACGCGGGTTTTCACGGATTCCTTTACGCGGGCGGAAACGTCTCTAACGCTGGC
>JAYTIE010000137.1:0-4361 GCA_043732015.1 Elusimicrobiota bacterium | reverse complement strand
TCGCGGCGCAGGTTTTCTGACGCGACCGCCGCAATTCTGATTTCACTTTTCCAGAGCGGCTTGAAGACATTTCGACCGATGAGCGTGAAAGTTATTTGCGGTCCGGAGAGGGCCCCCTTCCGAAGTGTGGCGCGGCCATGGACGGTTCCCGGTTCCTGTTCGATTGAAGTGACGGAGAGTTCGGGAACTCGTGAGGCCAATCCGGCTCTCTGCAACGCGGAAAGGAAGGCGACGCTGGATGCAAAATCAGACTCCCATTCAATGCGCGTGTCGCCAGGGACTCCATCAGGGGGAAGCGTGACGCTTGTCAGCCGCCCGAGGTGAGTCGCCACGGCGATCTGGTTCAGGTCAGCGCCGCGTGGGCTGTTCTTTCCCACATTCTCTGACTTGCTTGCGGGAGCGGTCACGCGCAGGTCGTGTTCCTTTGAGGCGGCGATTCTCCAGCGGTTGATGGCGTCGACACTGAAGCCGAGAGAGGCCAGAAGGGCCATCAGCACCGCAGCGGTCCGCACGGATGATCTGTTCACCGGAGGCGGGCCTCGAGCGAGAAGTCAACGACGGTATGCCCGCCGACCTTCGCGAGCCCCGCCCGTCCAGGATGAACGTTAGACAGGCGACGATCCGACGAAAGCGTGTTGGTCAGTGCCCACACGGCGGAGTAGTCGGTCGCCCGTCCGCGCAGCCGTACGTCCCGGGTCGATTCGTTGATCGACAGCTCGAGCAGGTGCGCATTCTGCGGAATCAGGTGGGTCAGGCCTGCGAGAAGCGAAAGTGTTTGGGAAGGCGCGGTGTCGCGGAAGCGCTCAGTCTGGCGCCGCGCCCGCGTCAATTGCTGATTCCGGCCTATCGTCGAATCGGCCTGACGTGAGCAAAAAATTCCCGCCACGAGCATCAACGCGATGAGCGCGACGGCCGGACGTTCCTTCCCGGAAATCGCGGAAAGGACACGCTGCGCGTTCCACACCCGCGGTCGCACAAGCCAGTCGGATTCGGAGCTGCTCAGCACGCCGTCGGCGACGAGGGCCCCGTTGAATTGGACGCCTCCTTCAATGCACCAGGCCTCCGTTTCCGCCTGGCGCTCTTTCGGCCACAGCGCGAGCCGGCCGTTTCCGCAAACAAAGGCGGAGTCGGTCATGGCGGCGGGGAGCTGCGCCGCGATGGTTTTAAGGGCCGAGCCGCCAGTATCTCTCTCCAGGGTGAGAAGGATGACTTCGTCACGAGGAATGATAATCGCGGCCTTTTTCAGGACAACGCCCGCCCGTGAGAGCGTTCCAGAGAGACGCCGCTCGGAGTCAGGATGCCAGGAAAGAAGCGTTGCTTCGTCGGGTTTTCCATCGCGTCGGCAAACCATCCGCAATCCGCCGGGCAACCGTTCGAGAAAAACCGCAGGCCTCATCGTTCTCGCCACCACGACGGAACCCAGTTCGATCCAGTCCGGCGCCATCCGATATCGAATTCCTGTTCCGCGGTTCCGAACCGCGTGATGCAGACGAGCGTCAATGTCTTTCCGTCGCTCGCCGGGTGCGCTGTGGCGATGACGGCGCAATGATCAATGACGCGTTCAAGCCTGGGACGGGAGAAATTGTCCGCCCGCGTCACGATAGCGGCGGTGACGGCCGCATAACGCATCCGCGTTTGAACCATTTCGCGCGCCGCGTCGCGGTTGTTCCGTTTCGCCATGATCAGCGCAGCCAGTCCGATGGCGGCCGCGCTGGCGGATAGCCAGAGCGCGAGAACGCTGATCAGGCCGCGGTTATTCATGCAGGGCCCGCTGCAGCAGGGCGGTATAAATGAGGACAAGCCGCCGTTCTTCGCGGGTGTGATCCCCTTTCCGGATCCCGAGCCGGACGGAAACCACGAGGGGCAGGCCGCGGATGCCCTGTGCCGGCGCGTTCTCCGCGCTGTTCCACCCCCAGTCCTCTTTCCAGCCGTCGCCATCAAACACCTGAACACTGAAGGTCTGGACGCCGCTACACAGGCGGGCAGCAAGTCCGCCATTGGCGGCGTTCTCTTTCTGCCGATCGTTTGATCGTCGCCAGAGTTCGTGGTTCCCCGGTGAAATGGCGCGGACCACGTATCCCGTGTCATCGAACGCGGGGTCGTCGCTCTCTCCTCCCGCCCGGACAAAATCCACCCTGTGAAAGCCGTCTTCGGACCGGCTGGCGAAGACGCTTGAGGGATCGTTGTTGTCCAGCGTGGCGCAGCGGAGATCGGTCGCGATGACATCCAGCGCCCGCGTCAACTCCGCCTTCAGGGCGTCCTCCACCTGATCCGTTTCGCGCGCTGCCTGGCGGAGGGCCTCCTGCGCGATGGCGATGAGCAGTGTCATGAACACGACCGCGATCAGCAGTTCGACCACCGTGAATCCGCTATCCCGCATAGCGGATCACCGTAAAAATCTCCGGCGTTGAATTCCCGATCGAGAGACGCCAGCGCGTTTCTTCGATATCGCCGCCCACAAGGCCCGAGCCCTGTTCGACGCGGACCGCGGCATCGCAGGGGATGCGGGGTGTGTTTCGTCCGCGAAGTGTCATCGCGAGACAATTCTCCGCGCACTGCGCTGTCAACCGCGCCGTTTCTTCCCGCCGATTCGCGATGCGCAGGGACGACATCGCCTGCGCCATCGCGAGGAACGATCCCGAGATGATGGCGATCGCGATCAGCGCCTCCACCAGGAAAAATCCGCGACGCCGGGGGTTACCAGCCGCCAATGTCATCGTCTCCTCCTTCTTTCCCGTCAGGACCCATGGAGGAGAGGTCGTAATCTCGTCCGCGTTGCCCCGGGCATGCGTAGACGTAGGAATTTCTCCAGGGGTCCACGGGAGTGGATCTCTTCAGATATGGTCCTTTCCAGCCGGGGAGACCGCTCAACGAAGACTGCAGCGCTTCCAACCCTTCGGACGTGGAGGGAAAGCGGCCGTTGTCGTACTCAAAAGTGTCGAGGGCCATGCCGATGTTTTCGATCTGCAACCGCGCGGCCTGCACGCGCGCTTCCTGCGTCCGGCCGGTCAAGCGCGGAAGCGCGACCGAGACCAGGACGCCTAGAATGGCGATGACAAGCATGATTTCAATCAACGTAAAGCCCCGGAGACGGGCGCGCATCATCGGACGTTCGCGCTCATGTCAAAAATCGGAAGGAGCATGGCGATCGCGACGAAACCGACCAGCAGGGCCATTACAAGAATGAGCATAGGCTCCAGCAGTGACGTCGTGAGGCGGAGCGCCGCGTCGCTCTCTCTCCCTTGCGTTCGCGCCACGCGGTCCAGCGCGGCGTCGAGACGTCCCGACTCTTCTCCCGCCGCGATCAACTCCGTGACCATGGGCGGAAACAGGCCCGCGCGTTGCAGCGCCTGGGAAAGCGACGCGCCTTCCATCACTCTCTTCTCGAGCTCGGGCAGCGTGCGCGCGAGCGGGTGCGGCATGAGCGAGCGTCTCGTCAGCAGAAGGGCCTGGAGGACGGTGAAACCGCCACGCGTAAGAACCGACATCAAATGCGCCCATCGCTCGGTGAAGCGGGGAACCAGAAATCGCCGCACCGGTCTGCGGGTCATGGCCCAATCGACGGTTCTTTCCCGGAAGTTGCGGACGTGGGCGGGCGCCAGCGCGATTCCACCAACGACAAAAATGGAAAGGAGGGGGCCCCTTGTCCGGAGCAGATCGGAGGCGCCGAGAAGAAGTCTGGTCGGAAACGGAAGGCGTTGTCCGAGATCATCGAACAACGCCTGGAAACGGGGGATCACGCACGCGGTCAGGAATCCGCAGACGAGAATGGCGAGAATGAGAACCAGCACGGGATAGGCCAGTGACTGGCGCGCGCGCTGTCTGATTTCCCTGTCCAACTCGAGGTGGGTGGCGATCTCGGTGAAGGCGCCGTCCAGCGTGCCTGTTGATTCCCCGGCGCGGACCAGGGCGATGTAGACGGGCGAGAAGGTTTCCTTTCGAGAAGAAAGTGCGCTGGACAGCGAGTGGCCCGCTTCAATCTCCCGCCGAATTCCTCTCAGTTCTTCCTGAAGGTTTAGGTCGGACGTCTGGAGGGCCGCGATCTCGAGACTGCGGACGAGCGGCAGGCCCCCGCCCAACAGATCCGCCATCTGGCGGGTGCACGTGGAAAGGCCGGCGCCCGCCATCAGAGATCTTCCGCGACGCGACGGATCTCCGCCAGCGTCGTTACGCCGGCCTCCGACTTCATTCGGCCGTCCTGAAAGAGCGTTCTCATGCCCGTCTCAACGGCCCGCCGGCGGATATCCCGAACGGGACATTTTGTCGCGATCATGGTGCGCAGGTCATCATTGAGGATGAGAAGCTCGAAGATCCCGGTTCGCCCGCGGAGTCCCGTTCCATGGCAGGATTCGCATCCGGCG
>JAYTIE010000136.1:0-11175 GCA_043732015.1 Elusimicrobiota bacterium | reverse complement strand
TTCCACTACGTCATGGTGGGCGGCATGGTCATGGCGTTCCTCGGCGCGCTCCACTACTGGTGGCCCAAGATGACCGGCAAGATGTACTCGCAGTTCTGGAGCTCGCTCTCGGCGGGTCTCGTGTTCGTCGGCTTCAACCTGACGTTCTTTCCGCAGTTCGTGCTTGGCTACCTCGGAATGCCTCGCCGGTACTACTCGTATCCCGATGAGTTCCAGAGCCTGAACGTCATGTCTTCCTGCGGCGCCTCGATCCTCGGCCTTGGCTTCATAATGCCGCTGTTCTACCTGCTGTGGTCCCTGAAGAAGGGCGCGCCGGCCGGAGACAACCCGTGGGGTTCAACGGGGCTGGAATGGAAATGCCAGTCCCCGCCGACCATGCACAATTTTGACCACCCCGTCGAAGTCACGTCTGGTCCCTACGCTTACACGGAGACGCCGGAGGACGAAGAATGAGCGAGCCCATGCTGATTGGAACCGTCGACGACGACCGGAATTCATCGGTCTTCGGGATGTGGGTGTTCCTCGTCACCGAAGCCATGTTCTTCGGCGGCGTTCTGGGGGCCTTCTTCGTTTACTTCTACCTTCACCCGCTGGTGTTCGAAGAAGCCAGCCGGCACATGGATATACTTCTTGGCGGCATCAACACACTGGTGCTCCTGACGAGCAGCTTCTTCGTGGCCCTCGGCGTTCACGCGGCTGAAAACAACCAGTACAAGAAAACCACCATCCTGTTTTGCCTGACGGTTCTCTGCGCGCTCACCTTCCTTGGTATCAAGGCGGTTGAGTACAGCGAGCACATTCATCACGGCCTCTGGCCGGGGCACGGGTTCTCATACGCCGGTCCGGACGCGAACCAGATCCGGCTTTTCTACGGTCTCTATTTTGTCCTGACGGGCCTTCACGGTCTCCACGTCATCATCGGCGGCGCATTCCTGGGTTATGTCGCGTACCGCTCCATGAAAGGCGACTATCTGAACGGACGGTACGCGATGGTTGAGAACGCCGGGCTGTACTGGCACTTCGTCGACATCGTGTGGATTTTCCTCTACCCGCTTCTTTATCTCACCGGAGCTCACTGATGGAAGCGCACAAGACCACCCAAATTCAGGACCCTCACCAGGAGCACATCCCGGTCTCCACGCTGGCGTGGATTTTCGTGATCCTGCTGGCGCTTCTGGGCCTGACGGTGTGGATCGCTCACTACAATTTTGGCCGGCTCAACCTGGTGGCGGCGATGATGATCGCCACGCTGAAGGCTGTTCTCGTAGTTCTCTACTTCATGCAGGCCAAACGAAGCATCAAGATGATCAAAATCTACGCGTCGGCTGCCGTCATCTGGCTCGCGATCGGACTCATTCTGGTGTTCTGCGACTACCTCACCCGGATTCCGGTCCAGTAACAACCCTGAGAACGCCGTTCCGGCGTCCGGGGTCTCCAATCAATAGGTGGGATGTACGGCGGCGGTTACTGCGGTTTTCTTACCCACATGCCCTTTCAGCGCGAATTTCTGGCTGACGTCCAGGGCACTCAGATCTTTGGGGAGATTCAGCTTCAGCATCGTGGGATACGGTGAAACGCCGGACACGTAGTGAAGCATCAGCAGCAGGCGATGCCCCTCCACCGGTTTCAATCCTTTGTGATAACCGCAGGTATCGGCGAAGGTGACGGAGAAAGCCGGGCCGGTGCACTTCTTCCACTTCCCGGGGCTGACGGCCTCCGCCATGCTCTCGTCCACCACCCGCCCGCCCTTCGTTACCCGCGGTTTGATCTTCAGCTTCCCGACCGGGTTGGACTCCGGGATGTAACAGAAGGGCCCGGTTTTCTCTCCCACATCATTCAGGTAGATGAAGGTCTTCAGCTGCGACCGGTCATCTCCATCGCGGTGCCAGAGCTGGGTTTCGGTGGCTTCGCCCTCGGTCGGAAAATTCAGCCAGAGTTCGATTCCCTGCAGGTGGGCGTACATCCCGAGGTAGGAATTCGCCGCCGCCAGAAGCTGCGGATGCAGCGCGAGCTGCAGGATCGGGTTGTCGAAATCGAATTCGAACGGCAGGAGGTTGAAGACAAACTTCTTGTTGGCGTGCCCGGAGTTCCGGTTCTTCAGAATTTCCTGAATCGATTCCTTCTGCATTTCACGGTTCGTGAACTCAGAGATTTTCGCCACCAGGTCCCGCGCCCGTGAATCGAAATACGCATCGCTGGACGTAACGTGGATGCCGTGTTCACGAAGCGTCTGCGCGAACGGCGGCTTCGAAGAATTCCGGAGAAGGTAAGGAATGCGGCGGTCAATATTGGCGATGTTCCGCCAATAGGCAAGGGTCAGTGACTGCTTGAGAAGCTCGAGTTGTCTCCGAACCGTTGCCATGTCGTTGAGGGAATCGCCCTAGTGGACTTCCTGAGGCGAGCGCTGCGGGTTCCGGGCGGATGCCATGTGGGACGACGTTCCGTAGAACACTTCGGCCGCTTCCATGATGGTTTCGGACAACGTCGGATGCGGGTGAACGCATTCCGCGAGGTCACGCGCGGTGAGGCCGGTCTCAATCGCGAGAACGCCCTCGGCGATCAGCTCACCGGCGCCCGCGCCGCAGACGGCGACGCCCAGGACCCGCTCGGTGTCGGGATCGATGATCAGTTTCGTCAGTCCGTCCGGACGGTCGAAGCTCACCGCGCGACCGGAAGCCCCCCACGGAAACCGGGCGACCTTGTGCGGGATGTTCTGCTTCTTGGCTTCGTTCTCCGTGATCCCGGCCCAGGCGACCTCAGGATCCGTGAACACGACGGCGGGAATGATGATGTTCTTGAAAGCCGTGTGCTCGCCGGTGATGTTCTCGACGGCGATCCGGGCTTCTTTCGAAGCCTTGTGCGCGAGCATGAGTCCGCCGACAATGTCGCCGACCGCGTAAATGTTCGCAACAGCGGTCTGCTGGTGTTCATTGACGCGGATAAATCCTTTTTCGTCCTTCTCGATGCCGGCGTTCTCGATGCCGAGGTTCGAGGTGAGCGGCGTGCGGCCGACGGACACGAGGACGCGGTCATAAAGCTCCTCGAGCTTCTTGCCGTCGACTTCCATGTTCACCTTGATCTTCTTGCCGGCGGTGGACATCTTCGTGACTTTCACGCCGAAGCGAAGTTCCTTGAAGGACTTCTGGGCCTTTTGGAGAACTGGCCGCAGGAGATCCGCGTCCATATCGCCCAGGAGGCCGGGCATCGCTTCAACAAGGGTTACCTTGCTGCCGAGACCCGCGTAAACGGTGCCGAGTTCCATCCCGATGTAGCCGCCACCGACGACAAGCAGGGTTTCCGGAATGTCGGGCAGTTCCAGCGCTTCCGTCGAGGTCATGATGCGCGGGTTGCCCAGGTCAAACGCCTTCGGCAGCGCCGGGCGCGATCCCGCCGCGATGATCATGTGATTGAAAGTGACGAGCTGCTGGCCTTCGGAGGTTTCAACGCGAAGCGTTTTCGCGTCTTCGAAATAACCACGGCCGGTCATCACGGTCACGCCGCGGATCTTCGCGATCTGTTTCAGGCCCCCGGTCATCTTGGCGATGACGGATTCCTTCCAGGTGCGGAGCTTGTTGACGTCCACGGTCGGCTTCGAGAACTCGATGCCGCGGAAACCCGAATGCTCGGCTTCTTCGGCCATCTTCGTCGCGTGAAGCAGCGCCTTGGAGGGAATGCAGCCGCGCTGAAGGCAAACGCCGCCAAGCGTGCTTTCCTGTTCCACCAGCAAAACCTGACGGCCGCGGTCCGCCGCGTAGAAAGCGGAAGTATATCCGCCGACACCCGCACCGAGAACAACAACGTCTGCGTTAATCGTTTTCATTATTTCTTCTTCGCCTTTTGAAGTTGGGGTTTGGCCGCGGCGGCTTTGCCGGACGCCAGGGCTGATTCGTCGAATTCCTGAAAGCCTTTTACGAGATCATTGTTGAACCGGACTGCGTTGCCGCCGTCGATGACGCGGTGGTCATAGGACAGCGCCGTCGGCATGATGAGGCGTGAGACGATCTTGCCGTCGCGGACAACCGCCGACCAGCGCGCCCGACCAAGGCCGAGAATCGCGACCTGCGGGGTGTAGACCACGGGGGTGAAGTGCGTGCCGCCCAGGCTGCCCTGGTTCGAAATAGTGAACGTGCCGCCCTGCAGGTCGTCGCCCGAGATCTTGCGCTCGCGGGTCGCGGCGGCAAGACGGTCGATCTCTTTCGAGATCTCAACCAGGTTCTTCTTGTCGGCGTCCTTGATCACCGGGACGATGAGTCCGTGCTCGGTGTCAACGGCCATCGCGACGTGGAAATAGTTCTTGTAGATGATTTTCTCATTGGCGAGATCGAGGCTCGAGTTGAAGACCGGATGCTTCTTCAGCGCGTCGACGACGACCTTGACCGCGAAGGTGGACATCGTGAGTTTCGTGCCCTGCTTCGCAAACGACTCGTCGTATTTCTTCTTCAGCGCCATGAGGTCGGTGATATCTATTTCGTCGAACTGTGTAACGCGCGCGACGGAATGGGCCGACTCGGACATCTTCTCGGAAATTTTCTTGCGGAGCGACGACATCGGTTTCGCTTCGATGGCTCCCCACTTGGAAAAGTCAGGAAGCTCGACGCGCTGAACGGCTGGAGCCGGAGACGACGCGGCCGCCGGGACGGCGGCGGGAACGCCGGCGTCGACCAGGCTTTGAAGGTTCTGCACATAGGCGCGGATGTCGTCCATGACGACGCGTCCGCCGCGCTCACTGCCGGCGACGCGGGAAAGGTCGATGCCGATCTCCATGGCCACACGGCGAACCGTGGGCGAGGCGGCTTCGGGAATGCCCGCCGGCAACGGACGGCGCTGCGGCACGGCCGCCGGAGCGGCATGGGTGGAAACCGCGGCGACGGGCTGCGGCGAGCGCGGGGCGGCCGATGCGGGAGTGGGAGCGGCGACAGGCGCGCTGTGGCCGTTGCCGGCGGCTTTGGCGCCTTCTGAAATCGAGATGATGACCTGCCCCACCGCGACCTTGTCGTCGCGCTTGACCGAGATGCGGGTGACCGTTCCATCCGCGGGCGCCGGAATGGCGGCAACGGCTTTTTCGGTTTCCAGTTCAACGAGCGTCTGGTCTTTCTTGACCATGTCGCCGATGTTGACGAGAACGTTGACGACCGTGCCGGACTCAACGCCGTCGGCCAGATGAGGTACGCGAATATCCATAAATGACTTTTGTCCTTTGGGGGTATCGGTCCTTAAACGAGGACCGGATGAACCTTGTTGGGGTCAACCTTGAGATCTTTGATCGCCTTTGCCACCACGGTTTTGGGAAGTCCGTGACTGAGGGAAAGCGCGTGAAGCGTCGCGATGACGGTCATCTCCGCATCGATCTCGAAGAAGCGGCGAAGCTTCTCACGGGTTTCGCTGCGGCCAAAGCCGTCGGTGCCGAGCACTGTCAGACCGCCGGGAATCCAGGGCGTGATCTGTTCGGCCACGATCTTCATGTTGTCGGAAACCGCCACGAACGCGCCCTTCTCCCCGGCCACCACGTCCTCGAGATACGACGTGCGGGGCTTGGCGGTGGGATTGAGCATGTTCCAGCGACGGGATTCCATTGCTTCCACCCGGAGGCGCTTGTAGCTGGTGGCGCTCCAGACGTCGGCGGAGACGTCGTACTTCGTGAGAATTTCCTGCGCCTTCAGCGCCGACTGGATGATGGGTCCGGAACCGAAGATGTGCGCCTTGTACTTCTTCTTCGCGGGACCCGTGTTGAACTTGTAGAGGCCGCGGAGAATGCCTTCCTCGACGCCTTCCTGCATGGCGGGCATCGGGATCGTTTCGTTGTAAACCGAGAGGTAATACAGGACGTCTTCGCCGTCGCGGTACATCCGCTTCAAACCGTCCTGGATGATCACCGCGAGCTCATAGGTGAACGCGGGGTCGTACGAGAGCATCGTGGGGACGGTGGTCGCCATCAGCTGGCTGTGCCCGTCCTGGTGCTGCAGGCCTTCGCCGTTCAGCGTGGTGCGGCCGGAGGTTCCTCCGAGAAGGAAGCCCTTCGCGCGGGAGTCGGCGGCGGCCCAGATGAGGTCACCGACGCGCTGGAAGCCGAACATCGAGTAATAGATATAGAAAGGAATCATGTGCACGCCGTGGTTCGCGTGCGCGATGCCCGCGGCAACGAACGACGACATCGATCCCGACTCGTTGATGCCTTCCTCAAGAATCTGGCCGTCTTTGGTTTCGTGGTAATAGAGCAGAGATTCCTTGTCGACGGGCTCGTAAAGCTGGCCCTTCGGCGAGTAGATACCGATTTGGCGGAACAGCGCGTCCATACCGAACGTGCGCGCTTCGTCGGGAATGATGGGGACGATGTTGCGGCCGATCTTCGGATCCTTGAGCAGCTTGTTGAAGATGCGCACGAACGACATGGTCGTCGCCAGCTGCGCGGGTCCGGAGCTTTTGAGGAACTCCGCGAAGAAGGCCATGTCCGGCGTTTCGAGCGGCGGCGCCTTCACCGTGCGTTTCGGCAGGTATCCGCCGAGCGCCATGCGGCGGCTCTTCGTGTACTTGGCCTCTTCGCTGTTCTCCGGCGGCCGGTAGAACGCGGTGTCGACGAGGTCTTCATCGGCGATCGGGATGTTGAAGCGGGTTTTGAACACGCGCAGCTCTTTCTCGTTCAGCTTCTTCTGCTGGTGCGTGACGTTGCGGCCTTCGCCAGCTTCGCCAAGTCCGTAGCCCTTGATCGTGTTCGCGAGGATCACGGTGGGCTGCCCCTTGTGGTCGACGGCGGCCTTGTAAGCAGCGTAAACTTTCTTGGAATCGTGTCCGCCACGGAGAAGCTTCCGGATCTGCTCGTCCGACAGGTGATTCACGAGGCTCAGCAGCTCGGGGTATTTTCCGAAGAAATGCTTCCGGATGTAGGAGCCGGGCTCGACGGAATACTTCTGATAGTCGCCGTCGACGGCTTCTTCCATGCGCTTCAGCAGCTTGCCCGTCTTGTCGGCCTTGATCAGCGGATCCCAGTCGGAACCCCAGATGACCTTGATGACATTCCAGCCCGCGCCGCGGAACAGCGATTCCAGTTCCTGGATGATCTTGCCGTTGCCGAGCACCGGGCCGTCCAGGCGCTGCAGGTTGCAGTTGATGACCCAGATAAGGTTGTCGAGATTTTCGCGCGAGGCGAGGGTCAGCGCGCCCAGCGTTTCCGGCTCGCCGGTTTCCCCGTCGCCGATGAACGCCCAGACCTTGCCGGGGTTTTCCCGTTTGATGAAGCCGCGCGCCGCGAGATAGCGGTTAAAGCGCGCGGTGTAGATGGACATGATGGGCCCCAAGCCCATCGACACGGTCGGGTACTGCCAGAAGTCCGGCATCAGGTACGGATGCGGATAGGACGACAATCCCCCACCTTCGGACAGTTCCTGACGGAAATTCTTGAGATGTTGCGCGTTCAGACGGCCTTCGACGTAGGCGCGCGCATAAATGCCGGGCGACGCATGGCCCTGGAAATAGATCTGGTCGGCCTGCTTGTCGCCGTCGGGACCACGGAAGAAATGATTGAAGCCCACTTCATAAAGCGTCGCGGACGACGCGAAGGTCGAGATGTGACCGCCGAGGCCGCTGTTGTTGCGGTTCGCGTTGACCACCATGGCCATCGCGTTCCAGCGGACGAGGCTCTTGATGCGGCGCTCGAGCGCGAGATCGCCCGGATAGGCCGGTTCTTCTTCGACGGGAATCGTGTTCAGGTAAGGGGTGCTGACGGCGGTGGGCGTGCTGAATCCGGATTCTTTGAGGCGGTCCACAAACTGGCTGATGAGCATCGGGGCTTGTTCGGGCGTCGCCTGCTGGAGCATGTACTCAAGTACATATTCAAGGGATTGCGCCCACCGCCGGTTGGCTTTCACGTCTACCTTCCCTCCGTTGCGGCCGTTGAGGGATTCGTTTGAAAGGATTTCCTGCTCGTTTTTTGATTCCATAGCTGTGTTGTCCTGATTTAACCAAACCATTAACCCCGTATGAAGTGGATCGACCTGACCCTACCAACGCCCGAGGAGAACTTGGCTTTCGACGAAGCCCTGCTGGACCGCTGTGAATCAGGTCAGCAGGACGAAGTATTGCGGTTCTGGGAACCGACGCTGCCGTTCGTTGTGCTTGGATATTCCAACCGGTGGCGAACCGAAACAAATTCTGAAGCCTGCGAGAAACGCGGTATCCCGATTCTAAGACGGTGCAGCGGCGGCGGGACCATCCTGCAGGGGCGCGGTTGCCTCAATTATGCCGTTGTTCTGGACATCAGCAAACACCGCGGCCTGGACAGCATTACGGAAACCAATCTAACCGTTCTGGGTCGAATCGCTTCCGCCCTGTCCCCGCTGCTGGGCCTTCCCCCGGAAGTTCGTGGACACACCGACCTCACGGTCGGCGCCCTCAAATTCTCGGGAAATTCTCAGCGGCGTCGGAAGCATTTTACGTTAATGCACGGCACTTTGCTCCTAGGTTTTGACCTTGGGTTGATCGAGGAATGCCTAACCATGCCGTCATTGCAGCCCGATTACCGTGAAAGTCGCCCTCACAAAGATTTTCTGATGAACCTTGGGGTGCCCGCCGGTCAGGTGAAAAACGCGCTGAAAACAGGGTGGGAAGCCGCTTCCGAGCTCGCGAACCCGCCGCTGGCTGAAACGGCAGATCTGGTGACCCGGAGCTATGGGACCCCGGCCTGGAACAAAAAATTCTAAAAAATCCCCGATGAACCTTTCGCTATCCCTGATTTTCATGCTGATTGGCGGCGCCCTGACCGGCTGCCGGAGTGAGCCGGCTCCCGCGGCGCCCGCCCCGGATAGGCTGGCCTCATTGGAGCGCGGCCTGGACCGCCAGCGCGAGATGGACGCCTATATCAAGGAAGTCGACGCGTGGTCGACCCGCATCGTGGCCGACGCCGCACCGGAAGACCACGACGGCGCGGAAGCGACCGCGGCCAACCTGCAGGCGCACATCCGCCGGGTGAAAACCCAGCTGGCGCGCACGCGCTCAGACCGGTTTGTGGGATGGACCCCGGCGCTGGCCGCCGCCTCCCGGGAACTGGATGACCTGAAAGACGCCCACTACCGGGCGCTGTCGGGATATCCGCCGGAACGGCGCATGGCGGAAAAAGCAATGTCCGACAGCCTGGAGGGCCTCGGAACCTCGCTCACGGATTTCCGTCTGGAGGTTTCCAGTTTCAGCGCGACCGGCAATGCCGAGGTGAAACGTCGCATCGCCTCTCTGGAACGGGGGCGAAAGGAAATGTCCGACATCCTGAAGGATCTATCGAAGGCGGACACCACGAATTGGCCCTACCTGAAGCGCCGCTGGGACCGGAAAATGACCGAGTGGGAAGACGACCGGAACACGGGCCTCGAACGGCTGCACGCCGCCATAAAATAATCCAAACGAATCTTGAGGTTTGACCGGAGGATTTGTATCTCTCGGGATGCAGCGTTTCGTCAGGGAAGTCATGTTTTTTGGGAGGTCCTGATTATGAAGCCTGAGAAGCCCGTCCCGCCCCCCGCGCCATCCACCGCTCCAAGCCGCCCCTGGGAAGAAAGAACAGAGTCGGAGCCCCGTCGAAGTGATCCCGAGTCAAAAACCGTCGACCGGGAACTGACCGCCTGGCTCGCCTACCAGCTTCACATCAACGACTAGGCTGACCCGGATTTAACGGAGCGGTATACCATCTCCATTCCTTCTATCGTTTGCTCGATGGAGAAGGTCTGCGCCCGTGCTCGTGCCGCTGACCGGATGTCGCTTCTCCGGGAGGAATCGAGAGACTTCTCGACCGCCTGCGCGAGCGCGTTCGCATCTCGCGCCGGCGCGCCGAATCCCGTTACGCCGTCGGTCACCAGTTCCGGAATTCCCCCAACCAGCGTCGCCGCCACCGGAATGCCGAGCGCCATGGCGTCAATGATTGACGTTCCAAGGCCCTCAGCCCACGACGAAAAACAGAACACGTCAAAATTTTTCAGGCAGCTGAGCGCGTCGTCCCGGTGTCCCAGGAAGTGAACGTGCCGCTCAAGCCCCAGCTCCGCCGCAGATTTCTCGAGTGCCGCGCGAAGATCTCCACCACCCACCAGCACGCCTTCCACCTGGGGACGGCGTTTCCGCAACGCCGCGATTGTTCGGAGGAACGTCACTTGATCCTTGTGGGGCGCCAGCGCCGCGACCTGTCCCACCACCACCGCGTCCGGTGAAACCCCGAGCTCCGCGCGCGACACCACAGGAATGTTCTCGTAGCGGCGAAAATCGACGCCGCTACGAACGAGATGGATTCGATCGGCGGAAATGCCGTCGGCGACCAACACCGAACGGACGCCTTCCGAAATCGCAACAATGCGGGCGGCCCGCCCGTACTTCCACCGGGACAGGGGATTGCGGCCGATCGGGAAGTCAACGCGGCGCGTTACGATCATCGGGATGTCCGTTCCCAGCGTCGCGAGCGCGCCCAGCGCCACCGCGTGTCCCGTGTGCGCGTGGACCGCGTCGATGCGCTGGCGGATCAATTCAGAACGGAGACGGAACGCTTCCAACGGAGCCCATTCCATGGAGGGATAAACGGTAAAGACGGGGAGGAGTCTCCCCAGACGTTCGGCGAACGGAGATCCCGGCCGGGCGACGGCCAGGCCTTCCCAGCCGCGGCGCGACAGACCGTCGACGAGCGAGAGGACCTGTTGTTCCCCGCCGCGCCAGGTTCGCTCGGTGTCGATGTGGGCGATTCGCATGCCCCCGAGTTTATTCGATGGATCGACCGGGGGCAATTTCGCAAGATCCATATTCATGATGCCCAACCTCTCCGCGATCTATGATGACCGCTTTTTTGCCGAATGGGGCCGCGGGAATGAAGCGTACGTCGAATCCGCCCGCCTCGTAACCAACGCCATCTATGACATGTTCCGGCCATGATCTGTCTAAAGTCAGCCAGAAAGCACTCCTCCAAGAGATGTCTAAAAGTGTGGTGGAACAAGACCAGAAAAGTTGTTTTTCAAGTCCTACTAAGAAGGCAGAACAAATCGTGAATCATGTTAAAATAGGTTTGAGCTTATTGAAAGACGAATTTAAACCAGAAAAGAAGTACTGGTTAGATCCCATAGTAGATGAAGGCAAGAGTTTACGACTTTTAGACAACTACACTCGAGGTAAAAAGTGGCAGGAACTATTCATAGACTCATCAAAACCTCCTGTTGA
>JAYTIE010000135.1:0-11246 GCA_043732015.1 Elusimicrobiota bacterium | reverse complement strand
CGCATCGGTCCAATCCGACAGTAGCGCGAACTGCAGGCACCCGGCCGGATTGCTGAGATGATGGGTCTCGATGCGTTCGAGATGCTCCTTTATGGCCTCGACGCTGTTCAACATGACCGGCATGACAACGAGTGTCCGGTATTCTTCCGGAACTCCTTTCAGAAAGTCCAGCTTTGGCACGGCTTTCGGTCCAACGAAACGGGTTACCAGCCGGTTCATCAGGGCGACCGCGAGGTCGGACGCAGGGATTGCGGCCAACAAACCCAGCAAGGCCACAGTCCCAAGTCCACTGACATTCTGGTGAGTCTTCCATACGGGGAAAGCGAGAATCGCCGCCGTCATCAATCCGATCCCACCGAGGTAAAGAATCGTCGCGTGGGCGGAACCGGCACGGACGACGGCGCTCAAGAATCCGGGCTGATACCCGATTTCACGTTCAAACACCGGGCGTCCTGCACCGAGGAAGTAGTAACCGGGATCCTGTTGACGGGCGCGTTCGATGTCGGTGAGGCGGCGGGCCGGGGCGGTTTCGCCCGCCACTCTCGCGGCTCTCACCCCACGCCGGACAACGTCGGATTCCGTCAGCGGGGACCGCCGGGCCAGATCTTCGATGGCGTGGCGATACATGTCGCGCGTTTCGAAATCCATGCCAGAGAACTGGCTCTGGTCCCGCAGCAGGCCGTCGACGACCGAGAGACTTTCGAAAAAGCTGGCCCAATCCATCGCTTCCATGGAGCGCATGCTGGTGATGATGTTGCGGACCGACGTGTTCTTCGCGGTCTGCTCCTGATGCTCCTTGCGAACAATCTCCTCGGCCGTCGTTCCATGACCGCCAAGGCGTTTCTCTATCCAGTTAAGAATGGGCTCACCGACCACATCCTTGTCGCGAAATCTCTGGACCAGCTGAACGACGAACGCCTGTTCCAGCGGCTTGCCATCGTAGGCGGCGAGCGATGAGGCGGCGTCGAAATGAGGTTGGTCTTTTGCCGCCATGAGCGCGTCCGCGAGACGGTCGGCTTCGTCGCGCGCGACCGTGGCGCTCATCATCCGGTCGACAATCCGCCGGAGGTTTTCCACCAGCAGAATGCGCAGGCTGATCGGAAGCGCCCAGGTTTCACCGATCGTCAGGACATCAACGCGCTGATAGGCGGCGACAAAACGGCGCAGCCAGTCCGCATCAAAACGGCTGTCGGTGTGGGCGACGAAGGCCCAGACCACGCCATAGACTCGGGGCGCTCCTGCCAGAAAACCGCGGTCCAACTTCGGCAGCTCGCGGTAATAACCCGGCGGAAGATGATCGATAATCTCCCGGATCTGGGCCTCGACGATGTGAAAGTTATCGATGAACCACTCGGCGGCCGGCGTGATCGCCTGTCCTGAATGAACAGCCGCAGCAATGTCTCCGTAGGCTTTATAAAGCGATTGTCCGTTGTCCTTCACCCGGGCGAGAATGGGATGGCGCTTCGAAGGACGTTTCGTGACGGACTGGGCCGCCGCCAGCGTTACGGCGTGCTCTTCCAGCCGTTCCAGGCTGAACAGCTCCGCGCGAATCGGTTCGGCCAGCGCAAGAGACCGGCGGTACAAAGAAAAGAAATTTTTTCGACGAATGGCGGCGACTCCTTATCGATTTTTCCGAAGACCTTCACACAATACGTTACACCGCGCGATATTGCTCAAATGAACGTGAGCTTAGTTTTCTCAGTGAACGATCACTCCGATTTCCCGTAGGGCATGCATGGTAAAAGCATCCGAAAATATCCGCATCCCTTCTGTCCCCTGGCGAGCCCCCAGGGGCGTTTTTGCTCACTCCCGTCTGGTTCTTATTGTCGTTATCGCTCTCGTGGGCTGCCGACTGGCCTTGGATCCGGCTCTTAAATGGTATGTCAACCGCACCCTGGGCGGGATTCCAGGATACCAGGGGCACGTGGATGAGATCGGCGTATCGCTCTGGCGCGGCGCCTATCAGATCAAGGGCGTGGAACTGACAAAGACGGACGGGAAAATTCCGGTTCCCTTTTTCAGCGCTCAGCTTGTGCACCACTCCGTGCAGTGGAAGGAACTCTTTCATGGCGCTCTGGTGGGGACGATCGGTCTCGATCAACCGAAAATTAATTTTGTCGAAGGTCCCACCAAGAAGGAGAGCCAGACCGGAATAGATGGAAGCTGGCAGACCCAGGTGGAAAACCTTTTCCCGCTCAAAATAAATCACTTCGAAATAAAAGACGGCGCTGTTCACTTCCGTAATTTCCAGGCGGAACCCGCCGTCGATGTCTACCTCGATGAAGTGCAGGCAGTGGCCCGGAATCTGTCCAACAGCCGCAATCAGTACAAGAAACTTCTGGCAAACTTTCGAGCGACGGGACGTGTCATGCATCAGGGACGCCTTGCCATCGACATCGATTTCAATCCGTTCGAAACACCATCCACGTTTCAAACGCAAGCGAAGCTGGAGGGTCTGGACATCACCAAGCTGAATGATTTCCTCCTTTATTACGCGGGTCTTCGTCCGAAGTCGGGCGTGATCAGCGTTTACACGGAGGTGGCCTCCGATCACGGAACCTTTCAGGGCTATGTGAAGCCGATCATCAGTGACGTCCAGTTCATCAATACGAAGGACGAGAAGTTAAACTTGGGCCAGAAAGTGAAATCCGTCTTCGTCCAATCGCTTGCCAGCATTCTTAAAAACCGCAAGAAGGACACGATTGCGTCCAAGGTTCCGTTTTCAGGGAAAATGGACAAATCAGACGTCGACGTCTGGACCTCTATTCGCTACGTGTTTCGCAACGGTTTCATCGAGGCGCTAAAGCCTCGCCTTGACGAGACGATAAGTCTGAACACGATCAAAAAACGTTGAGGGCGAACCTTCCGTGCGCCCGCGCGTAAGAACCCAAGACTCTACCCAAGTTCGTAAAAGGAACCTCTGATGCATCTTAAGCCGGGAACTCCCTATCCCCTCGGAGCCACCTGTACCGGTATCGGAACAAATTTCGCGCTTTACTCGGAACACGCCGAGAAAGTGGAGCTTTGCCTTTTTGATTCACCTGATGCCAAGATCGAGACGCAGCGTATTGAGTTGCGCGAACGAACCGATATGGTCTGGCATGGATTCTTATCGGACGTCCGGCCAGGCCAGCTTTACGGCTACCGGGTTTATGGGCCTTACGACCCCGCCAACGGACACCGCTTCAATCCCAATAAAGTTCTATTGGATCCCTATGTGAAGGCCATCGGGCGAAACGTTCATCTCACCGAAGAAACGTTCGGATATCCGATCGGGGATTCCCGGTTGGACCTGGCGATGGACACCCGCGACGACGCCGCCTTTGCCCCGCTCGGAACGGTGATAGACAGCGCATTCACATGGGGAACGGATCGGGCGCCGAAGACGCCCTGGCACAAGACGGTCATCTACGAAGTCCACGTCAAAGGTTTCACGAAGAAGCATCCCGAGGTCCCGGAGAAGCTCCGCGGTACCTATGCGGGGCTGTGTACCGAACCCGTCCTGAAATACCTCAAGGACCTGGGTGTCACAGCCGTGGAGCTCCTGCCGGTTCACTATCACGCCGGCGACAAAACGCTCCTCGAGAAAAACCTGACCAACTATTGGGGTTACAACACCCTCGGATTTTTTGCGCCGGACATCCGGTTCAGCGCTGACAAACGATCGGACGAGTCAGTGAAGGAATTCAAGCGTATGGTCGCCGGATTCCACGCGGCGGGTCTCGAGGTTCTCCTGGACGTCGTCTACAACCACACCGCCGAGGGCAACCAGATGGGACCGACACTCTCGTTGCGGGGAATCGACAATGCGGCCTACTACCGGCTCTCGCCTGAGGACAAGCGCTACTACATGGACTTCACCGGATGCGGCAACACCTTGAATCTCGACAACCCCCGCGCGTTGCAACTCATAATGGACAGCCTGCGCTACTGGGTTCTAGAGATGCACGTGGACGGGTTCCGGTTTGATCTCGCGAGCACTCTGGCCCGCGAACTCCATGAAGTGAATAAGCTGGGCGCCTTCTTCGACATCATCCACCAGGATCCCGTCCTTTCCCAGGTTAAGCTCATCGCAGAGCCCTGGGATCTGGGGCAGGGTGGCTATCAGGTAGGGAATTTTCCGATCGGGTGGACGGAATGGAACGGGAAATTCCGGGATTCCGTGCGCAGTTTCATTAAAGGGGATGGCGGCCGTGTGTCAGAACTCGCGACGCGCCTCGCTGGCAGCAGCGACCTCTACGAACAGAGCGGGCGGCTTCCTTATGCAAGCATCAATTTCATCACCTGCCACGACGGTTTCACCATGCAGGACCTGGTCAGCTACGACCAGAAGCACAACGATGCCAACGGCGAGGGAAACCGGGACGGCGACAACAACAATCTCAGCTGGAATTGTGGCGCCGAAGGCCCGACGAACGACGCCGAGATCAACGCGCTCCGGCGCAAGCAAGTACGGAATTTATTTACGACGCTCCTGCTCTCTCAGGGCGTACCCATGATCTGCGCCGGTGACGAGATCGGCCGTACCCAGAAGGGAAATAACAACGCCTACTGTCAGGACAACGACATCAACTGGGTTGACTGGGATCTGACGCAAGAAAAGAAAGAACTCCTCGAGTTTGTTCGCAGCATGATCAAGATCTGCCGGGAGGAACCGGTGTTCCAGCGGAGACGGTTTTTTCTCGGCCGTGACATCCGCGGTTCGGAAATCAAGGACATTTCATTCCTGAATCCGACCGGGCAGGAGATGACCGACGAGGCCTGGAACGGCGGCGATGTCCGCTCCATCGCCGTACGGCTAGCGGGGGACCAGATCAATGAGACGGACGAGGAAGGAGAACATCTGGTTGGATCGACCTACCTCATTCTCTTCAACGCGCACCATCAGCCGGTTCCGTTCTCGCTTCCGCCCGCCCAGCGCGGACAGCAGTGGGAACGGGTCATCGACACATCCGACCCTTTGGCCGAACCCCACCCCTTCCGGAAGGGAGTTCAATGCGACGTAAAAGGCCGATCAATCGCCGTGTTGAAAATAGCGAAGCCGGTTAAAGAAAGACGGGAGAGGACCGCACCTTCCCCGGTCCAAGAAGACGACGGGAACCTTCCTGAGCCCGTCAACGAGCCCCTCATCGCCGGCTAGAGAACCTTCTCGAAGGCAACAGCAGGACGATTGTGTTAATCTCGCCTGTCATGCTCGTCGATCCTTCCGTCCATACCCTTAATAGGCCCTCACCGTCCAGACGCCTTCTGGTGCTTCACGCTGTCTGGCTGGCGCCAGCCGATGAAACGCAGGCGGGCAATCTGCTTGTTTGGGCTGAGCAGGGTGTTTCTCCAGAGCAACGAATGGAGCAGCCGAGGCCTCGCGGGGTGCACCCGTTTTCCGCAACACCCACGGAAATAATTAAGAGACTTCCTGGATTGAACCACGCCGTTCTTTCGGGACGGCGCCTCGTGTTGCCGGAAATCAGTGGCCGTCCGCAGGCGTCACATCCCCTTCTTCAGGAGCCCCTGGTCCAGGAAGGAACCGCAGGCGTTTTTGGGTTCTGGCGGGTGGAAGCCCTGAGCCTCGAGCCTCAACATTTGATGAAATGGCTTCTCTCGCTGAATGAAGAATCATTGAAAAGCGACGCAGTTCTGCTTTCCGACGATTTTCGTTTCTGGCGGGCGGCGGCCCGGTTGGTCTGGCAGATTCTGATCGGAGAATTCTTTCTGCCGCGGCTGGAGCAGAAAGGAGGCCCGGCGCGGGCTGTCTGGCGCTCAATCCAGGACGCACCCGGCATAGCGGAAAATTTCCTCGCGCTCTCGCGCGCAATGCCGCCGTCCTGTTTCTCGTCCTCGATGGATCCTTCCTCCATGACGGCGAACACCACATCCGACCTTTTATTGACAAGTTTCCTGGATCGGCTGGTGGACAGCGAAGTGCGTGGTGCCGCCGGTGGCGGGCCGCTGCTGCGTCCGAATCACCGGGCCGCGGGCGATTTCTGGCTCGCGGGCCTGACCGCTCCCAATTCAACTTTGAGAATCGCTCCGCAGGAAGCGTCCGTCATAGAAAGCACGATCGCCTCCTGGACCCGTCGACTTCAGGCGGCGTCGGGCGGGGGGTTGAGAGTCTGCCTCAGACTTTCACCTCCGGCGGAAAGCGACTCCAAGGCAAAGCGCTGGCGGCTCGATTACCTGCTCCAGGCCTCCGCGGATCCCAGTCTGCTGGTCCCGGCCGAGGAAGTCTGGTCGCATGGCGACGCGGCGCTGGCTCTCCGGACTTTCTCGGCGGCGCACCCGGAGGAACGTCTCCTCACGGCGCTCGAAGCCGCGGGTCGTGTGTTCCCGCCCATTGAGAAGAGTCTGAGGGAAGAACATCCGGACCACATCACGCTCACCTCTGCGGACGCCTACAGCTTTCTGAAGCATGCCGCTCCGCTATTGTCCGAAATGGGTTTTGGCGTGTTCCTGCCGTCCTGGTGGAAAGCCGAGAAGATGAAGCGTCTCACGGTAAAGTTGAGAGTTCGTCCGAAGAAGAACGAGACCGGACAGTTCGGAATGAATTCGCTTCTGGATTTCGACTGGCGCCTCGCGCTCGGAGATCACACGTTGAGCGCCAAGGAGTTCGAGGATCTTTCGCAGCTGAAGGTACCGCTCGCCCAGATACGCGGACAGTGGGTGGAAGTGAATCCCGGGAGTCTGAAGCAGGCGAAGGCCTATTGGGACCGCCAGAAAGGGAACGGACTGAACCTGGGCGAGGTCTTCCAGCGCATCGCCCCCAATCCGAAGGAAGACCCAGGACTCGAAATCGGCGAAATCCATTCGGAAGGATGGATCGGCGATCTGATGAAAGGGACAACCCACGGACATACCTTCAAGGCGCTGGATGTTCCGAAAACGCTGGTTGGCAAGTTGCGTCCCTACCAGGAACGGGGACTCTCCTGGCTCGGGTTCATGAGCGCGCACGGCTTCGGATCCTGTCTTGCCGACGACATGGGACTTGGAAAGACCGTTCAGGCGCTGTCGTATCTCTTGCGGGAAAAGGAAGGCGGGCGCCTTCACGGGCCGGCCCTTCTTTTCTGTCCCACGTCGGTGGCCGGGAACTGGCTGAAAGAGGCCGAGCAATTCGCTCCCAGCCTCCGTGTGAAAATTCACCAGGGAACAAAGAGGACCAAGGATGAGAAACAATTCCTGCTGGAAGTTGAAGAGGCGGACCTGGTGGTCAGCACCTACGCGCTGGCCAGAATAGACCGCCCTCTCTTCAGCTGTCGGGCATGGACCGGCATTATCCTGGACGAGGCGCAGAACGTGAAGAATCCTCTCTCACTTCAAAGCGTCGCGGTTCGCGGACTGAAAAGCGGATTCAGGATGGCGCTGACTGGCACCCCGGTCGAGAATCATCTGTCTGACCTCTGGTCCATCATGGAGTTCCTTAACCCGGGCTACCTCGGTTCTTTCAGCCAGTTCCAGCAACGCTTCGTTGTTCCGATCGAACACGTCCAGGATCAGCGCGCGGCGGAAGCGCTACGGCAGATGGTTCAGCCATTCATTCTCCGACGACTGAAAACGGATCCCACGGTGATCACGGACCTGCCGAAGAAAATGGAAATGAAGGTGTACTGCACCCTCACGCCGGAGCAGGCCACGCTCTACCGGGCCGTCGTCAAAGACATGATGGAGAAGATCGAAACGGCGGAGGGGATTTCCAGGCGCGGGATGGTCCTGTCAGCGCTGACCAAGCTGAAGCAGGTCCTCAATCATCCGGCCCATTTCCTGAAAGACAACAGCGTCCTGGATGGCCGGTCTGGAAAGCTGGACCGCGTCACGGAGATGCTGGAGGAAGCCCTGAGCGAAGGCGACTCCGCGCTTGTGTTCACTCAGTACCGGGAAATGGGTGAGCTGCTGAGGCGCCACTTCCAGCAGAAGCTTCTTCAGCCGACGCTTTTCTTCCACGGCGGTCTCTCGAAGCCGCGGCGAGACGAGATGCTGGAACGTTTCCAATCCGGACAGGAACGGCTGATGGTATTGACGCTAAAAGCCGGTGGCGTGGGTCTCAACCTCACACGCGCCAACCATGTTTTCCATTTCGACCGTTGGTGGAATCCTGCCGTCGAGAACCAGGCCACCGACCGGGCCTTCCGGATCGGCCAGACCAAGAATGTTCAGGTTCATAAGCTCGTTTGTCTCGGAACCCTCGAGGAAAGAATCTCTGCCATGATCGATTCGAAGATGGCGTTGACCGAGACGGTCCTGAAGGGCGGCGAATCGTGGCTGACGGAGCTCTCGAACACCCAGCTCCGGCAGATTTTCGAACTGAGGACGGAAACCTTCAATGCTTGAAGTTGAGAACCAGCGATGAACTGGCATTACCCGAAACGCGGCCCGAAGAAGGCCGCCGGTGGAATACGGCTGGAAGACACCTTCGGTGTGTCGAAAACCTTCTGGGGAAAGCGCTGGATCGAAACCCTCGAATCATTCGGTTGGAAAACACGGATTGAGAAGGGTCTGACCTACGCCAAGGCCGGACAGGTGCTGTCAATTCGCGTCGATCAGGGATTTGCCACAGCTGAAGTTCACGGATCTCGGCTACGCCCCTACAAGGTCGAGATCGGATTCCCGATGTTTTCTTCACAACAGTGGAAGCGAGTGGCGGACGCGCTGGAAAAGCGAGCCTTCCACACCGCCAAGTTGCTGAGCGGGGAAATGCCCGTTGAGATGGAGGCGGTCTTCCTGGGAGCGCGTGCTTCTCTCCTTCCAGACTCGGAGACCGATATCACGTCGGATTGCACGTGCCCGGGAGGGGAACGTCTCTGCAAGCACGTGGCCGCGGCTTTTTACATCCTCGGCCAGGAATTCGACCGCAATCCATTCCTGATCTTCGACATGCGCGGTTTTTCCCGGGAGAAATTGCTGGCGGAAGTTCAGGCCCGACGGAAAGCCCCAACGAGGCGAAAGGCAGTGCCCGCATCCGCTCCGGTGGAAGCGCCGTCCACAACCAATCTTTCAAAAAGCCTCAGCGAATTCTTCAAGGCGCCCGTGGACCGGGCGCTGGGGTGGAAACCTGGGCCGGACTTTCTTGAGCGCCTTCCAAAACCAGGAGCACGTATCAAGGAAATGGGCGTCCCGCCGTTTTGGGAAAGCGACAACAGTTTTGATGAAGTTCTGACCCGCATCTACCAGATGGTTCGGACGCGGCAGCTTGAAATGAAATAGAGGCGGGGCTAATTCTCGGGTTCAAGGCCTCGAGCGCGTGCCTTTGCAATGCGCTCTTCCGGCGTCCGCTTCAAATCGGACGCATGGCCGATTAACGACAGGGACCTGATCAGCCACTTCGTCGGATCCCAGTGATACGGTTTGATGCCGTTTCGATAATCCGAAGGAAACGTATGGTGGTAGTTGTGATAACCCTCTCCGTAGGTGAACAAAGCCGATACCCAGCTGTCACGGGACGAATTCTTGTCGGAGTAGGGCTGTGTGCCGAAGTAATGGCACACGGAGTTGATCATGTACGTGAAATGATGGTTCAGCACCACGCGCGCGAACCCGGCAATCAACAGGCCTCCCAGCGCATCCTGCCACAAACTCGCGAGCGCCATCGGAAATGCAAAACCCGCCAGAAGACTGATGAGCACCAGATGACGGTGCTGAAACATGACGAGGGAATCGCGTTCGAGATCAGCCACGTTGGCGGTGGTGTCAAAACGGGGGAATACGATCCATCCGATGTGCGCGAACCAGAAACCCTTTTTAATGCTGTAAGGGTCGCGGTCGGTATCGACGAACGAGTGATGATCCCGGTGATCTCGGGCCCAGGAAAGGGCGGAGTTCTCGCAGGCGGCAGCGCCGAACACAAGCAGCAGCCAGCGCAGGAGGGGGCTTGCTTCAAAACTGCGGTGGGCAAACAATCGGTGGTACCCGGCCGTGATCGACAAACCGGTGACGATGGCGAAAAACAGAGCCAGCGCGAGCGTCTGCCAGCGGACCGCGTCGTACATGACGAGAAAAATGCAGCCCCCGATCGCGATAACGGGAGTCAGCGCCACGAAGAGAAAATTGTCCCACTGGATGCTTTTGAGGAGGGAAGATAAAAGTTTAAGCCGTTTCATTGACACCCATTCTGTGAAATTTGGAGTCGAGACGCCCTGAAATACAAGAGGGCCCGTTTTCGGGCCCTCTTGATGAAGCGTCCAGAATTAGAGGCTGGCGGTCGTAGATTCCGACGGATTCCGTGCTTCTTTTACTCCGAGCCTGTTTTTCACGGACTTCACGTCCGGCAGATTCTCCACGATGTCCTTGGCCATGGACCGATGTGACTCATTGGAAACCGTACCTGTCAGAGTGACGACGCCATTTTTCGACGAAACGGTGATGGCATCGTCTCTCAGATAGGTTTGATAGGCATAAGAATTTTTGGCGGCCGATTCGATGCGCGCATCTGGTGTGGTGACGGCGTTGATCAGGAAGGTCGCGACGAGCAGAAAAAGGAACATCACTCCGATTCCGTTGCTGATGAAATCCAGCTTGTCGTTAATTCTATTCATGTGTGCACCTCCGTTGCGACGCTCTCTACCTGCATCAAGTCCGGAAATACGACGAAAAGCTTTCCATGATTTCTTTGCACTGCTCGATCGCGTCCCGCTGGGGAACCGAACCGCTTTCACCCTTGCCCGGCTCGTCCTCGTCGCCTTTCCGGCGTCTCGCCTTACGAACCCTTTTCGAACCGATCAATCTTCTGTCATGGAGCCCGTCCATTATCGGGCCAATCGGCTTTGTCCACTCCATGCTTAGTTGGGACTGAACCGACGCCCGATCATGATACCCAGCACCAACCCAGCCACCGCCAGCATCATGAAGGTGAAGAATAGAAACTGCGCCATTCCCGCCGCCAAGGCTGAGATTCCGCTGAACCCGAAAGCTGCCGAAACCAGAGAGAAACCGAAAAATATTAATGACCAGCGAATCATCACGTCCTCCTTTGGCTTTTGGCCCTCAAACTCAACTACGTTTGAGATTCCATCAAGTTCGCGAAGAACCTTTCCCAGGGAAGGCCGTATACCTGACATACAGATTGCAATCAGACACGGTCTAGGAGGCCTATCCATGGAAGACATTCTTAAAGGCGCAGAAAGAACAATTAACAATGGGGCGACCAGACTCGTTTCCGGCGTTGAGAAAGCAAGAAGCAAGGGAATCGATACCCTTGACGCGGTGCGGGCTGGGGCCGAGGAAGCGGCGGACCAAATTGAAGGAAAAGGCAAAGCTTTTCT
>JAYTIE010000134.1:0-4418 GCA_043732015.1 Elusimicrobiota bacterium | reverse complement strand
CGCGGTCGATGATGACGCCGGACCCCATCGCTTCCGAGCGGTATTCACGTTGCGGTGGACGGTTCTGCCTCCGTTGCTGTCCCTGCTCGCCGAAGAATCGGCGGAAGAACTCTTCCGGATCCCCGTAATAGAACTCTCGCGGGTCTTCCTCTACCTGATCCTTGGAAATTTGCACCGCTGCGATGTTCACGACCGCAGGTTTGACCGCGTCCACCACCTTCGCGAAAGAGTTCTGAAGAGAAACGACCTCCGGATGCGGCTCGACGGGAGGCTTTGCGGTGGCCGTCGTGCCCGGGTCGGCTTTTCCCGGCATCAAACGGCCCAGCCAGGAACGCGGACCCGCGTGGAGAACAGAAGACGTCAGCCCGAATACGAGAACAGCAGACAGGAAAACTTTCGATTTCACGTGGGGCTCAGAGAGGATTGTGAAGGACTTTCGGATGTGTGGAGCGCGGCGCAATGACGCCGATCGAGCTTGTATACCCGTGCAGATAGGTACGCCCACCGACAGGGCCGATCTCGCCGTTGCAGAAGAATCCGCCGACGGGGATGTCTCCAACGACGGACCTCAGAAGCGCGGTGTCATGATCCGGTTCTCCGTAAAGACGCGCGCCCCGTCCAACGCAGGAAAACATAAGAGCGCCGAACTCCGAGGAGTTGCCGGTTTCCTTTCCCCACTTCGCCGATTCGGACCGCGAAAGCATGAGCTGAAGGTCCTCGCGCGACGTGGTTGCATCCCGAAGATGGAACTGGACGGTTTGACCTACGCGAAGCATTGCGCCCACCGCCATGAGACCGTTCGACTGATCCAGCCCGAGGATGTTGCGAACCAGAAAGTCGCCCTGCTTCGGGTCTTTCTTGAACGGGTCCATGAGAACGCCCAGGAAAAGCGAGTTCTGAAGCAACTCCTGATCACGCTGTGAAAGTTTTTCGTAGAGACCCTGAAGATAGACGAGAGGAGACACGTTGTTGACGCCGATCAGGATGTTCCCGTCGGCGGCAGTGATGGAGAGTGCTTCACCAATCGGACGGCATCCCTGCGCGACAACCGATTCGATTGAAATATCGCCCGACAAGGCCACCCCAACAGCGCCATGAGACGTGATTTTCTCATCCAGCATGAGCAGATTGACGTTTGGCGCGCTTCCGCCGGAAGCAAGACCGCCGAGCGTTACCGATCCCGGGTAGGCGAAATCGAGTCCGCCAACCAAGGCGTCCGCGTCCATGGAAAACGGTTCTGACAGCACGACGAACGACGGATGATCTTCTCCTTTCACGCCCATCAGGTCCCGCCAGGGTTTGGGAGCGCCGTCGGCGTCCGGCAGCGCGTCCTGATTGATGTGGAAAGGGGTCACGTTCACGTTGGGAAGGCGCGCCGCGGTGAAGGAGACGGCGGACTGCTCCTCTACTTCCCTTCCGCCGCCGATCACGCCACCGGCGGTGCAGCCGATGAGATGCCGGACATTCAGCTCACGTTGAAGAACCGGCCACAGGTCAACGGCCTGCGCGCGAAATCCGGCGGAAATAAAAAGGAGGCCGAGGTCCGCGGGTTCGGGACCGAGGCGTTCGCGAACTTCCCGGGCGGCCTGAGAAACAGCCGACTCGAGTGACGCGGAAGAATTGATGACGGAGGTCCATTTCATGGGTTCTTCAGGCGCGCGCGGCGTGCTCCTTGTAAATGCATTTGTTCATCACGACCAGGAGCCCGGCGGCGCGGGCCTTGTCGGCGGCGGCGTTGTTTACGATTCCTTCCTGCATCCAGACCGCCTTCACGCCCTTGGCAATGGCTTCATCCACGACGGGTGGGACAGCTTCGGGCCGAAGGAACAGATTCGCCAGATCAATTTTTTCCGGGATGTCGGAAAGCGACGGATAGATTTTGAGACCCAGGATTTCTTTCTGGCCGGGGTTTACACCGAACACGCGGAATCCGTGATCGATGAGGTATTTGGCGATCCAGTGCGAGGGGCGTTCAGGATTCTGGGACAGTCCCACCACCGCGATCGATTTTGCGGTCGAGAGAATCGTTGATATCTCGCCGTCTGAAGCGTTGACCTTCGGAAATTCACATTCACCACTCATGACGCCTCCTGGTTTTTTCCCGTCCGCCCATACGCCTCGGCGAAGGCGCGGATTCCTTCGCGCCAATCTGGAAGCGTGATGCGCGGCGTGCGACTGGTTTCAAGCACCGTGTATCTGGGGCGTGGCGCCGGCTGCGGGAATTCCGACATCGACACCGGTGTCACGAGGCCCTTGTGCCCGATGGCCCGATAAAATTCCTGAAGCTCGGTGAATCTCGACGCGCCCCCGCCCGAACCCGCCAGATGATACGTACCGTACGCGCCTGTCGCGGCAAGCCGCATGATTCCATCCGCCAGATGCGGCGCATAGGTCGGCGACGAAACCTGGTCAGAGACCACGCGCACCGGCCCCTTCTCGGAGAATCCCAGCATCAAGCGTAAAAAATTACGGCCGGTGTCGTGATACACCCAAGCGGTTCGAACAACGAAGTGACGCGGGTTGGACTTAAGCACGGCCACTTCTCCCGCGAGTTTGCTTTTGGCGTAGACGCCCAGCGGATTGGTGGCGTCGTCCTCCATGTACGCGCGGCCCAGGCGGCCGTCAAAAACATAGTCCGTGGACACATGAACGACAGGAACGTTCAGGGTCGCCGCCGCTTCGGCCAGGTTACCGGGGCCCTTTTCGTTGGCGGCGAAGGCGGCCTCCGGCTCGGTCTCCGCCTTGTCGACGAAGTTGTAGGCCGCGGCATTGATGACAAGATCCGGTTTCAGCCGGCGAACCGTCTCGATGACGCGGTCCCGGTCAGAAATGTCGAGATCGGTTCGGGTCAGCGCAAAGACAGTCTCGCCGGCGAGGAGGGTCTGGAGAGCGCTGCCGAGCTGTCCGGCGGCGCCCGCCACCAGGACCTTCATCAAACCGCTCCGGGCTGGTAAAGAGGCAGGGACGACGTCAGATCACGAAGGGAGGCGTTCTTCACGTCTTTGGGCGAGAGCAGGGGATCCGTTACGTTCCAGTCGATGCCGATTTCCGGATCGTCCCAGCGGATGCCGACTTCGCCGCCCGGATCGTAGAAGTCGCTGCACTTGTACTCCACATTGGCGGTTTCGCTTAAGACCACGAACCCATGGGCGAATCCAGTCGGAACAAAAATCTGGCGGAAGTTCTCAGCCGAGAGAACAACGGACATCCACTTTCCGAAGGTTGGCGAACCCACCCGGACGTCTACAGCGACGTCAAAAATTTCCCCCTGAAGAACCCGAACCAGTTTTGCCTGCGGGCGGCGGATCTGAAGATGAAGACCGCGAAGCGTTCCTTTTACTGAGTTCGACTGGTTGTCCTGGACGAATTCTGGGCGGATCCCGACCTTTTCGTACTTCTCGCGATGATACGATTCGAAAAACAACCCGCGGCCGTCACGGAAAACAGCCGGCTCGATAATCACAATCCCCGGAAGTGTGGACGCGACGAGGTTCAACGGGCGTCCGCCAGGCGGAGAAGGTACTTGCCATACGAATTGGACGCCATCGGTTCGGCAATTTTCCGGAGCTGCTCGGCGTTGATGTAACCGCGCGAAAAAGCGATTTCTTCCAGACAGGAGACTTGCAATCCCTGCCGTTCCTGAATTGTCTGGATGAAAGAACTCGCCTGAAGCAGCGAGTCATGCGTGCCCGTGTCCAGCCAGGCAATTCCGCGGCCGAGCCGCTCCACGGCGAGTTTCTTCCGCTTCAGATAGGCGCGGTTCAAATCCGTTATTTCCAGCTCTCCCCGTGCCGACGGCTTCAGGTTTTCCGCGATGGAAATAACCGAGTTGTCGTAAAAATAGAGGCCGGTCACCGCGAAATTGGATTTCGGCCTGGCCGGTTTCTCCTCGATCGAGGTTGCCCGGCCTTTCTTGTCGAACGCGACGACACCGTAGCGTTCCGGGTCGCCGACCTGATAACCGAACGTGGTCGCGCCGCTTTTGCGTGACGCCGCTTTTCTCAGGAGGTTCGGAAGACCGTGACCGTAGAAAATATTGTCGCCGAGAATCAGCGACACAGGGCTCTTCCCGATGAAAGACTTGCCGATGATGAAAGCCTGCGCGATGCCCTTCGGTGCCGGCTGCTCGGCGTAGCTGATCTTGAGGCCCAGCCACGCGCCGTCGCCCAGCAACCGCCGAAAGGCTTCCTGCTCGTGGGGCGTGGTAATGACGAGAATTTCCCGGATGCCGGCCAGCATGAGAACGGACAACGGGTAGTAGATCATTGGCTTGTCGTAGACCGGCAGCAGCTGTTTCCCGACGGCGGTGGTCATCGGCGCGAGCCGGGTTCCCGACCCACCGGCGAGCACGATCCCGCGCACCCCCCGTTCAGACATCACGGGCCGCCGGGGATGGGCACGCACGCCCAGATGCCGCC
>JAYTIE010000133.1:0-11373 GCA_043732015.1 Elusimicrobiota bacterium | reverse complement strand
GTTCCAGCCCATGTGCGGAATCTGGAAGTTTCCTGCCGGGAATTTCTTCAGATCGAACATTTCAACGCGACCCTTCAGAATGCCCAACCCCTTTTCCTCGGATTCCGCGCTCGAGTCAAAGAGCACCTGAAGACCGAGGCAGATGCCGAGAAACGGACGCTTCTTCTCGAGAATCCAGCGCTGAACGAACGTGTCGAGGCCCGACTTCCCCAGCGCCGTCATGGCGGAGCCGAAGGCGCCGACGCCCGGCAATACCAGTAGATCAGAATCATCCAGCTTCTCGGCGTCCGACGAAATCGAGACGGTGCAGTTCTGCAGCGCCAGCGCCTTGGCGGCGCTGTGCAGATTGCCCATCTCGTAGTCGATGAGGCCGACGCGAAGCGAATCGGTCACAGGCTTCCCTTGGTCGACGGCATTCCCTTGAAGCGCTGGTCTTTCGCCACGGCCATGGAGAGCGCCTTGGCGAACGCCTTGAACATGCCTTCCGACATGTGGTGGTTGTTGCGGCCCTTGAGCAATTTTATGTGCAGGTTCATGCGGGCGGCGGAACCCAGCGCCTGGAAGAAATCTTCCACGAGGTCGAGGTCGAAGGTCTTCCAGTAGTCTTTGCGGAAGAGCGGCGCCTCGTATTCGATCCAGGCGCGACCGGACATATCGATGGCGACGTACGACAGCGACTCGTCCATCGGCAACAGGAAAAAGCCATAGCGCTGAATGCCCTTCTTGTCGCCGAGCGCTTCGCTGATCGCAAGCCCAAGCGTGATGCCGATGTCCTCGACGAGGTGGTGATCGTCGATGTGCGTGTCGCCCTTGGCCCGGATCTTCAGGTCGATCAGGCTGTGCTTCGAAAAGAGTTCGAGCATGTGATTCAGGAACGGAATGGTCGTTTCGATGTCGTATTTCCCCTGACCATCAAGGTTCAACGACAGCTTGATGTCCGTTTCCGTGGTGACGCGATGTTTGGAGCAGGTTCGTTTCTTCATAGATTCTTTCGTTTCCTTAGACGGAATTCTTCATGCGCGACTTCAAAGAACGCGCGTGCTGAACCAGACCTTCGGCTTCCGCCATCGTGTGCGCGGAACGCCAACCTTTCCGGTAAGCGGCCGCGGACACTTCGATCAGGCTGGAACGCTTCATGAACGTCGCCACGGACAGACCCGACGCAAATCGAGCGGAGCGTCCCGTCGGCAATACATGGCTCGGGCCCGCCCAATAATCTCCGAGGACGGCGGGAGACCAGCCGTTCACGAAGATGGCGCCGCCGTTGCGTATCGCGTCCAGACAGTCCTGAGGCTTCTTCAAAACGATTTCGACATGCTCCGCCGCCAGCGTGTTCACCAGCGCGAACGCTTTCTTCCGGTTCGACTCGAAGCGGATCTCGCAACGGGGCTTCAGTTCTTTCGGCAACAGTGCGGAAACGGCGGACACGAGCTTTTTCGACAACGAAACGAGATAGCTGCGCGCGTCCGGATCGTGTTCCGCCTGCGCCGCCATGTCAGCGGCGACGGACTCCGGGTTCGCGCTGTCATCGGCGATCACCGCGAGTTCGCTGGGGCCAGCCAGAAGATCGATGCCGACTTCTCCAAATAGCTGACGCTTCGCTTCGGTCACGAAGGCGTTCCCGGGACCGATGATGAAATCCACTTTTGGAATCGTCTTCGTGCCAACCGCGAGGGCCGCGACCGCCGCCGGACCGCCGATCTGGTAGACCTCGTCCACGCCAGCGAACTTCGCTGCCGCGAGAATCTCCGGCGTCAGCCTGGCGGGAGGCGTCACGACAACGACGCGGCGAACGCCAGCCAACTTCGCCGGAATCGCCGTCATCAACAGCGTCGACGGATACGAAAAACGGCCCCCGGGAACGTAGATCCCGACGGAATCTATGGGACGGATGATCTGCCCCAGCCGAACGCCATCCCGGGTCACGCTCCAGCTCTTCGTCGTTCGCAAAGATTCCTGATGATGAAAGTCGTGAATTCGCCGGGCGCAGGCTTCAATCGCGCCGCGAACATCGAACGACAGGGAAGATTTTGCTTTCGCGAACGACGCCGCCGGAATCCGGAATTCTTTCGGCGTCAGTTGAACGCGGTCAAACCGCGCGGCCAGACGCACGAGCGCCTTGTCGCCGTTCTTGCGAACGTCAGCAATGACGGACGAGACAATTCTGGAAACGGAAGCGGATTCAGCCATGTCAGGATTTGACGCGACGGATTCCAGCGCCGAGCGCCTTCAGTTTCTTCTCCATCGCTTCATAACCGCGGTCCAGGTGGTAGACCCGGAGAACCGTGGACTTCCCCTTCGCGGCAAGGCCCGCCAGCACGAGCGCCGCGCCAGCGCGAAGGTCCGAGACCATGCACGTGCAGCCGGACAGCTTTTCGACGCCGGTGATGACGGCATCGCGGCCGCTCAGCGTGATGTTGCCGCCGAAGCGGAGCAACTCCTGAACGTGCAGGAACCTGTTTTCAAAAACGGTCTCGCGCGCGAGGGATTTCCCTTTCGTCAGCGACATGAGCGCCATCCACTGAGCTTGCATGTCGGTCGGAAATCCGGGATAGACGTCGGTTTCGACGTTGACGGGTTTCAGCGCCTTCGTCCATTGGACGCGGACACACCGGCCTTCCTGATCGATCTTGAGACCGGTTTTGCGCAACGCATCCAGCACGTTTCCTAGATGCGACAGGTTGGCCCCGTCGATAAGAATGTTTCCTTTCGTGATCGCGGCCGCGATCATGAACGTGCCCGCCTCGATGCGATCGGGAATGACCGTGTGCGTCGTGCCGGAGAGCGACTTGACGCCGGTGATCGTGATCTCGGACGTTTCGAGGCCCTGGATCGAGGCGCCCATGGTCTGCATCATGCGTCCCAAGTCCACAATTTCAGGCTCACGCGCCGCGTTCTGGATGATGGTCGTGCCCTTGGCCAACACGGCGGCCATCATCAAATTCTCGGTCGCACCGACGCTGGGAAACGTCATCGGGATCAACGCGCCTTTCAGTCCTGGCGTGCGGGCATCCACGTATCCTTCGGTGATCGAGGTTTCAACTCCCATGCGGTGAAAGCCGTCCAGGTGAATGTTGACCGGGCGGGCGCCGATGGCGCAACCGCCAGGCATGGAGACCTTGGCGCGCTTCCGGCGGGCGAGCAACGGGCCCATGACGAGGACGCTGGCGCGCATGCGCCGGACGAGATCATAGGGCGCCTGACCGGTGAGGGCGCGCGCGCGGCTGATCACGACGCTGTGGCCGGACCGTTCTACTTTCTTGCCGAGCGTGACGAGAAGCTTCAGAGCCGTATCGATGTCGGCCAGCGCGGGAACCTGGTTCAGCGTGCAGACTTCATCGGTGAGCAGCGTGGCGAAAAGACAGGGCAACGCGGCGTTTTTCGATCCTGAAATAGTGACGCGGCCTTTGAGCGGTTTCCCGCCTGTGATCTCAAACTGGTCCAATCGACACTCCTGTTACGATGCGGTTATGACCTTCCAGGTCCTTCAGGACCTGAACCTCTCGAAAACCTGAATCCGACAAAATCTGCCTGACCCTTTCTCCCTGGTCGTACCCGATTTCCAGCATCAGACGTCCGCCAGCGACCAGAAAAGAAGGCGCTCCGGAGACCAGCCGGTGGATCACCGACAGCCCATCCGAACCACCATCCAAAGCCAGCCTCGGCTCAAATGCGACCTCCGGATCCAACGACGGCAGGACACCGGTTGGAACGTAGGGTGGATTGCTGACGATAATATCAAAATATCCCTGCTGATCCGGACCCAGACCCCCGAACAAATCGGCCTGTAAAAACCGGACGGATTCCGCTCCCAGGGCCTCGGCGTTTTCCCGCGCCACCGTCAGGGCTCCTGCCGACAGATCCACGGCGGTCACGTCGGCTGTTTTGCACTCCAAAGAGACGCTCACCGCGATGATTCCGGACCCGGTTCCCAGTTCAAGAACGCGCGCGCTCCGGCCCTTTACGGCCCGCGCGTGGGCGACGGCCAGCGTCAGCAGTTGTTCGGTTTCGGGACGCGGGATGAGAACGCGGGTGTCCACACGGAAATGGCGGCCGAGGAATTCCTTCCAACCAATGACGTAGTCCGCCGGTTCACGCGTGAGACGCCGATTGATTTGAGCCCGGATTTCGGACGCGACGGCATCAGGAACGGATTCCTCTCGCCGAATGACCAGCATGGCGGGGGAACATTTGAGAGAGGCGCCGAGCATGTACTCGGCTTCGTGGCTGGGGCTGGCAAGTTCGGCTTCGGCGAATGCCGTCTCCGCGGCCGCCAGCAATTCGCCAACGGTCTCCGTCACGTCAGGAGGCGCCCTGTTCCGATGCTTCGGCCAGGTCCTGCTCGCGGTTCTGAAGCGCTTCGAGCAACTCGTCCATGCCGCCGTCCATGTAGCCCGGGATGTTGTGGACGCTCACATTGATCCGGTGGTCCGTGATGCGGTCTTGAGGGAAATTATACGTGCGGATCTTCTCCGAGCGGTCGCCCGATCCCACTTGTTTCCGTTTCATTTCCTTGCGCTCGGAGTTTTGTTTCTCCTCGGCGGCTTCCTGCATTTTCGTGCGGAGAACGGCCATCGCGCGAAGTTTGTTCTGCCCCTGGCTGCGTTCTTCCTGACAGGCGACCACGATGCCGGTCGGAACGTGGGTGATGCGAATGGCGGACTCGGTTTTGTTCACGTGCTGACCGCCGGCGCCGGAAGCGCGGTAGGTGTCGATGCGGAGATCTTTCACGTCGATCTTTACGTCGACTTCACTCGCTTCAGGAAGAACGGCGACCGTCACCGTCGAGGTATGGATTCGCCCCTGGGCTTCGGTTTTCGGAACGCGCTGGACGCGATGAACGCCCTGCTCAAAATGGAGAAGTCCGTACGCGCCGGCGCCATTGACGCCAAACACGACTTCCTTCATTCCGCCCACGCCCGACGGACTGGACGTGAACGTTTCAACCTGGAAACCCTTTCGCTGGGCGAAACGCACATACATGCGGTAAAGCTCGGCCGCGAACAGGCCCGCTTCGTCTCCGCCCGCGCCGCCCCGGATTTCGACGATCGCGTTGCGTTCGAAGACGGGATCCTTGGGCGTCATCAGCGTGCGGAGCGTTTTTTCGAGCACGGCCAGGCGCTCCTCGAGCTTCGGCTTTTCCTCATGCGCCAGGTCCGCCATCGACGTATCGGACCCGTCCATCAGGTCGACCAGCGCGGCGCGTTCGTCGGTGAGACGAAGCCATTCCTCGGCGGCCTGAACAATGGGTTCAAGGCGCTTCCGTTCTTTCGCCAGCGAGGTGAGCGTCGCCGGATCGGTCGTGCCGGCCATTTGATGATCGAGCGCTCGGAACGCGTTAATGATGGCGAGAAATTTTTCTTTCATGTCGGGTTCTGATTTGGATGTTGGGACGGCGAACGACGCCGTTCACTCTCCGGTAGGGAGCGCGAACGGTATGTCGCCTGTTCCATCATGAGTTCGCTGGGAGAAAAGACCCTGCGCCGCGGTTGCGGGCTAGGCCTTCTTGTTCTTTCCGGCGTCTTTCTCTTTCTTGGAGCTGGTGGGCGTGGTCGTGAGAACGGTCTTTCCCTTCACTTTCGGCGGGGCTTTCGCGATCTGCTTCTGAACCATCTTTTCGCGAACAACGGTTTTGCCTTCGGTTTTGGAGAAACGTTTTCCGAACTTCTCAACGCGGCCAGCGGCGTCAATCAGTCTCTGCTGACCGGTGAAGAACGGGTGGCACGAGGAACAGATGTCAACCTTGATTTCTTTCATGGTCGAACGGCTCGTGAACTCATTTCCACAGGCACAGCGGACTTGGGCGACGTCGTATTTGGGGTGAATTCCTGTTTGCATGGCGGAACTATAACTTTCTTTCGTCGGAGGTGCAAATCCTGCGAGCGCGACCGCGGCTGAATCCCCCCTATTTCTAGCCCTGTTTCCGTCTGAAAATCGTTGCTGCTTGTTTACATGTTCTTAATGGCTATTTAAGACGGAACGGGCATATTTATAGGGATGAAATCCGGACGCCTCCCTCGTGCCATCGCTTCCCTGGTCGTTCTCTGCCTCGCCAGCCAGGCCGCCCTGGCGGATGTAGCCCAGTCGTCCGTGTGGTCGGAACGTCAACAGAAGCGCTCAGCCTCGGAAAATCCGCTTTTCGCCGCGCTGCCCACCGGTATGCCCGCGCTGGGCAGCGGCCCCCAGCGGCCCGCCTCGGCAATACGGGGCGTCGCCGTCTCGCCCGGCTCTCCCTTATTCGGAACCCTGGCCGCGATTCCCAATGACCGCCTGAACGTGGTCGAAGTGGTTCAGGGAACGGGTCACAAATCGCCCATCGTCCTGATCCAGGACGTCCATCTGAATTCCGAAGCGCAGCTGAACATCGCCGCGGCGATCGAACGCCTCTCGAAGGAAACCAATGTCGGCGGCGTCTACCTCGAAGGCGCGTTCGGCGCGCTCGACTTTACCCAGCTGCGCGCCATTCCCGCGAACATTCGCACGCCGCTGGGCGAGGCCATGCTCCGGCATGGGCGCATGGGCGGCCCTTCACTTGCCGCTCTCGACCTGGAAAGAATGCCCGCCTTTGTGGGTGCTGATGAAGAGAAACCCTTTCGCGACAACGCCAACGTGGTCATCGACGCCACGGCCGCCCGGGCCGCCGCAGAAAAAGCCGTTACCGAGTATGGATGCCTTCTCACGGAAGCAAAGAAGACTGGCTACGGTCCTGCGATGGCATCCTACGACCGGCTGCTGGATGGTTACCGCAGCGGTGCGGTTTCCCTCGGAGAATTTGTTACGCGTCTCGATGCCGCCGGAATGCCGACGGACATCGAGCTTCGCCGCTTCCTGGATGCCTACCGGTATGAGAAAAGCCTCGACATCCCGAAGGTCGAGCGCGAACGGCGCGCGATTCTCGAGAAGCTCGCGGCAAAACTGACTGACAAGGAAGTCTCGGAACTGATTGCCGAAAGCGTGGCATACCGCGACGGCCGGATCGGATTCGCCGCCTACCACGAAAGACTGGAATCCCTTTGCTCAAGGCATCAGGTCAATCTCGCTCTGGCCCCCGCGTTCAAACGCTATCTGGATTACGTCGCGTTGGCGGACAAGATCGATGTGAGCCGCCTTATCGTGTCCCTCGACGGCGGCCAGCGGCGCCTGATCGAAATGATTTCAACGACCGCGGCCGAGCGCGAACTGGCGCAAAAGGATGCCGGCCAGTACCTGGCCGCCAAGTTGGTTCGCTTCGAACTGACGCCCACCGAGTGGCACCAGTGGACATCGCTCAAGACCACCCTGGTCGATACTGATTTAAAAACAGCCAATCTTCCCCTCTTTGAACGCTTCTACGGGCTGGCAGATCAACGAAGCCAAATTCTGGCCGCCGCGGTTCTCAAATCTTCCGAAAAGACACCCGCGATTCTCGTCGCAGGTGGATTCCACACCGAAGGCCTCGTGCGCGCGCTGGCCGCGTCCGGCCGTCCGGTCATCGTCGCCGCGCCCAAAATCACGAGTGTGCCCGACTCCGGAACCCGCTATCTCGATGCGTTCACGCGCGAGAAAACGCCGCTCGATCGAATATTCGCCGGCGAAAAACTGACGCTGAATCCGCCCGGCCAGGTGCTGGGCAGCGCAACCGGCGAAGGACGTTGGCGCCGGCTCGAATTTCTCGCGCGCGCCGCGGCTTCACTGGCAGCGATCGCACAGCTGATCCCCGCTCCGATGAACGCGACCGCCAAACCCGCCGGAAAAAATGTGTTCGAAACCAGGGTTGAAGACGTCACCGCTTTTGTAGCGACGGGACCTCACGACGCGAATTTCGTGAATCGGGACGAAACGCCAATCAACAACACGACCGTTGTCAGCCCCGAGGAATCGCTGGCGCTACCCTCAGCGCCTGGCGCCTGGGCGTTGATCTGGTATCTCCCGATCAAACTGGTCGGCGTTCTGTTTGGCCCAAAATGGGAAGCGCGCATGCGGCCCGTGATCAGCGGCGTGGGCGAGGGCACCATTGCCGCGATCGTCGCGCTGACGGTGGCGTCGTCGCCGGCCTCCGGCGCGACGCTGATCGCTGCCTGGCTCATCGCGAACCTCATCATGCATTACGTGTTCGGCGTCTATCGCTACAACCGCGCGGAGCAGAGATGGGATGTTCAGCGGTTCATCATGCTCGCGAAGAACCGCCCAAAAGGCGTCAAAGGCATCACGGTACTCGGAATTTTCTTTGCGGCGCCGAGTCGCCACTTTTGGCGCGCCAATTTCGTCGCCATCACCAGCTCTCTCGCGTTTTCAGCCGCGGCCTTTGGTGCGGCCACGCTGCCCATTTTCCTTTTAGCGATTCTTCCCCACGTCGCCGCCGGCTTCACGCGCGAAAGGCGCATCGGCAAGCAGCGCTACCAATTGACCGAGGACCGGAAAGCCAAGTTCGCCGAGAATCTCCACATCCGGGACGTGCTCGACCAGTCCGAAGTTCCGATCGAAATCGACCGACAGGATGTACTCGACGCGCTCGAGTATGGCAACGATCTTGCTTCGATCATTCGTTATGCGCAATCGGGCCTCATGAACTATCGGCTCGTTATGTTGATGCAGCCCGGCTCGGTCAGCGACGAGGAGGGAGTCGGATTCAAGATGTTCAACGACATCCTGGGCCAGGACCTTATGAACCGCGTCTGGCGTTACCGGAACGAATACATGTGGGCGAAAGCGCAGGAACTCTTTGCGGAGGCTGAAGCCCGCGCCGGGAAACCGATCCTGGTGCGCATCGCGGGCAATTACAAATCATTCCGCTTCGCCGTCGACATGGATGCGCTTCAGAAAGGTTTCGGCCTCAAAGGCGCCGCTCTCGATGCCAAACTCTCGGGTCTGCTGAACGAACTGACGGACGATATAAAAACCCACATTCATTCCTATATGACCGAACTGTCAGCGAAGAACGAACGTCTCGGCAACTCGGAAATCGCGGACGCGGTCCACAAGATGCAGAAGGCCGGCAAACTGCCCAAGACGATCAAGGCAACGCCGGTCTATTGGGGCATGAGCGTCGAACCGCGCAACGTGACGCCCGGTGAACCCATGTCCATCGACGAAATCCTCTCTCAGGACGCTCAGGCGCTGAACGCAATCAACACGCTCCGGGCGGAACCGCTCGCCAAACGCGGCCTCGGCGCTTCATTCAGTTTCAAAAACGCGCGTAAAACCTTAAGGGAAATCATGACGGACCGCGCATACCTGATGCGGCCAGGCCGGGAAGCCATCGTGGTTCGAAAGATTCCGGGTCGTTCTGACGAGTTTCGTCTCGCGCCCGAAATCGTGGAAGTTCTTCGGAAGGATGCGAAAAAACTTCCCTATGTTCTGGCCCAGCGGTTCAAAGGCGCCTCGGACGCGGAGATTCAGGAACTCACGCAGCGCGTGACTGACTACGTGGCGAAGCTGATGAGTTTCGACGTCATCAAGCCCTGGGTTGGAACCAAGGAGAAGCCCAAAGCGATCAAGCTCGCCGGTGAATTCAATGAAGCGCTGCGTCTCATGCATGAAATGGAAGCCACCGCGGAGCCTGGCGCTAAGAAAGCGCTGTGGGACCGGGCTCGCGCCGCTGCGACGAAAGCGCTGAGACAGGACGGCCGCATGCCCGACCTCGGCGGCAACTTTGAATTCTATGGCGGTGTGTCGCGTGATCCGGCCCGGGAGGATGAGGCGATCGTGTTCATCGATTTCCGAGGTTTCGGCGCGCTGATCGTCAATGAGCTGGAAGCGACCGCTGAACTCCTCGCCGCCATCCCGGACGATCAAAACGACCTCTTTCTCGAAACGTTCAACTCAGAAATGAACACGCTGGGCAACCGTTCGCTCGACGTGTTCGCCGACGCGCTGCGCGAAATGAAGGACGTCATCGACGCCCACTCCGCGGGAGAATCCAAACGTTTTTACTTTGGAGGAGATGACATCAGTGTGGTCTTCCCCCGCAGGCTCGTCTACGATGAAAATGGCCAGCCGAGAGCGGACTTCTTGGCAGAGGTGTTCTCGAAGGTGCCGTCGTGGATGCGCATCCGCATCAACATCGGATCCACCGCCCCCTATCACCGGGCCGATCCCGTTCTTGAAACTTCACTGGCATTGACGTCAATGAAGGAGCTCGGCGATGACGCTAAGGTGGCCGAGGCGGGTTGGATCGTGGGTGGAAAGCTCGTGAATCAGGTCGTCACTTTCACCGACAAGAACGGCGCTCGGTTCCGCAAGGATGGCGCGTTTGGCGAACCCGAACTCGTGCAGCAGGGGTTCGACGACCACGCGACCCAATTCGTGAAATGGCTCATTTCCCTGCGGGCGCGCTGGACCAAAACAAAAACGCCGCTCATCGGACAGCGTGACTGGGCGGAAGCCAAAGCGGAGGAATCCGTCGTGGTGCTTGGCGCCCTGGTCGCGCTTTTCGAACTCCCCCTGATCCCGATTCTTCCACTTTTCTTCGTGTCCACCCTCGGACTGACCGGCGCGATTTTTGCGGGCGCGTTCCTGATCATCGTCTTTCACGAAGGCGCCCGCGGACTCGCGTACATCCGGGAAGAACGAGCACTCGCGCGCGGCGAACCGGTCAACCGACCGCCACCGTCGGAAAGCCTGGTGGATCATTGGGCGGTGCGCGTCGCCGTCCGGAGCACGGTCACACTCGCGATTCTCTGGTTTGCCTTTCTGCCGATCATACCGGCGGTGACCGCGGGCACATTCACCTTCTGGACGTTTTCGAATTTCCCCGTCCTGTTGATGGCCTACCACGCGCACGCTCTCTGGAACAGTTTTGCTCCCGCGTCCTGGCGGCTCAACCTGTTCGGCGATCTCTTCCCCAACCGCCTGACGCGTACGCTGACGGATACCGACCCAATCCTCCGCGTGCCAATGTCCGACGGCACGCCGGCCGGTTCGCGCCGGCGCTTGATCGCGGTCGCCTCCGCGCTTCCGGTGAAGCTTGGGGTTGAGAACGCGGATCGTCCAAGCTGGAGCGTCATTTCGACGGCCGTCTCGCAACGCGTGGATTCCTGGGTGGCCACCGGCGAACTCGACGAAAAAGAAGCAGCCGTTTTCGGAAGGACCTTTGCCGAAGACATGCGACGGAGCGTGACGGGAGAGGACGAAGTTCGGACAGACTTGCCGCCGGGCCAGAAAGGTCTGACCCTTTCGTCGGAAAGCGCTCTTTACGATCAGGCTGCGCGCGAGCGCGAGGCGCAGGAACTGGTGGACGTTTTCGCGTATCGGATTATTAAGGCGCCGACGGCGGCGCAGGCGTCCAAAGATGCGGACGCCGCCATCGCCGCGTCCTCACGGCTCGGCGCGGGACATTCAACCCTGGTCGTTGAGGGGCAGGAGGCCTACGACGCGGTCGTGGCAAAGGTTGCG
>JAYTIE010000132.1:0-30778 GCA_043732015.1 Elusimicrobiota bacterium | reverse complement strand
CATAGCGCCCGGCATCCGGGGCGGAACGGGGCCTTTCGGGAGCGGCACGCCCGGCTTCTTGCCGAGCGGCGGCGGAACCGGTGGTTTCAGCGGACCTTGGGGCTGCTTGTCTTCTGGCTTGTCCATAAATCCCTCAGGCGGCGTCGCGCATGCTGGCGCGATTCAAGGTGTCCTCGAACAAAACGATCGTTTGCCGAACGGTTCTCAGGAACATCTCCGTCTCCTGCTCCTCCTCGCGATACCATCGATCCAGATAGCCGAGTTCTGCCACCAGACCCGTATTTCGCTTAACAAGCTCTTGCTGAGTGTTTTTCAACCGATCGCTCCATTCAGCGGTCATGGTCTCACACTCCTTAATCTGCGCGAGAATTCGTGTCTTTTCAAGTTCAAACTGAATTTGCCGCTGTTTCTTTTCAGCCCGGCGACTATCCGCCGAGGTCATCAGATAGCGGTCCAGTTCATGAATCCTTTCGGAGTTGGTGGCTTCGAGCTCTTCGGACCGGCGCTTTTCCTTGACGAAGTTCTCATGGAGCGCGCCGATGCCGTCCTGAAGCGACTGCCGTTCCTTTCGCATCGTCTCGAGCCGCGTCTGCCAGAGCGTCCAGAGGCGTTCGCGGCGGAACTGCCACCGCTGACCGATAACTTCGAGCTCCTTCTTCGCGTTGCCATCCAGCGCGGCATGGCGTGCCTTTATGTCGTTCAGGCGCTGCCTAAGTTCTTCGCGGCGAGCCTCGAGCGCGCGAAGCGCGGTTCGTGACTCGCGGTCGGTTCGAAGGCGTTCGGCGTCGTACTCGGAATCCTGCACGCTTTTCTGAAGGAGAAGAGAACGGATCTGGTTGTCCCACTGATAAGTGCGCTGCTCAAGTTCTTCCTTCAGACGGGCGACTTCTTTTTCCTTTGATTCTTTTTCCTGTTCAAAAAGCTTCGCTTCGTAGTCGCGCTTGTCGGATTCGGTCTTCACTGCTTCCTTCAGGAGCCCTTCTTCGCGCTCGAAAACTTCCTCCGCGTCCTTCTTGCGGCGATCGTGATCGGAGACGAAATCCTGAAATTCCCTTTCGGCGACGGCCAGCCGCTCCTGGAGTTCCTTTACTTCGGCCTCCGTGCGAACCTGATCGGCTTCCGCTTTCTCGACGATTGTCGCCTTGTCCAAGTCCAGCTGTTGGGCGGCAAGCTGCATGGCCAGCCGGGCGACCTCCAGCTCCTTTTCCTTGTCCAGCCGGAGGGAACTGAGTTTCCCCGCCATCTCGTCGCGTTCACGGGTATACGCATCCAGTTCCCGGCGAAGCGCTTCCCGCGCCACGGCCCAGCCCTGCTTTTTCGCGTCGGCCTGCGCTGTCAGCGCTGAAATTGTTTTCTGGCCGGCCTCCTCTACCAGCCCCAGTTCGTCTTTCGAACGTGCCATCACCTTTGAGAGCTTCTCTTCCGCGACTTGCACCTCGCGCACGAGAACGCCACGGGTGGCCAGTAGATGGCGGTGCTTCTCCGTGTAGACGTCGTTCAGAGCGCTCTTCTGGCGCTCGATGGAAACCTGGAAATTGGTCCGTTCTTCGCTGATCCGGGCGAGTTCCGCAGCGGCGCGGCGCTGAACCTGGGTCATTTCGCCGTCGATCAATTCGTCTTCGGCCTTCGTTCCGGCTTTTTCCTTCTCGACGTGATACTTCTCGAGCTGGAATTCCTTCCCCGCGGCATCAACCGACGCCTTGATCTCCTCTTCCTTGGCCCGGAACGCTTCCACGGCGTTATGCCGTTCGCTTTCGATTTCGGCGATGCTCGCGCGATAGAGTTCATCGAGCGCGTTCATTTCCTTGTCAAGCGCTCGTCCGCACCGGTCCGCCCATCCCTGCAGGCGTCCGATTCGCTTCTCGAAGTTTTCGCGGGCATTCGTCATGACACGTTCCTTTATGCGGCGTTTGCGGAAAGACTGGCGCGGAACTCGTCCACCCAAGCTTTCAGATCGTCGTTGGGTTCAATTCCAAGCGTAAGATCAAACTCCCGAAGCGCTTCGGCGTAGCGACCGGCCGAATAGTAGGCGCCCGCGAGAGCCTGATGCGCGGCCGCCATCGTAACGTCCGCTTTCACGCTGATCTCGTACTGCCGGATGGCTTCGTCGACATTGCCGGCTTCGGAGGCGGCGGCGCCGGCGTTGTAGGCATCGATCGCCGCCTGCGGATCGGAAGGGGCTCTGCGCAATCCCATCTGCCCGGCGTCGGCGCTTTCGAAGGAGGTCACTTTCCCCTTCTGGCGAAAGGCAATTTTTCCGTCGGTCTCCATCAGTTTGATCAGATCGACGATCTTGCGGCGTTCTTCTTCGATCTGGTCGTCGGTGACGGGACGGCCGTAGTTCATCTCTTCCTTCAGAAGGGACACGGCACCCTGAGACATGTTCTCGAAAAACTTCCCCTGAAGTTCCGGGCTCGCGCCGCGAAGCGCGCGTCCGAGCTGTTCGGTCTTGAGCTCACGAACGATGAGCTGCATCGCCTGCTTTGGAAAGCTCACAATGTCCTCGAACATAAGAATGTTTTCGCGCACGCGCTCGTAGATTGCGGGCTTCTCGTTCTTGAGGTACTCAAGGATGTTGTCCCGGGCCGCGCGGTCCGAGCTCTCGAGAATCGTGATGAGTTTGTCCAGGCCACCGACCACGAAGTCGATCTTTTGCTTGATGTCCTCGTTGATCGCAACGACCTGCTCTTCCGTGGTTTGACGGTAGAGAGCTGTTTCCAGCGCCACCTTCGCCTGAAGATCGGCCGGGAGCGCCTGCATCACCCGGAACCCGTGTTCAGCATTGAGATAGGAAATCACGAGCGCCACGATCCATGGCTCCTCGTGGTGCAGCAAGTACGCCAGCTGCTTAACGTTCTCATCATTGATGTAAGTGAAAGGCACGAACTTCTGCATAGCTTCCTCCTCCGCCGCCAGGGCCGCCAACTCCTCCGGCGTCATTTCCTGTTGTCCTTCGATTTCTTCACCAGTCTTCTCTTCTTCGTCGTCGTTCTCGTTTTCGCTCTTCGTCTCCATCTGTACCTTCGACTTCGCCGACTCTTTCATTCCGTCGATGTAGCTCTTCATGAAATCAGCCAGTGGGCCGAAGAAGAACTTCAACATCATGTAGGCGAGCAGAATCAGGAACAGATACAGCAGGTTCTTGAGCGTGAGCGAGTCCCACAAATTTTTCCGCACCACTTCCTGCGGATCGTATTTTTCCCGGACGAACGCCGTCGCACGGAAGTACAGCTTCAGAATGCTCGAGTACCGGTCGAATGCCGCGGTCAGCGTCTCCTTCGCCAAATCGACTCTTTCCTTCGGAAGCGCATCATCGTGAACCACGGTGATGTCAAAACGCTTCAGAATCGTCTTCACATCCACCGAAGACTGTTGCGCGCCCTGCACGGCCACGGTCGCATCCTTCGGAGCTTCTTCCTTCGTCACCGACTTTGGCGCCGGAACCCAGGGCAAAAGGAAGTTTTCATCGCCGAGGCCATTCGCCTTGTTGTCCGTCTTCTGATTCACCGTCGATCCGGCCTTGTGGCTGGACTCGAGACCCAGCTCCACGTTCACGAGAACCCGCGAACGGCCCACGCCCATGATGCTGTCGCAGATCTCCTGCGCCTGCTTTTCAGAGTCGTCCTTCAGACGGCGTTCCTGATCAAGCGCAACGGGGTCCGGCACGTCTTGCGCGCGCAACGGAACCGCCACGGCACAAAATGCCATGACAATCAGTATGTTTCGAAGCAGGCTGCGAGCCATCTTCACCTCTCCTGGGCGAAGTATAAGCCCGGGCCCGTTGGCTTTCCATGCTGAATTAGTAGGTGTTTCCGAATGCGGAGTGTCGAGTTCGGACTGCGGAATGACCGAGGTCGGAGTGGAAGGGCGGTTCTGTTGCGCCTCGGGCGCCCAGTTTTCTCCGCACTCCGCATTCCGCACTCGGCACTTCATGGCGGTTACTTATAGGCTCCGAGCTGCTTCAAGTACTCGACCGCGGTCTGGTTGTTCGGCTCGAGCTCGAGCGCGCGCTTCCAGAGCGTGATCGCTTTCTCCTTCTCTCCCATCAGGAAGAACGCCGCGCCCATGCGGCCGATGGCCGTCACATTGCTCGGGTCAATCCTGAGGACCTGCTCGCACTTCGTGATGGCGACGTCGTAACGTCCTTCGTAGATGCCGGTCAGGGCGTCATGGAGCTTCTGGTCCACGAGCGTCCACCGGGCGCCGGCTATGCTGTCGCGCGGCGGCTCAACGAGCGGGAGGCCCGCCTGGCGGGCAACCCGGTTCGTGAAGTTCATCAGGTTCTGATTGGACGGATTCTTCTCATACGCCGTTCTAAGCGAGTCGTACGCCGTCTGCATGTCGCCCTGCACGTAGGCGACAACGCCCTGACGGACCAGCCGGTCCACCTCTCCATCTCCCGTGGCGGACGGCACCGTTCCAGCGATGGAGTTCATCTTGTCCACCATCGCCTTCAGGTCCTTGTTCGAGGGATCGGCGGAAAGCGCCGCCTCGAGCCGCGCCAACGCCTGCGCGTACTGCCCCTTCTGGAACGCGGCCTCGCCCGACTTGATCAGCTTGCGCACGTTGTCGCTCCGGCCCTGGGAAGCGGCCTGGCCGAATTTCCAGGACAGAGAGTATCGCTGCGACATGCCGAGTTCCGTGATACCGAAGGCCAGGTCGAGGTTCATGCTGCCGAACGCCAACCCGATTCCCGCCGTCGTTTCCGCGATGGCGCTGTTCCGGCTTTCGATTCCAAGGCGGAACGCGGCTTTCCGCGTCGCCCAGTATTCGGTTCCGATATTCCAGCCCATGCCGGTGTACTTGTTGGACGTGATGTCGCCAGCCAGAAGAATACGGCCGTTCAACATCCGGTACGAGTTACCGATCCGCACAGTCAGCGGCAAGCGGTCATTGCTGGCCGCCGGCGCCTGGCTTACCGCGTTCTTAACGGCGAGTGCGACCCGGTAGCTGTCGTTCACTTTTGAGAACACCGTCGCGTCCACACCTGTGAAAGACTGGGCGAACGTGTCCACGGTGTTGGTGATGCGCTTCAGCGCCAACCCCATGGCCACTCTGTTCGTGACCTGTTTTCCATAGGCGAGCGTCATGGCCTGCTGCGAAATCACGTAGGAGCCGAGATTATCCACGGACGTGTAATTCGGGTTGCTGGGCGACGAAGCCGGATCAACGGTGACCTTTATCTTTTCGAAGCCGGCCGACTGGAGGCGCGCGATGTTGAAACCCCACGCACCTTTCTTCTGGCCGGGTTGCACGTAGCTGAGGAACGTGTACTTCGTGTCCCCGAACAACGATGCCTGGAGTCCCATCAGCTCTTTTCTTTCGAGCTGGACCATGGCGGCGGGATTCCAGTAGGTGGCTGACGCGTCGTCAGAGACCGCCAGGAAGGCGCGTCCCATGCCGAGCGAGCGGGCCCCGGCGCCCCACTGCGTGAAACCGCCGGGTTCACCCCCGCAGAACGCGGGGGTCGGAAGGAAGAGGGCCGGAATCAGCAGCACCAGGGTGAGTGGCAGCCACCGATTCCGGCCCTTTGTGACAGATGAACCCATGTGTGAGCATGAGTTCGAAAAAAGCGGATGTTTTGACGACATACGAACGGGGATTGAGACAGGAAGGAGAGACGAAATCCGGGGAAGGGCAGAGGTGTAACGGGTCAGCCCGCTGAGCAGGCCATTCACAAAGGAACAGATGTTGAGATACAACTCACCCATACTGCCACCCTCACCCGGTGGGCCCGTCGTCAGCCCCAATAAAAAACCGACCACGACGTTGCTCCGTCCGTAGTCGGTTACCGAGGCTCCTGCGGCCGCTGTTCCACCTGGTCGCTCACTCGACCGGGCTTCTCAACGACACGAGCCAATGCTTCTTTTTCGGTAACCCGGCTACCCCTCCCTCTTGGAAAGGGCCCGTGGCTTTGCCCGTTGGAGAACACCCTGTTTCCAGGTCAGCTTCTTCAACGTGTTCCCGGTTTGACCCGGAAACGTCCCCCGCTTTCGCGGGGTTTGCCACTCAACACTGATCGAACTTCTTATTGGTGCTGAGCCCGGTCACCTGTCTTGCTTTCGCAGACCATCGGCAATCGGTTTGTCGGACAATTACAGTTTAGACCGGGCTCAAGATAAACTGCTGCCATTGGCGTGATAAATCAATGACAAAACGCCGTCCGGCCCTTGAGCCCCTGAAATCCGCTTAAATCATGTTCTCGACGGAAAAACACCTCAAAACAAGCTGTTAAATCAGCGCGTTTTAGTTGATCACGCCGATCTTCCGGATGACCGTGGTGGAGCCTTTGCTGCCGGTCACTTCAATCCGCATGATGTAGCCGCCCGCGGCGACCCCCGTTCCGGCGGAATCGCGGCCGTCCCACTGGAACACGTTCGGGCCGAGGCGTCCGCCCTGTTGGCCCGAGGCGAAGTTCCATTGGCGAATCGCGTATCCCAGCAGGTCGAACAGCTGGATCTTCACGCTTGCGTCTTCCTTCAGCACATACGCGATGTTGGTTGGGCCCTGGCGCATGTCCGCCGGGTTCGGATAGTTGGTGACCTTGCTGATGGTCTCTTCGGGCAGGCCGACGGCGGCGGCCGCGGATGGCGCCGAGAATTCGCTGACGCCACCGGCCTGATTGATGGAACGCACTCGATATGAGTAGAAGTGGCCGGCCAGCTTCGCTGTATTGCCCGGGTTGTCGGAGTTACCGACGAGGAACGAGGTCTGGGCGCCGGGGATCATGCGAATCGTCCGCCAGACCGGGTCGTTGTCGACGCGTTCCTGGATTTCGTACGCGCGCACGCCGGACTCCGAGTCGCCGGACGCAGCCCACTTGATGGTGAAGATGCCGGTCTTGGAAGGCGTTCCGCCAGCCAGTTCCTGGTCTGAAATCGGCGCGCCGGGAATGTTCGGCGGCGACAGGTCGACGCGGTAGACCTTGATGGCGGATTCGGCGCCGAACACGGCGCCCGTCGTCATGGCGCGCGCACGGACGATGTACGCCTCGTTCGTCACGCGCTCGTTCAGGATATGTTCCTGTCGCGCAACACCATAGGATTCGCCGCGCTTGGTCACGTGAACCGAGTTCCCGATGATTGACGAGTAGCCGATGATTTCAGAGCCCACCTGTAACTGCCCGTTCTCACGCTGATCCTGGAACACATCGCCGTTGTCGACGGTGATGTCGAACGGCGGGTTCTTCGAGAATGACAGGCTCTGCGCCAGCTTCGTCACCTTCGCGGCCAGCAGCGACAGGTTCGACAGTTCGAGGAAGTTGTCCTTGCCCGCCGAGAACCAGCCGTTCGCCACCATCGCGTCGGTGACGTTGTTGGACATGTTGTTGACGCCGACGCCGATCTGGTACTCCTCGAGCGCGCTCGTCTTCACGGGCGCCCACTTAGAGAAGAGGCGCGAGGTGTCCTTGGACCACTTTTCGGGAATGTACCCGAAGTCAGGGAAACCGTCCTTCGACAGATCGATTTCGGGCACGCCGTCACCGTTCTGGTCTGGCAGAACATCGTCGGGCTTGCCGTCGTTGTTGAAGTCGACCGACAGCATCTTGCTGCGCGTCATGTCGAATTCGATGAGACCATCGCCGTCCAGGTCCACGCCGGGGCGGCCGGTGGCGGCGTCAAAGATGATGTCGTTCTTGCCGTCGCCGTCGACGTCCACGAAGGGCACGCCCTTTTCGTCGTACGTGCGGGGCTCGGGCGTCCCGTTGTGGTCGATGGACGGATACGAGTCGCCGAACGGATCGGCCCAGATTTTCGGCAGCAGGAACACGGGCGACACGATGGCTGCGGCCGAATCCAGAATGAGGGATTTGTTCGTGTCCATGGTCGCGAAGTCCATGGCCGGATCGGCACCCGCCGTGGCCGGGATGAACACGAAGTCCCCAAACTTCGTGATCTTGAGACCGAAGGTATGACCTCGCGTGTCGTGATTCGTCACGGACTTGTTGCCCACGTCCACCGTCAGGAACAGGTTCACCGTCGTCGATCCGATGTAGAGACCGTTCGTCGCCGTCGAAAGATAGATATCCGCCAGGCCGTTCACGAAGTTCGTGCTGGCGCCCAGCAGCTCCGAACCGATCAAGGTGTCGATGCTGGGTTCAAAGATTGTATTGCCATTGTCTTTCCAGACGGAAATCCTCTGGACGTCTCCCTGGCCTTCCATCGATCCCTCGACGGTACCCGTCTGCTTCAGCTTGAGGCGCTGCAGGGTGACGTTGTTCCGGTCGGAGACCATCGAGAGCATCATCATCGGAACGCCGGTGGAAAGCTGCGGAATCTGCGCCGGCGCCAGCGTGTTGCCCTGGATGGAGACCTTGATCGCCTTCACCGGGATCAGCGAGGTTTGATAAGGATAGACCTGAGACGTGGTTCCGCCTGAGAGCACGTTCAGCGTATTGGCGACCGTGTTCGGCAGGCTGACGTTGATCCACGACGCGTCCGCGATGCGCACGCCCACCGACCCGCCCGCTTCCGCGTCGTCACCGATGTCATAGGAAAGGAAGTAGCTCTGCGGTGTCGGACCGATCAGCGTCGGGCTGGAGAGATTGATCGTCACGATGCGGTCGTTCTCGTCGGTCAGGTTGAAATGGATGTTGGTGGCCGTCAGGAGATCGTCGGTGACGCTCAGCTGGTCGTTAAAGTCGTTGTCGCGCCAGAGCTTCACGTTCTTGACGTCCTTGTTGTGGCCATACGGGAACGCCGGGTCACCGGAGGATCCGATTCTCTCGACGCGCAGCGTGTTCCAGTAGGCCTGGGAAATATCAGTCGTCAGCGTAAAGCGCAGCACGCCCACCTGCTGGGCCGCCTGATACGTTCCGCCCGCGTTCGCCAGCGTCTTGGCCACGTCGGCGACGCTGAGCGTCACGATGTCCTGCGCTTCCTGCACGCCCGAGAGTTCGCTCTGGAACGGCGGCGTCATCGTCACGAATGCCGCGGTGTCGGGGAACGCAATGGTGAAGTAATTCGTCGTCGCAATCTGGGCGCCAACATTCACGCCGACCTGGGCGAACGGGTTGATGTCGTAAGTCAGGAAGTAGTTCTGACCGGCCGGGTTCACGGTCTCGGACTGAATGACCTGCGGCGTGGCCAGGGTGAGCGTGGTCACGAAGTTCGAGAACGTTTCCGTTCCGAGAGTCAACAGATGGAGGTACTGGCCCGTCGCGTTCTTGGACGTCTCCTGCACGTTGAAGATCCCGTCGTTCCCGACGTCTTCGAAGATCTTGATCAGCGAGATGTCTCCGCTGACGGCGCCCGACAGGCTGGTGAGATCCACGAGCAGCTTCTGCCAGACTGCGGTGTTCGCGTTCGTCTTCATGTTGATGCGGGCGATCGGGATCTGCTTGTCAGCCTGATGCACCGTCGGCGGCGCCAGGTTTTCGATAAAGATCTTGACCGTGTCGATGGTCGGACGAATCACGTGCGGCGGCGTCTGGATCGGGAACGCCGCGCCGTCCACCGAATGGATGCCGTCATTCGGGGTCAAGGCACCCACCGTCAGAGCGGTCCCCGACTGGAGCTTCAGCGCCAAAAGATCGTCGAACTGCGCCGTGGGGTCGACGTCGACCGTCACCCAGTAGGTGGTCGGCGTCGCGGTGATCAACAGGTAACCGAAATTGCCGTTGGCCGGATCGTTGAGAGCGATATTGGCGGTTCCACCCGGATCCGAGCCGGTACCCAGCGCCTTCTCACCGACGAGAGTCTCCGTTCCGATCGGGATCTGACCCGTGATCGGATCGCGGTCCAGAATTCCGTTTCCGTTGTCGCGCCAGATGCGGATGCGCTTCACATCCCTGTCGTCGCCCTTGATGGAGCCCGCCGGCAGGAACCGGTTCAGCTTGAGAGAGAACCAGCGAACATTGAAGCCGTTGCAGTTCACAAGGAGTTTCATGAAGGCGGTGTTGAGGTCGCCCTGCGTGTAATAAACGCCGACAGGGTCCGCCGACGCATGCGGCGCCGCCAGCGTTCCAAGCTGGCCGCGCTGAACGCTCAGCAGCGAACCACCGCTCTTGTTGCCGTAGAAGATTATTTCCGAGCCGATGACCGCGTAGCCCGACGTCGGGAGGGCCAGCGTGTTCGGGAGAACGGTAATCGTGGCCTGCGACGCGCTCGCGGGGAGATCGACGCGAACGATCGGGTTGACGCCCACGGCATTCGACATGATGATCTGCGGGTTCACCGTCACGACGCGCGGCGACGGGATGATCGTGCGGAACTGGGACGTGTACGGCAGTCCGCTGGAGCTGACCTTGTCCTGGTTCGGCGGCGTGCTTAGCATTCCGAAGTCAGACGGAGCGGTGACCCGGAATCCCATCGTCGTTTCCGGCGTGGCCAGGGAATTCATGTCCACGGTAACGAAGTAGCGCAGGCTGATGTTCTGCGCCGTTCCACGCGCCTTCGTCACGATCTTCGAAGAGGAGTTGAAGGTGATCTTGGACGTGCGGGCGTTGCCGGTGTTGCCGAACGTTCCCGTTCCGAGCAGCAGGTCCTTGCTCGTCGAGAAAATGCCGTTGTTGTCGATGTCGTACCACACCTTCACATGGTCGACATCGTTCGGGTTCGCCGTTCCCGTCGCAGTCACGACGACGCTTGTCCAGAAAGCTTCGGACCGGTTGGTGCTGACGGTCATCATAATGACGGGCTGGTTCATGGCGGTCTGCTGGAGGGTCGCGCCCGTTAGCGTTTCGGTCGCGACCACGGTCACCGTGTCGCCGAATTCCAGGATGTCTCCGATTTCCGCGTTGAAGCTCGGAATCGGATCCACGATGTCGGGGCTACCGACGACGAAGTACGTCGTCGCGGCCGTATCGAGGCCCAGCACGGTCTGCTGACCGGCGATGCGGCCGGGAACCGCGAGGTCGTCGATGTCATAGGCAACGAAGAAGGACTTGTTGCGGCCGGGTCCCAAAATGATTTCACCCGTGGGGTGACTGGACGGCGTGGGACGAACGATGCCGTGCAGCGCCGTCGCGGTCTTGCTGGAATAAGCCACGCCGAGTTCCGCCCCCAGCTGGATCACGCCTGTCGGCGGGAATTCTGTGGTGTCGCCGACGTACAGCGTTCCGATTGTCGGAGCGGTGTCGATGTCCACGGCCAGCACTGTGGCGGGCTTGAAGGTGTTGTTCGTCAGGATTTCCTGGCCGCCGAAAGGACCAACGATCGGAATGTACGACTGGCCGTCGACGCCCGCTGGCAGCAGCGTGACGGTTTCGGTCGCCGTGTGAACCTGGGGCACGGTGCGAACGACACCGAGGAGCGACGTCGCCGTCTTGCTCGAATAGGTGATGCCGGTTTCAGTGCCGATCGTGATCAGGCCGGCTCCGGGGAAGAGGGTGGTGTTGCTCACGGCGATGGTCGCCGTGGTGGTGCTGGCGATCAGCGGCGCCGTCAATCCCATGACGGCGGGATGGCTGGCGGCCGTCGTGCCCTCGGCTCCTCGGACCACGTTCGTCAGTTCTTTCGTGACCGAATTGATGTTCTCGTACAGAATGACTTCGCGGTTCGGCGTGTTGTCTTCGATGACCGCGCGGCCAGGGCTAGCCTGGAAGCTGTCCACGGAGTTGACCGTGATGAACGTTGCGCCGGCCGAGATGGGCCCCGCCAGATTGGTGGTGGCGAACCTGATGGCTTTGTTCGTCGGAGAGACGATCTGGTCGACGGCGGTGTTCAGGACCTTGTCGCCGTCCACGTCATAGTAGACCCGCATGTCGGAGACGTCCGTCGGCAGGTTGACCTGGTTCGCGTTCTTCCGGTCGAGGCGCAGGCCCTGAAGGATGACCGAGTGCGCGCTCGCCGCGAGGTCGAACCGGATGACGCCGACGTCCTTGTCGCCCTGTGTCGCCGCGGCCGGCGCGACAGGGACCGGGGTCACAATCAGGCGGTCGTTGGTCGGAGCGATCGGCGGCGCGCCGGAGAGAATCGGGAAGCTCTGGGTGGACGGATCCTGTGACGAGTCCACCATGATTCCGTCGGCCAGGATGACGTCGGTGCGCGACGGGATGCGAAGACCAAGCGACGCGCCGATCTGCGCGGAGTCCGCGATCGACATCACAACGAATAGATATTTGGTTGTTCCGTCCAGCAGGACGTTGGGCACCAGGTCCAGCGTGGCCGCGCTCGTGGAGAACTGAACCACCGTGGATGGAATCAGCGTGTCGGCGCCGGGCTGGAAGAATCCGTCACCATCGGTGCCGTTCAATCCGTCCAGATAAAGGCGGATGTTGCGAACGTCGATGTCGCCGGCCGTGCCCGTGCGGGTGATCTTGATCTTGTCCAGGATGCCGGTGAACGAGCGCGTCCAGAAGCCGAGTCGCAGATAAGCGGCCGCCTGTTCGCCCTGCGGGACGCTGGGGTGCTGCGCGTTCGCGTAGTAGGCGGCGAGGTCGGTGGCTTTCAGCATCACCGGCGCCGGGACCTTGGTGATCGGGGACGTGTAGGAACGCATCGGGAAATTGTTCTCGGCGATTCTCGCCGTCGAATCGATCGCAGGGATCGTGAAACCGCTGGAATCGGTGATTTCAACGCCGAAGGTTGTCGCAGAGGCAGCCGCCGTCGAAACGCGCACAGTGACGAAGTACTGCTGGAAGACGGTCGTGATCGTCTGGGACGAGGCCGCAAAGCTCAGGTCGCAGAAGTCGTTGCCGGCAATATTCTGGAACGTCCCGGTGGCCAGCGGAACGCCGGTGGTCAATCCGTCTCCGTCCGTGCCGGGGTCAAATTGTCCGTCCTTGAAGCCCATGTCCTTCCAGAGCGCCACTTCGGTAATGCCCCCATTGGGGAGGTCTCCCAGCTTCTTCAGGCGAAGCGCCTTCCACAGGGCGTACGACGGAACGCCCGTGGGCTTCACTTCGGTGCGAACGCGCAGCATCACGACCGGGTTCGGGAAGTCGACGGTGTTTCCATCGCCCTGCCGGAGGGACGTCGCCACGCCAATCGCGTCCTTCAGCGCCGCGCGAGCGGGACCCGCCGGTTCCGGCGCGAGGTCGGTTGGCGTTCCGACCATGCCGGTCAGAATCACCTGTCCCGAAGACGGGGCCAGGCCGGAATGTCCGTTGATCGAAGGCGTGATGTAGTCAGTCGCGTAAAGAGTCAGGGCTTCCTGGATAATGTCCTTCACCGTGTATGTGCCCGTGGCGGATCCGACGAGCGTGAGGGTCGAGATGCCGACGCCGTCGCCGGAAAGCGTCACCGTGGTCGTGCTGCCGGAATGCGACAGCATGATGGTTCCTGAATACGCGAGGCCGTTGTTCTCGCTCAGCGCCGCGCCGCCGTCGGCGGGGTTCTGGAACTGGTCGCGGGCGACGACGTTGATGACGCCTTCGTTGCGCACGCTGAGCGGAGCCAGGGTCGTGAACGGGTGTTCAAGGGACAGCGCCACCGCCCGGTTCGGGGTGATCACGACCTGCTGGGTGTTGGAAAGGATCGTCGCGCCCTGATGAACGGCGCTCAACGTCGGCCGTCCGGTGATCTGATCGCGGTAATAAAGGTCGCGTTCGGAAGTGCCGGGGCTGAAGGTCAGAGAAAGGGCATTCGCGCCGTAAATGCTCGCGAACGACGAGGAATTGTTCGGCGTGATGCTGGCCTCACCGAGCGACGACGTGGAGAACACGTCGATCACCTGAGTTGTCGAAACCGGCGAAACGTTGTTGTAGCGGTCGCGCGTCTGCACCTGGATGTTGGGCGATGAGACGCCGAGAACATAGCTGGTCGTGGTGCCGGCGATGAGCTTGCGAACCGGCGTATTGAACACAATGCGGAATGGCGGCGCGGCGGTGACGGTGTAGAACTGGTTCGCCGCCGTCCAACCGCGCCCACCGAGCTGGTCGGCGATCGTCTGCGTAAACGTTCCGGCCAGCGTGTCTGTCATGTAATAGGTGGTTGTGTGCTGGCCCAGCGCCAGTTTCGCGGTGCCCATGCCGGTTGAGAATGTCACTGTGGTCGGTGAAGCGAACCGGTAAGCGCCCGTCGACGTCGAGGTCAGACGGAAGGTGATGCCCTGGCTGGGCACGTCCTCCGAACCCAGGATGACCCGCGTCGGGTTCGAATATTTGTCCTGAAGCTGCATCTGACGGACCGTCGTCGTGGTTCCGGCGACGAAGACGGCCGGCGTCGAAATAATGACCACCTTGTTCTGGAAGTCGAAGGTCGGACGGATGTCGACCGCGTACTCGGGCGAGGCCCAAGCGCGCTGATCAACGCGGCCGCCGATGGCGGGACGGCTGGAGGACAACAGGCCATAGGATTCGCTGGAGCGAGTGTCGTAGTAGAACACCGTGTTCATGAACGTACCGGACGAGATGTAGAACCCGCTGGTCGTGTTGGCCAGAAGACCCGGCAGCGTCACAGCGGTGGAGCTGACCGTGAATCCGTACGCGTCATTCGTGGGCGACGCGAGACGTGTGCTGGTCAGGACCACGTGCACGGTCTCCGTTGCCAGCGTCGGGTTGGCAAACTGGTCCCACAGCTCGAATTCCATCGCCTGGCCGGCACCCTGATAGGTGATCTTGCCGGCTTCGATGGAGGGTTTCGCAGTGTCGACGCCCAGCGTGGCCGTCGGGCCCGGGTTCACAAGAAGGTTGTAGGTCGCGGCGGTGAGCGGCGGCGCGTCTCCACGCAGAAGCCAGGTGCCGGCGCGGCCGTGCTCACCCAGCGGGATCGAGGACATCGTGTCGTAGTACGAGAACTTCATCTGGCTCGTGCCGATGTTATAGGTAAGCGAATTGATGTGCGTCGATTGGTCCGCCGGATCGGTGAAGTAATAGGTCTTCGCATCGTTCGAATGCGTGGTTCCCTGGATTCCCCCCAGCGTCAGCACAACGTTCGTGACCGATTCGCCGGTTGCGTTGTCGAAGTCGTCACGGCGCTCGATGATGAACTGGTTCGCGTTCCACTCGCCCGCATTGGCGCTGGCCGGCGGATTGAGGAAGACGAGTTTCGACGGCGTTCCACCGCGCGTCTCGATCGGGAGCGTCTGGCCGACAACGGTGTTGCTGGCGAACTGGATCTGGGCGGAGTCCAGCGCCTTGGTCGAGACGAAGTAATAGAACGCCGGGTTCGATCCGATCTGACCGTTCGCGTCGGTCGTCGTGGAATTGATCAGGTTGTACGTGGCGCCGTCGAACCAGCGGATGGTCCCGGTCGCGCCGAACACATTGAACACCGACAGGTTCGCGTTGAAGCCGGCCTGGTTGACAAAGTTGTCGAACTGGTCGGACAGCTGCGAGAGAAGCTGGACGCGGCCAGGGGTCGAAATGTTTCCGGCCGGGATGGACGTCTTTCCGTCCGTCACGCCGTCGGTGATATCCAGCGGATTCAGGAAGACGAACTTGAACGGCGCGCCGGGCACGATGGTGACGTAGGGCCGCGTCGAGTAACCGGTTCGCTCGGTGTCGATGATCTGCGTGCTGACGTCGTAGGCACGGAGCCAGCGCGAACCGACTTTCATCAGTGCAAAGTTTCCATCGGAGCCGCCCGTGAACGCCTTCACGCCGGCGTCGCCCGTGGTGAAGGTGTAGTTCGGAGGCAGGATCGGGTTCTGGTTCACATTGGTCAGCCCGCCGTTCAGCGTGCTTTCCGCTTCGAAGCGAATCGTGCCCACGTAGGTGTTCGGGCCCGTCGACACCACGTTGTGGAAGTCGTCGTGCACGATAACGGTGCCGGAGAACGTGTCACCCGCGGCCGATGACGCCGGCAGACTGGTGAATTCAAGGTGATGCGCGAGCGCCGGCCAGACGCGTGTCGGGCTGCCCGAGCCGGGCTTCAGGGCTTCCGTGCCGACCGCCGTGTCTGGCGTCGTCGAGGAACCCAGGATGAACGAACTCTGCGCGGTCTTCGCGATCATCGTGAACGAGCGATCCCCGTTCACGAGCGTGTTCGGGTTCGCCGACACATACGCTTCTTTCACGTCGTTGGAAGCGAGCAGGACCTTCGGCATCGTTCCTGTGGTGACCGCGTTGAACTGCTGGTCGGTCATTTTGATCATGACGGTGAACGGCGTACCCGCGACCTGATTTGTGGTCGCCCCCGTGCGTCCGGTGAACGATCCGGGGACGAACGATTCGCCGGGCATCAGCACGAGCAACCGGCTGGCGGAAGAAGGAACGACCGTGAACTGACCGGATTGAGAGAAGGTCCAGGTCGTGCCGGGATCGGTCGCGTTCGTATCGACGGCGCGCAGTGTCTGACCCGTCGTGGCGGTGCGAAGCTGGATGATGAGCTGTTCGTTGTCCTGACCACTCGGAATCACGGCGGTGGTCGGGTGAACGTCCCACGGGTCCGACGTGTCGATGCGGACACTCTCGGTCGGATGCGTCAGCTGCGAATTGTAATAGGCGTCCACGATCTTCACCGTCACGGCGACGGTCGAACCGGCGACGATGTTTGTGGGCGTTCCCGTCTTGCCCGGCGCGCCGGAACCCGGCAGCTGCGTTTCACCGGGCATCAGGGACAGGAGATTCGTCGCGACGTTCGGCCCGACAGTCAGGACGCTGGACGGCGAACGGACCCACGGCACGCCGTGGGCACCCGTGATGTCGTCAGCAGAAATCGTGTGCGTGCCGGCTTTGACGAGCGTCATCTGGAACACGGTTGAACCCGTCGCTTCCACGATCGGCTTCGTCGCGGTCGGAATGGTCACGTACGGATCCGTGTTGTTCTCGACGCTGATCCGGATCGTGCCCGCGTTGGTCCCTGACGCGGCCGGCGGCGCGGTCACCACATTATTGAAATTGTCGGCGACGTAGACGTTAACGTCAATTTCCACGCCCGCGGTTGAAATGCTGACTGTTCCCGTCTTGCCGGCGGTGGACCCCGAAGCGACGGATTCACCCGGCAGCACCGTGATAAGACGCGTCGGCACGCCGGCATTTACGCGGACCGGCGCCGCGCTGAACGTCTGGAAGCGCAGCGGGTACGGCGCCAGGTTGTCGTCCTGGTCCTGGACGGTCAGCGTCCAGCCCGTCGCGGTCAGCGTGATCAGCGGATAGTTCACGGTGCCCGAACCGCTCGCGATAGAGAAGTCGAGCGGGTCCTTGCCGTACGCGGTCCACGGACCTGTCGACTGGTCGAACGGGTCGTTCGACGTGATGCGCAGCGCGCTTGTCGACGGGCACACGTTCCAGAAATTGTCGGTGATGCGCACGCCCACCGGGATATCGACGCCCGCCAGAGCCGTGATCGGCGAACCAATCACACCGCGCACGTTCGACGTGTCACCGGGCACCGCGGTTTCGCCGGGCAGCACGAGCTGAAGTTTGCTCGGAGTGGACGGAGTCACCACGAAGGCCGTCGCATTGAACGTTGGCAGCGCCGGCGCCGAAGCGTCCAGATCAGAGACGGTAACGATCGTCGTCGGCTTCGCCTGCGTCGACGCGGTGCGGAGATTGATGGTGGAGACGACGACCTCGCCACCGGTCAACGCGAAGTTTCCGGGGTTCGTGTCATACAGGTCATCGGTGACCACGCGGATAGGGGACTGGCTGATCGCCACCTTGTTGTAGAAGTCGTCGGTGATGATCACGCGCGCCGAAATGTCCTGGCCGACGGTCTGTGTGAGCGGCGTCCCGGTGCGTCCGGGCGTTCCCGACGTCTTGCCGGGAGTATAGGTTTCGCCGGGCAGCACGATCACGAAGCGGGACGCGGGCGCCGGGTTAACGGTGATGTTCGCCGACGTGTCATCGACATACAGATTGGTGGACGCGTTGTCGGAGGCGGTGACGCGCGTGAACGTCGAGCTTGTGTTGAAGAATGCGCCGATGCTCGCCGATCCGGTCACCGGATTCAGCGACTGCGGATTGCCGCCGAAGTAGGACGCTTCGTTGTCCCACAGGTCGGTCGACGTCAGCTGAACGGTCGGCATCGCGACGTTCTTGACCACGTTGTAGAAAGTGTCAGTGAGGCGGACGACCACCGGGTACTGCACACCCGCCGTCGAAATGTTCGGTGTTCCGCTCTTGCCGGCAGTCGATCCCGGCACCGGCGTTTCGCCCGGCAACACAATCTGGAGTTTCGCGGGCGCGCCGGGCGCCACAGGGATAACCGACGTAACGTTCGAGAGAAGCGTCGTGTTCGAATCCGACGTCGTTCCCACCATGATCGTCCAGCCCGGCGCCGTGTTCTCGGTCTGCAGGAAGAGGTTGAACACGGTCGTGCCGGCGGTCAGGGTCTGCGGAGCCGGGGCCGACGCATATGGATCGTTGCTCGACAGCTGGGTCCGCGTGTTCGGCGCGACGAGGTTGTAATAGTTGTCGACGGAGCGGACCGTGACCGGGAACGAGACACCGGCCAGGAACGGGGTCGCGCCATTGCCCGCATTGTTGTCGGAGTCCGGCACACCGCTGCGTCCACCGGTGCCGTCGTATGGCGGCTTGCCGGCGACCCAGGTCTCGCCGCTCACCAGCGCCAGGAGACGCGCCGCCGAATTCGGATTGATCAGGAACGAGGCGGAGACCGCTGTCGGGCTGGCGATCGCGGCGCCGCTGGTCCGCTGCGCCGTGAAGGTCGACGTCGCACTCGCGGTGTAGACGACAAAGTTGAAAGTGGTTGTTCCGTTGGACAGCGGCTGCGTGATGGGCGTCGAGAACGCGTCCGTGTTGTTGCTCAACTGAATAGACAGGCTCGCAGTCGGGACAATGTTCCAGTTCGCGTCCACCACGTTCACTTTAACGGGAACGGCCACACCGGCGGTCACAGCGCTGGGCGGTCCGGTCTTGCCCGTGACCGTTCCGGGCGCGCCCGTTTCGCCGGGCATCAGCACCTGGAGTTTCGCGGCAGCGCCGGGCTGCATCGGCAGCGGAACCGTGACAAAGGGATCGAAGGAACCGGCCGCGGTCAGCGTCCAGCTCGAACCGTTCACCGTGTTGAAGGTCCAGGTGGTGGTCGTGGTGCCTGCGGTGAGCGACAGCGCTTTCGGATCGCCGAGGTCGTTCGGGTCCGTCGACACCAGCGTGGTGCCGGCGGGCGTGGCGGTCGTCTTGTTCCAGTACGCGTCCACCGCGCGGACGGTGACGTTGAACGCCGTTCCCGCCGTGAAGGGTGTGACGCCGTTGCCCGGGTTGTTGTCGCCGTCCGGCGTGTTCGTGCTGAGGCCGCGTTCTCCGCCCAGGTAATTACCGGGCAACGCCACCTGGCCGGGAAGAATGATCTGGAATCGGTCGGCGGCACCGGCCGTCATCGGAATGATGCCGGTCTGACCGGCGGTCAGGTTCGTGGCGGTGGCGCGAAGAATCGTTTGCTTGTTTTCCGCGGTCACGAGGAACGCATTGAAGTTCGTGGTACCGGCGACGAGGTTGACCGCCGCGGGCAGCGAGGGCTGCGAGAACGCGTCGTCCTTCGTCGGGTCCACATTACCGAGCGCCGTCAGCGTGACGAGCGCGTTCGTCGTGGTCACGATGTTGAAGTGCGAGTCCACCGCGCGGACCACGTAAGCGTAGGTGGAGCCGGCGACAAAGGACTGAATGCCGTTGCCGGGGTTTCCGTCCGCGTCCGGGTTGTTGTTCGATTTTCCAGCGGGGTTTCCTTCCTCGCTCACTTCACCGGGCGCCAGGACGAGGAGGCGCTGGACCGTTCCCGGCGTGACAGGAAGCCAGGTGGAATGGCCCACCGAATACGGATCGTTGGTCGCCGTCGAGACCGTGAGCTGCCAGCCGGGCGTCGTGTTGCGCGTCACGAGCGCGACGCCCGTGAACTGGGCTTCGGCGTTCTGGAATCCGGCAAGACCCGTCTGCTTGGAACCAAGCAGCGCGATATCGTCGTACGGATCATCCGCAGACAGCTGAACGAACGTGTTCGCGGTCGTGGAACGATTAAAGAAGTTGTCGACGAGGAACACGGTCGCCGTGAAGGTCGATCCCGCCACGAACGGCTGGATGCCGACGGTCGCCAGGTCGCCGTCCGGCTGGCCGGTCTTTCCGCCGTTCTCGCCCAGGTCGTACGGCGGCTTTCCAGGAACGGCCGTTTCACCGGGGAGGAGGACCTGCAGCTTCGTCGCAGCACCCGGATTCACGGCGACGGTCGACGTGTAGAAGTCGGCGATGCCCTGAGAAATGTACGCGGGCGTCGTCGACGCGCGAATGATCCACGGACCGGGCGCCGTGTGGAACTGTATCACGAAAGTGGTGGTGCCGCCGGTCAGCGTGCGCGTCGCGGGGTGAATGTCGTACGAATCATCCGTCTCCATCTGGATGAGCGTCGAGACGTCGCTTCTCACGTTGTAGAAGCGGTCGGTGAAGTTGACGGTCGCAACATAGTCGATTCCCGCGATGGCGGCGGACGGCGAACCGGTCAAACCACGCTCGTTGTTCTGCATCAGTCCGGGCACCGCTGTCTGACCGGGCAGGACAACCTGCAGACGGTCCGTGGTCGTGGACAGAACGACCACCGCAGGCGACGTGTCAGGGATCGCAGCCGCGACGGCGGAACCGGTCACGGTGGACGCCCGGATGTTCCAGCCCGCGGCGTTGGCGCGGCGGACCTGGACCGTGAAGGCGCCGGAGCCGTTGATGCCCAGCGTCTGCTGCACCGGGCTCACCGTCGTGTACGCTAGCGGATTGGTGGTGTTCACGCTGACGGTCGGCTGCGTCGCCTGCGGAACAAGATTGTAGCGACTGTCGGTCAGGTTCACCGTCACCGGGATCAGGTCGCCGGCCGAGAACGTTGCGGGCGTTCCGCTCTTGCCCGTGCCCGAACCCGGCAGCGCGCTTTCGCCCTGCACCAGGATCTGCAGGCGGCTAGCGATTCCGGGGTTCACAGGGATCGCGCTCGACGTGCTCGTCGCGACCGAGAGACCGGACACATAAAGTTCCTGCGGCGAGAACGTGCTCGTCGCGATGGCCAGCGTCACCGGCACCGGCGCGGCGTTCGCTCCGGCAGACAGGGCGAACGACTGAAGCTGCGGCGCGCCGTACGGATCACGCATCGTGATCGACACGGTCCCGTTCGAATTCACCGCGTTGTAATAGGCGTCCACCGCGCGGATGTTGCCGATCGGAATATTGAAGAGGGTTCCGGCGACCTGGGTCGAGGGCGTTCCGGTCTTTCCCGTGGCGGAACCCGACACCGGCGTTTCGCCGGGGACGAGGATCTGGAGGCCGACCAGCGCGCCCGCGTCGATCGGAATGGCGGAAGAAATCTGGATGCCGAACATGTTGCCGGTCGAGGTGCTGGCCTTGATCGTCCAGCCGGGCGCCAGATTCTTTGTGTGCAGCTGGACGGACGTGGTGAGAACACCGTTCGTCATCGGCGCGCCGCTGACCAGCGGATTGCTGACGTACGGATCCGTCGACTGCAGCTGGATGGACGGAGCGCCGAGCGCCGGCGTTTCCACGAGGTTGAAATAGTTGTCCACGGTCCGGACCGTCACCGTGATATTCTGACCCGCGGTGAAGGTGCCGATGGAGCCCGATTTTCCGCCGAACGGCCAGACGCCGTTGCCCGGAACCGCGGTTTCGCCCTGCACAAGGATCTGAAGGTTGCGCTGGGTGTCGTTGTCGTCGACCGTGGTGTTGACCGACGCCGCCGCATAGCCGCCCGCCGTCGCCGTCGAAACAGTCAGCGACGGCGTCGTCACTTCACCCGCGTCGTTCGTGCGTTCGGTGATGTAGGTGTGGAAGAAGCTGGTCGTTCCGTTCACGAGCGGAGCCGTGTGCGGGTCATCCGTGTCATAGAGGTCGCTCGTCGTGAACGAGGCGGTCGGCGCGAAGTTGAGGCGGTTGCCCCAGGTGTCGGTCGCGTCGATCTGGATCTGCACCGGCGTTCCGGCGATGAAGTGCGTGTCGCTGGCCGGCCCGGTCACGGTTCCGGACTTGCCCAGGAGCGTTCCCGCGTAACGGCTCTCGCCGGGGAGAAGCACGCGAAGCTTGCGGGCACCCACGGTGTCCGGGAACACGGTCACGGACGGCGTCGTGTAGTCGGGGTTGCTGAGCGCCGGCGCGTTCACCGTAAAGGTCTGCGCGAAGCCGCTGTAGTCCTCGGCGCGGAAGAGCGTCACCGTGTAGTTGGTGGTGCCGGACACCAGCGTCAGAGCGCCGAGGCCGGTGGGGTTGATGTCTCCCGTATTTGAAAGGGTGACTGAGCCGCCGGTATTCGCGAGGTTCCAGTAGGGGTCGGTCGCATTCACGGTGACCGTGAACGCGGTGCCCGCCGTGCGCGAGGTCGGGCTGTCCGGAGTCGCCTTGCCGCCCGCGCCGGTGCCGGCGGTGTACGGCGGCTTGCCGGGCATGAAGGTTTCACCGGGCAGAAGAACGAGGACCCGATCGGCCGCGCCCGCCGTGATCGGAATACCGGAAACTGTGGCGAGCGTGTAGCTGCCGGTGTGATAGCTGGTGATCGACTGGCTGCCGGCCTGAAGCATGCGAACCGCAAAGGTGGTGGTGCCGCTGACCAGGGGCTGCGTGGTGCCGTCCACATCATAAGGATCGGTGCTCTGCAGCCACACGCTGCCGACGGCGCCGGCGACCGGGTTGTACCAGTTGTCCACGGCGGTGACCGTTGCGTTGAACGTGTTGCCTGCCGTGTAGGTGCCCGGCGCGGCGGACGCCGATGATCCCGACTTGCCGCCCGCCGCCACGTTGCCCGGCACATGAACTTCGCCGGGCACGATCAGATGCAGCTTCGTGGCCGCGTTCGCGACCACCGGCATCAGCGCCGAGCTTCCGTTCGAAAGCGCCGCGCCCAGCGTTGTGGACACATTGACCTGCCAGCCGCCCGCGTTGGCGGTGAAGTAGGTGATATTGAAGGTGGTCGCGCCGGAGACGAGGCTCTGCGTGATCGAGGCCGGCTGGTCATACGGGTCGGTCGTGGTCAGCGAGAGCTGCGCGCTGGCTGAGGGAACCGGGTTGAAGTAGACGTCCACGGCGGTCACCGTGATGGGATAGTTCACACCCGCCACAAACGGCTGGTTGCCGACAGTGAGATTGTCCGAGTCCGGCGTGCCCGTCTTGCCCGTCACCGATCCGGACACCGCCGTTTCGCCGGGAACAATAACCTGAAGGGCCACCGCAGTGCCGGGACCGACGAGAATCGGCGCGGAAATCTGACCGCCGAACGTCACGCCGCTCGACGTGCTGGCCGCGATGGTCCAGCCCGGAGCCGGGTTGGTGGTACGAAGCTTGACGGTTGAGGTGACGGAACCACTCGTCATCGGCGCTCCGGTCACGAGCGGATCGGCGACGTTCGGATCGGTGGCGCGCAGGCGAATCGTGGGCGATCCCAGCGCGGGATTCTCAACCAGGTTGAAATAATTGTCGACGATGCGAACCGTCACGTCGATGTTCTGACCGGCGACAAAATTCTGGATTCCACCGGTGCTCAGATCGCCGTCCGGCGAACCGCTCTTGCCGCCCGTGGGCCAGACACCATTGCCCGGAACCGGCGTCTCGCCCTGCACAAGGATCTGAAGGTTGCGCTGGGTGTCGTTGTCGTCGACCGCGAGATTGATCGAGGTCGACGTATAACCGGCGGCCGTCGCCGTCGCGGTGGTGACGGAAGGCGAGGTGACCTCTCCCGCGTCGCTCGTGCGCTCGGTAACGAATGTGTGCATGAAAGTGGTCGCGCCAGCGACCAGCGTCGCGACGCGCGGGTCACTGCCGTCGAACGCGTCATTCGTCGTGTACGTCACGGCGGGCGTCACGTTCAGCTTGTTCCCCCACGTGTCGGTTCCGTCGATCTGGATCAGTACCGGCGTTCCGGCCGTGAAATGGGTGTCGGAGGCGGGGCCCGAGGCGGTGCCGCTCTTGCCCGCGATGGTTCCGGAGGCGCGAACTTCACCCGGCAGAAGCATCCGGAGTTTGCGCGTTCCCACCGTGTCCGGGAACACCGTAATGGCCGGCGCGGTGTAATTCGGGTTGCTGAAGCTCGGCGCGTCGACCGTGAAGGTCTGGGCGAAGCCGTTGAAATCTTCTGCGCGGTAGAGCGTCACCGTGTAGCCCGTGGTGCCGGCGACCAGCGATCTGGTGCCGATGCCGAGCGGGTTCGGATCATCCGTGTTGTTCAGCGTCACGCTCGCGGCCGAGGCGGCCAGGTTCCAGAAGCCGTCGGTCGCGTTGATCGTGACCGGGAAAGAGGTGCCGGCGACGCGGGACGTCGGGCTGTCCGGCGTGACCTTTCCGCCCGTTCCGGATCCCGCGGTGTACGGCGGCTTGCCGGGTGCGTAGGTTTCGCCGGGCAGAATCACGAGCACACGATCGGCCGAACCCGCCGTGATCGGGATACCGGACACGGTCGCGGTGGAATACAGGCCAATGTGATAGGCGGAAATCGACTGGGACGCGGCCTGAAGCATGCGCACCGCGAACGACGTGGTTCCGCTGATGAGCGGCTGCGTCGCGCCGTCCACATCATAAGGATCGGTCGTCTGGAACCACACGTTGCCTGAGGCGCTCGTGACCGGGTTGTACCAGTTGTCCACGGCGGTCACGGTCACGTTGAAATTGTTGCCGGCGGTATAGGTTCCGGGCGCCGCCGCGGCCGGTGAACCGGATTTCCCTGAGTTCGTCACGTCACCGGGCACATGAACCTGGCCGGGGACGATGAGATGAAGCTTCGTGGGAGTGTTTGCCACCACCGGCGCCAGCGCCGATGTGTCGTTGATCAGCGCGCTGCCCGTCGCGGTGGAGACGCCGATGGTCCAGCCGCCGGCGTTCGCCGTGAAGAATGTCATCGCGAACGACGTGGTTCCGCTGACCAGGTCCTGGTCGGTCAGGGACGGGGCGTGCGAATCCGTGGTCGTCATGTGGATCTTCGCGCCGGCCGTGTTCACCAGGTTGAAGTAATCGTCGATCGCATTCACCGTCACCGAATAAGGAACACCGGCGACGAACGACTGGATTCCGTTGCCGTTGTTGCCGTCCGCATCCGGTGTGCCGGTCTTGCCGGTGGCTGATCCGGGCACCGCGGTTTCGCCGGGCAACAGAACCTGAAGCCTGGTCGCCGCGCGCGGGTTCACCGCGAACACCGTCGACGTTGAAGCGTTGTAGGAAATGGCGCCCTGCGGAATCACCGGCGAAAGGAGAAGGCTGGCGGTCGTGGTGGAACGTTTCAGCGACACGTTCACCGTCGCGCTGCCCGCGTTCAGCGTGAACTGCGCGAACGGCGAGAAGGTCGGGAACAGCGAGGCGTTGGCCGAAAGCTGGACGAGGGGATTGCTGAGATCCGGAACCTGATTGTAGAAGCGGTCCACGGCATAGAGCGTCACCGGGAACGTGTCCCCCGCTTTCGGAACCGTGTATCCAAGCGGGACCGTGAAGTCAGGCGTTCCCAGGATGCCCTTCGTTCCGGTGTTCTTGCCGGGCTCAAAGATTTCGCCCGGGAGCACCGTCAGGAGATAATGCGCGTTCGCCGGATTCGCGTCGGCGTTCACCATGATGGGACCGGCGGTGGAAGCGACGTAAGACGGGCCGGACCGCGTGGAGACGTCCACCGTCCAACCGGTGGACGTCGCGCGCTGGAACGAATGAGCGTAGGTTACCTCGTAGTTGCTGAGGCCTGCGGGAACCGACTGCGTGTTGTCCGGCTCCGGCGCGTCATAGGGATCGCTGGTTCCAAAGCGCAGCCCCACGACGGAGCTGGCATGGCCGACGGCGTTGAAATAGTTGTCCGTCAGACGGACCTTGATGTTGTAGGCATCTCCGGCCGTCGCCGCGGTGGCAGAGCCGGTCTTACCCGAAGCGGTTCCGGGCGCGGCGGTTTCGCCGGGCATCAGGATCAGGATGCGCGTCGAAGCGGCAGGGTCCACGTTGAAATCCGGGCTCTGATCGGGGATGAGCGCGCCGGAATCAACCGAGTAGTGATGGTTCAGCAGGCTGCCATCGGCCGCCTGCGAGGTGATGATCTTCGCGCTGAAGATGGTGGTTCCCGCCAGCAGCGGCTGCGTCAGCGGCACGAGCGCGGTCGGCGTTCCGTTCACGTCGGTCGAGAAGAGCCGAACGGTCGCGTTCGTCGACACGATGTTCTGGTAGTTGTCCACCGCGTTGACACGAACCGAATACGAGGTGCCCGCCGCGAAATTCTGGGTTCCGTTTCCGCTGATGCCATCGGAATCAGGGACGCCCGTCTTACCGGCCGGCTCGCCGGTGAACGAATAGCCGGCCGGGCGTCCGGCGTCCGCGGTCTCACCGGTCACGAGAATCTGAAGCCGCGTGAAGGAGTTCGGAGACACGGTGAAGAACGGAGAGTTCTGCGAGGTGTAGGTTCCGCCGGGATCGCTCGCTGTGATGCGGTGGTTGCCCACGCCGGCCGTGCGGTACACCACGGTGCTGGTGAACACCGCGCGGTAGCCGACCACCGTGCTGCTCATCTGCAGATTCGTCGGCATGACCGCGTACTGGTCAATGGCGTCCGGCGCCGCCAGGTGCACAAAGGGAAGCGGACCCGTCTTGATCGGGTTCCAGTAGTCGTCCACGAGCCGGACTTCCACGCCCGGCACGCCGATGGCGGCGCCCGCGAGTTGCGCGGTCGGCGTTCCGCTCTTGCCGCCCGCGGGATAGATGCCCACGCCAGGCGTCGCGGTTTCGCCAGGAAGAATGACCTGATAGTGAGCGGCGGCGGCCGGCGAAACCGTAATACCGGACACGGTCTGGCTGGACACGCCGATCGGCGAAGCGCCGGTCTCGATGGCGGAAATGTTCAGGCTTGTCTGCGCGAGACGCGGCTGGAAGCTCGCGAACGTGCGAATGCCCTGCGACATCGGCGCCGTCGAATTGCCCACCGCGTTGGGATCGTTCGATCCGATGTAAACCTGCTGGCCAACACCAAACGTGTTGTAGTTCGGGCCGAAACCCTTGTTGCGGTTCCAGTAAGCGTCCACGGCTTCGACGCTGACCGGGTAATTGGTGCCGGCCGTGGCCGAGGCGGCGACGCCCGTCTTTCCGGTGCCATTCGGATCGACGCCTTCGACGGCGGTCTGGCTGGGCGCCAGCAGCCGGAGCTTCACAACCGGGCCCGGCCACGTCGGAACGAAAGTCGAGATGTCGGTCGCGTACGTCGCGCCTTCATCGGTCGCCGTGATCAGCCAGCCGCGCTGGTTGCGGGCAGGATTCGTCGCTGACGAATTGGGGTTGTTCTGGGTCACGAACGTCACCGTGGTGGAAGCGACACCGTTGGCCAGCGTCACTTCGGTTCCATCCAGGCCGAAGGTGTCGTCATTCGGATCGCTCGTCGTGAACATAACGGTCGGCATCGCGGCGCCGGCAGTGATCAGGTTGTAGAAGCGGTCCACGAGGCGAACGGTGACCGTCGCGCCGATGCCGGCGTAGAACGGATCGGGCGCGCCCGTCTTTCCGCCCCTCTGAACCGAGTATGGCGCGAGACCCGGAACCGGCGTTTCGCCGGACATCGCGATCTGCAGGCGAATCTGCGCTGTGTCCGTGTCGGGACGAACTGTGAAGTTCGCGGAATTGTAGGTCGGGCTGAGGAACGTGGACGTCGACCGGAAATACTGGGTGCCGCCGGTGACAGGTACCAGCGTGAATGTGGTGGCGCCGTTCAGGAACGAGCGCGACGGCGGCGTCACGTCATAAATGTCGACCGGGAGATCCCCGGAAACGCTCTGCGACACGCTTGTGTCGAGGTTGTAGTACTGGTCTACCGCGTAAACCGAGACGGAAAGGTCGGCGCCGGCGAACACGGGCAGAACAGTTCCGGATTTTCCGAGCGGCGCGGTCGTCTTGCCCTGAACGCGCGTTTCACCGGGCAGAACCGCGACCATGCGGTCGGCCGGTTTCGGATTAATGACAATGCCGGCCGAGGTGGCCGGTGTGCCGGAGCCCGAAGCTGAAATGGTCTGGTTGCCGGCGGTGGTCATCACGACGGTGATCGTCGCGGCGGAAGCCGTCAGCGTCATTGTGCCCGGGTCGACGTCATAGGGATCCGAGGTTACGACGGTGACCACCGGGGTCGAAGACGTCGTGATATTCCAGTAACGGTCGGTCGCGAGAATCGACGTCACGATGGAGCTGCCCGCCGTTTTTGGCGACGGAAGTCCCGTGACACCGTCTCCCGTGGGAGCCGGGCTTTCGCCGGGCGCATGGGTCTGGCCGTTCGGAATCACCAGAAGGTGATCCTGCGTCGCGGGAACCACGGTGACACTGTTCTGCTGGCCAAAGATTCCATTCACGGCGTCGTCGACGCGAAGGTCACGCGAACCGGATTTGCGGAAACGGACGAGGCCCGTGAACGTGTGAATACCGGCGTCCGCCGGAGTGAACATGTAGTCCTCGGGCAGACCGAAAATGTCGTCCGTGCTGCCGTCGGAGTCCGCGAGCTCGGTGCCGCCCGGCGCGGTGAAATGAATGGTTCCCTGATACGCGGTGGCGCGCGCATTCGTATCGTCGACGGCTTCCACCGTCACGCTCTGATCGAAGCCCGCCGCCTGACCTGCGACGAGGCCCGTCACATTGAGCTGCGCGGCCGGCGCGGCGACCTGGAATTTCGGGCCTGACTGGATAACGGTCTGCACGTTGCCCGCGTTGTCGACGCCGCGGACATAGACGATGTAGGTCTTGCCGCGCTGCCACTTTCCGACGAGACCCGAATAGGTCCAGCTGCCCAGTTCGTCCACCGGCATGTCCTGCCAGGTGGCGCCGGCGCCAACCGCCGTCCAGGTGGATCCGTTCCAGAAATAGTCTTCGCTGTTCCAGCTTCCGAACGAAAGCGGGCCCGCCCCTGCATTGACCGGGGCCTCGTCCTTGACCACAAGGATCTGCGCCTTACCGATATTCCACGGCACAACCTGATGGATACCCGCGCCCGTCCCGCTGATGCCGGTCGTGAAGCCGCTGTCGAACGCCGTACCGAAGAGGACGAGGTTGTCGAGCTGCGTGGTTCCGTTCGCCGGCGACGACACCGCGGAGTCCGGCGCCGAGTTGTCTACAAGGAACTGGTTCCCGGCGCTCGGCGATTCGTGGTTGCCCACAACGTCCGTCGCCGAAGACCGAATCACATAATGGTGCGTGTCCGTGAAGCTGAGCGCTCCGGACACGTAGGTCCATGAGGACGGATAAAGGTTCGACACCGAGATGAAGATTTCGCTGGCTGACAGGAAGCCCGTTCCGTTGAAATATTTTGGTCCGCCCGCCGCATTCTGATCGAGGAGCGAGACGCGGACGTTCTGCACGGCGCTCGTGAGGTCGTTGACCGTTCCCGAGATGACCGAGAGGTCCGCGCTCCTGTAGGCCTGCTGGTCGGCGGGCTTCGACGCCAGCGACGACGGCGGCAGGTTGTCGAACACAAACGACGTGGTGGACGACTCAATCGCCAGATTTCCGGCCAGGTCCGTGGCCTGGCTGATCACGTAATAGGTGGTTCCCGACGTCCAGGTCAGCGTCGGAACCGTGAAGTTGGTGCTGGCGTAATCCCAGCTGTACAGGCTGCCGGACTGACGCGTCATGTTGGAAACGAGGTTCCAGGACACGGCCGCCGAGGCCGTCCAGCCGGCCGATCCGCCGTCCCAGTAGAACGTGGTTCCACCGATGATCTTGAAGATGCGAACCCGCGTTTCGAGGATGTCGCGCGGCGAAATTCCGTCTTCCACCGTTCCGTAGATCCGGGCCATCGTGCGGTACACGGATCCTGTAACCGGGAACGTGGTCACGCTGACCGGCGGCACATCGTCATAGGTGAAGGTGATGGATGCGTAATTCACGGAATAGTTGCCGGCTTCGTCGAGACCGCGGACGTTCAGGTCGAAGGTCTGGTTCGGCCACGCCGGAACATTCGTGAAGAGCCAGGGGAAGCTGGCGCTGGTCGCCGACGTGCCCGTCGCGATGTTCCAGGTGTTCGTCGGCGCCACGAAAGCCGAGCCGTTCCAATATTCGTTGCTGCTGTTCCGGAGACGAAGTTCCACCTGCTTGACATTGAAATTGTCCTGCGCGGTACCCTTGAGCGACGGGATGCTGCGGTAAATCTGGTTGTTCACCGGCGAGCTGATCGTCACGACGGGCGAAGCGACGTCGTAACGGAAGCGAACACCGGTGGCGATGGTCTGCTGAACGTTCCCGGGCTGGTCGGTGGCGCGCGATTCGATCAGGTACTGGGCGTCGGGCGTCAGCTTGTTGACCGGCGGAAGGTCTGCCGTCTGCTGCCAGATTCTCGGGAAGAAGTTGGGCGGCGGCAGAATGGTGGCCGGCGTTCCAAGGTAAAGCGGTCCGGAGCCGCTCGTGGTCCAGTCGTTGATCGTCGTGTCCCAGTATTTTCCGTCGGAGAGCCGGCGAATGGAAACCACGACGGTCTGGATATCGAAGGTGTCCGAGGCGGTACCGGTCACCATCGAGAGACCGGCCGCGCCGATGAAAGCGCCATCCACCGGCGTCGTGACGCCGGAAGTCGGATCCGTGCGGTCCCAGGTGAAGCCGCTTGAGCGGGCGGGCTGCACGTTGCCGGCCTTGTCATGAGAGATGACCTGAATCGTATAACCGGCGCCCGTCACCAGCGCGGTAGAGCTGAACGGCCAGGACCAGGTGGACCAGTTGCCCGCCGCCTGCGGCGTGGCGGTGTAGAACACCTTCGCCGGATCGGTCAGCGAGAACGTGCTGCCAGCCTGATTCCACCACAAGCCGCTCGCATTGTCCTTGATGGTGATCTGGACATCCTGGATTCCGAAGTCGTCCAGGGCCGTTCCGCTGATGTTCGTCAGGCTGGAAATCGTTGATCCGCTCGCGGGCGAGGTGACGGCGGCAGTCGCGTATTGCGTGTCGTAACGGAAGGTGCTGGACGACCCGGTCACGTCAAAGTTGCTCGCCTTGTCAGTTGAGTACGCCCACACCGTGTAATCGCGGCCCGTCACCAGCAGC
>JAYTIE010000131.1:0-4506 GCA_043732015.1 Elusimicrobiota bacterium | reverse complement strand
TCCTCACCGCCGCCTAATTCAGGCCTGCCGCAGCCGCCTTTGTAGAAGTTAGTTTCTCTTCCAGATCGCCGCGTTCAGGGCGAGCGCGAAGCTGACCCAGAGCAGGTAGGGAACCAGAAGGATTCCCGCCGTCGCGCTCACGCGCCAGAACAGGAGAAGCGTCACCAGAATTGTCCCCCACAGGGCACTCATCTCCAGAAGCGCGAACCCCATCTGGTGCCGGCCGAAGAAGATCCACGACCACGCGGCGTTCAACACGAGCTGAACGGCGAACACGAGAAGCGCGTTGAACGCGGACGCGTCCTGTCCCCGCTTCTTCCACACCAGCCAGGCCGCCACGCTCATCAGCGCGTAGAGAACGGTCCAGGCAATGGGGAACGCAATCCCGGGCGGCGTCCACCCCGGCTTCACCAGGCTCTGATACCAGTCCCCAGGCTTGAACTGCGCGCCAATCCAACCCGCGCAAAACGATGCCGCCAGAAATCCCTGCAATGCCAGCGTGTTCATCAAATTGTCTCCTTAGAGGAAGCGGGATTTCTCTCACCAGTGGTGAGAGTTTTTAAAATTGAGAACAGCGACCAACTCGGATAGCCTGAATTTCCGAATCAGTGATTCGGAAATCTCGTGTTTTATCTGCTACGGCAATTCGCTCCACACTGTCGAGCGAATTGAACCACCGGTTTCGTCTAGCTTTCCGGATTGGGGGCCGTGGGGCAATTTCCGAGACAGTGTCTCGGAAATTGTGGCCATTGGGAAGGCTCCACCTCCGCCCGCGTCAGGCCTCGGTGTCCTCGGCCTGCTCCCGGCCAGACTTGGCGCCCGCATTCCTTAGCATCGTCAGGACTTCGGTGGAGAACCCGCCGCCCAGGCCCTCGTTCTTGCGCTCGAGGTAGGCAATGAAGGCTTCGGTGGTCTCGTCGTCCTCGTCCGTCGCGTCGTCCGGGTCTTCGTCGCCGGTCATGTTGTGGAGCAGGTCGCTCTCCGCCGTGTCGTAGAACCACTGCCCGTCCACCAGGAAATTGGGATTCGCCCCCCGCTCCAGCAGAAGCCGCACAATGGGCGCCTCATTCGCAAACGTCGCCCACACGAGCGCGTCCCCCGCGCCGTCCAGCCGGTCATCCGCGTTCGCGCCCTTGTCCAGCAACAGCCGCACCACATTCAGAATCCGCCCCCGCATCGCCGACTGCTCCGGATCATCCACCGGATACGGGTTGAACACCGACTTCCGAAGCTCGAGACATTCGGTAATCGCCGCCACCAGCGGCGTCTCCCCCTCTTCATTCGCCCGGTTCACATCCGCCCCCTCATCGAGCGCCGCCAGAATGGCGTCCTCATCCAACATAACGATGGCGGCGAGAAGACGGGATTGCGGATTGGATTGGGAAGCGGTCGGTCGCATGGGATTCCTTTTACTTGTGAATTGAGCGGGAGATTGTAGGAGATTTTCCGGACTTCCCGGGGCGGAGGACCTGCTACACTTCGGAGCAGAATCCGATGAGAACGCATCCACTGGAAGCCCTGGCCATTCTTGCGCTCGTTCTGACGGGCGTGCCCACCTCCGCGACCGCTGCCGCGCCGGCGCGGTTCGGCGTCGGGGTCAACTACAAGGGCGGGCAGGTGGACTGGCGGCCGTCGCCGCGGTTCATGTTCGAGGTCCGTTATCAGCGGGATTCCACGTCCGACCCCACGCCCACCTCTGCCTCCCTCGTTGGCGCCCGGGCCTACCGGCTTTTCCGTCCGGAGAGGCCGCTGTTTTTTCTCTCCGGGATTGAACTCGCCCGCATCACGGCGAAACAGAACGACGCGGGCGACCGCGCGACCGGTTTCGCCACGGGGGCCTTTCTCGGCATCGGCCAGACGTTGGGTCGCCGGTTCCTTCTCACGCTGGACATGGGGCCTTACCTGGTTGATCTGCGGGGAACGGGAACGGCGGAGGGGAGCTCCGAGCTCCAGTTCATCGCGGACGCGGCGTTCGTCTTTTTTTTCCGCTGACCGCCGCGGCCGCGGCTAACGCTCGAATTCCGTCGCCGCCGGGGTCAGCGTCCATGGGCCGCCTCCGCACGCGGCCAGGCTTTGGCGTTCAATCTTCAACGTGATACTGGTGGGCATCTGGAGAAGGATCACGTCCGTTCCGGGAAACTGGGAGAAGGAATCGTAGCAGTAGACATTCGTGTCGGCGGACACGGCCGGGAAGTCCCGGTTGACGAACCCGGCCGGCAACGGATTGAAAACGTAAAGGCCCGACGGAAGCGCACTGCCGGTGACCGACACCCCGACGGAGAAGACGGCGGTCGAGGGGAAGATGTTGTCATGAACCAGCGCCAGCTGGTTGTCGTCCGTCACCCCCAGCGCGTGCGGCGTTCCCTTCAGGTACCAGTTCCCCTGCGCCGTGCTGGCCAGGTCCTGCATGGCCGTTCCGCAGAGCGGCGGCGTCGTCCGGGGCGCGCCGTCGTAACGCGCGAAGCGCGCCTCCAGGTTGGACCGGAGAGGTTCCTGGAAAGAGTCGTACGGACAGACGATGTGATTCTGATAGTCGGACCGCCGTTCCGGAGAAAGAAAGGCGAGCGCGGGTTTGTTGAAGTCGAACAGCCCGAAGTCCATCCCGACGATGGTATTCCCCGCCACGCCCGTCTGCGTTCCCACCACATGGCCGGCCGGTTCGGGAACCGACACGTTCTTCGTACAGGTCCGGATTCCGCCGGAGTCCGTGCAGTCGGTGATCGGGCCGATGGCGCTCAGAACGTCCGGGCTGAGGGTGCGGATGTGGCCCGTCCGGCCCAGCAGGCCGGGGCAGGGCACGAAATCAAATCCATAATCCGTGGTCGGCGGCACGGCGTTGAGGAGCGTCGTGGCCACGACGGCGGTGATGGTGATGTCCGCGGGGGCATAGATGGAAAACGACGACGTGTCGGACGTCGATTTGTTCATCTGAAAGTAGGTGTGGTCCGTGGGAAAGGTGTGCGGAGACGGGGCCAGGTGCCCCAGCGGTTCGATGTGAAACGGCAGGGCCGGATCAATCAACGACACGCTCAGCGGAGCGTCGGTACACGCCGGAACAGTCACGGTCGGCGTGGAAGCCGCGACCGCCGGACGAGCGGTTCGCGCGTGCTGTTTCGCGACGCCAGACGCGAGGCCGAACCCGCCGCCGGCCAGAGCGGAAGTGGCGCCGAGAAGAGCGAGACAGGCCGCGGTGATCGTCAGACGCATGGGGTTATGTCCTCCATTAGAATTTTTTGAAGTGGGAATTAGATCGTACAGACAAATTCTGCTGAAACCTTGAACAAGTGTGCGTCCACCTTTTCCAAAGTAATCGGTTGGAAGTCCGAGTTGTCCGGCGTTAATGTGATCCGCTTGTGCCGCCAGGTTCCGTCGTCGAAAAATTCTTTCTCGCTGTGATAGCGCTTAACGGTGAAGGCGGAACTTGTTTCCGGGTCTGCCACCAGACGGGATTCAACAAGAACAACTTTCCCCTCGCGCGAGCCCGCAGGGTTGGCACGGAAAATGCAATAAGAACCGTTTGGGATTGTTGGCTCCATCGACGCCCCGATGACTTTGGCCACAAACAATTCCTTCGAAAGCTTTATCGGGAGATTTATTTCAGTCCAACCGAGCGGCAGAACGGCCTGCTCTTCACTGAAACCTCCAGCGGCTGCAGCGAGAGAATAAACAGGGAGAAACCGGACATACCGAAGTTTCTCGGCGGGCTCGTCCGTCAAAACAAGAGCGGTCTCCGTTGGCTGGGCTAACGCCTGTGATTGGCCTTCGATACGGCTGGTCACGAACTTACGGGTGTCCTCGTCCATGAAGTAGACGTAGCAACCCTTCAGGCCTCGTGTTAACAACACGCGATAGGTGCTCTTTATGAGATCAAGGAACCGGTCCCGAGACGTTCGCACCGCTCGGTCCTTTGACTTCTCGCGGACACCGACCCAGCTTGCTTTCCCAAAATCGTAGATGAGATCGTCCGCCACGATGACGCCAACGTAGTCCAACTCAAAACCTTGTGCCGTGTAGACGCATCCAACCTGATCGATGCCGCCCGGCAGGGTGGCCCACAACGATGCATTCGGAATTCCTTTCGCCAATCGGCCAGAATCCGGGCGAGCGTTCCATGGGCGCCGGTAGTCGCCTATCACCACGTCGGCCTCCAACGTGCGATCTTCCTTGGGCTTGGACCACGGCCAACAATATCCTGCTGTCATCCGGGCAGATGAACCTTCCGCCACCTTCCGTCGAATGGCTTTTTCAAGCTCAAGCGCTGAGTCGAACACCCGAAACTCAAACTTCTCGTCCGTGCGCCACAAAGTGTTCGCCGTTTTTCGGACTTCGAGCGTGTTGTCCACCCAGTTCACGAACCCTTCGGAACCCGCGCACCGGAACTGTGCTTCCAACTGATATTCCTCAATGTGGCATCCGAGGGCAGCGGCCTTAGCCCGAATGAGTTCGGAAGATCCAATCTCAGCCGGCCTCACGACCTGGATATCATCGATAAAAAATACGCAGACC
>JAYTIE010000130.1:0-1640 GCA_043732015.1 Elusimicrobiota bacterium | reverse complement strand
TGGAACTGCTTCTCCGGGAAGACAATCCCGCGGCCGCGATGACGTTGCTGGCGGAATGGAAAGCGCTGCGCCTGTTTCACCCGGCATGGGACGGGGAGACGGTCGGCGCCATCGCCTGGACCGACGGGGGAAGGGCGGACCAGCGGATCTCGTCCCGGCTGGTCGCCCTTTTCGGGCGGGAAAGCGTTTCGGACGCCGAGTCCGCCCTGACGAAACTCTCTTTTGAGAAGACCGTGAAACGCGACATTCTCTCCCGGATCGGAAAATAACCCTGAACTCCGACGGAGTTTGTTTGACACCTTTTGGCTGGCGCTGATACAATCCCGTTCACCAACCCATGGCCTACCAAGTTAAAATCAATATCTTTGAAGGGCCGCTCGACCTCCTTCTCCACCTGATCCAGAAAGACGATCTGGACATCTACGATATTCCGATCTCGGAAATTACCACCGAGTACCTGAAGTACATAGATTTCCTGAAGGACCTGAATCTGAACGTCGCCGGCGAGTTTCTGGTCATGGCTGCGACGCTGATGCAGATCAAGGCGCGCACGCTGCTGCCGGTCGACACCACTGTCGAAGGCGAGGGACCGGACCCGCGTGAAGAGCTCGTGCAGAAGCTTCTCGAGTACCAGAAGGTGAAAGAAGCCGCCCGCTATCTGGGCTACAACTACGATGTTCACCGGGACGTTTTCTACCGGGGCGCGCCCATGTTCGGCAAAGAGGACCAGATCCTGGACCTCGAAATGCCGAAGCTCATGGAGGCGTTCCGCAATGTGCTGGAAACCGCCGAAGTCGGGGTCCGCGAAATCCTTTTCGAAGAAATCGGCGTCGAAGTCCGGATCCGCGAAATTCTGGACGTTTTGAGCGAGCGGCCGTCCGTCGCCTTCAGCGAGCTCTTTCCCGCCACGCACACCCGCAAGACGCTCGTCGTCACATTCCTGGCGCTGCTCGAGCTGATTCGCCTGAAGCAGGTCCGCGTGGCGCAGCCCGCCAATTTTGGAGAGATTCAAATCGCTCGTGTCACCGACTCCGAGATCGAAATGATGTCCGCCCCGGCCGCCGCTCCTGTCGCCGCCGCGCCGGACACCCAGGGGAATTAAAATGGAAAGAGAACAGGCCAAGCGCGTCATCGAATCCTTGCTCTACATGACGGACCATGCGCTGACCGAAATCGAAATTTCGGAAGTCATCGAAGACAAAAATCCGGACGTCGACACCATCAGGGAACTCATCACCGAGATCGGCGCCCAATACGACCAGGTGGGATCGGCCCTCCGCGTTGTCCCTGTCGCCGGCGGCTACCAGATCTCGACCCGGCCGGACATGTCCTCTTACATCCGCCGCCTCTACAAAGAACGCCTCACGGTGAAACTCTCGCCGTCCGCGCTGGAGACGCTCGCGATCATCGCCTACAAGCAACCCATCACCCGCGGTGAGATCGAACAGATCCGCGGCGTGGAAGCCAGCGGCGTCATGGAAACGCTTCTGGAACGGCGCCTTGTGAAGGTGGTCGGCCGGAAGGAAACCATCGGCCGTCCGCTTCTTTACGGAACGACCGTGGAATTCCTACGCCAGTTTGGCCTGAAGCACCTGGCCGAGCTGCCGGATCTCCAGTCGTTCCAGCTGCCGACGCCCGTC
>JAYTIE010000129.1:0-4547 GCA_043732015.1 Elusimicrobiota bacterium | reverse complement strand
GTTCGGGAGATCCCGCGAGAAAGTGAATCCGGCGCCCGGTACCTCCTTCACGCGCTGATCTGGAAGGCCGCTACGGCCCCGCTGCTCTTCTTCATCCTTCACCGGACCGTCCCGCTCATCGACGCCTCCCCGCCGACGCTTCAGGCCGTCAATCTGATCGCGGCCTCCCAGGTCTTCAAATCCATGACGGACGCCGTCCGCGCGACCTTGTCGGCGGGCAAACAGGCAGGACGGGGGCTTCTCAGCCTTGGCGCGGAGCGCGGGATGCTTCTGGTGCTGGGCGCGTTGACGCTTCAGGCGGGGGGCGGGCTCTACGGTCTGTGCGTAGCGTTCGTCGTCGTTCGCCTTCTGGACCTCATCCTCGCATGGCTTCTCGTTCGCGGTCCGCTGGGGAAAAGCCTGTTCCAGTTCAATCTCCGGTTCCTATGGGGCCTTCTGGCCGCGGGCGCGCCGATGGGCATCTGGTTCGTTCTGTCCAATCTTTACAGCTATCTGGACACCCTGATGCTGGCCGCGATGCGGACGCAGGTGGAAGTCGGCCATTACAACGCGGCCTACCGGATTTTCGAGGGCGTGGCGGTCGCCGCGCTCATGGGCGGAACGGCGCTTCTGCCGCGGCTGGAGCGGTATCAGGATGAGAGGCCCGACGTCTTTCAGACCGCGTTCGGAAGTGGCATGAAGTACGCCTTCGGATTCGGGGCGCTTCTGGCCGGCAACCTGTTCCTCCTCTCACCTTTTCTGATTCACTTCTTCTTTGGCGGCGGTTACGAGCCCTCCATTTTTTCTCTTCGTATCCTGGTCGCGGGGTTCCCGGTGGTATTTGCGATGAACTTCATGAACGCAACGCTGGTGTCCGGACGGCGCTGGAAGGCCGCTCTGCTGTCGGTCGCGCTGGGCCTCTTCCTGAATGGAATTCTCAATTTATGGCTGATTCCCCGCTATTCCCAGGACGGCGCCGCCGCGGCAACGGTCATTTCCGAGGCGTTGTTGTTTGTCCTGATGGGTTTTGTTCTTAAAAACGAAGCGCCCGGCGTTCTCCGGCATTTGTTCCTGATCATTCCCTTCGCGCTGGGCCTGGCCGCCATAGCCGTCTGGTTTACGGCGGGTGTCGGTCTGGTGGTTCAACTGGCGGCGGGAAACGTCGTGCTGATTGGTGTCGTTCTGCTGGCCGGCTTCGTGACGGAAGCCGAGCGCCGCGCCTTGATAGACGCACTGCCGTGGCGCGCAGCGTTGATCGAGAAAACCTGGGAAGACAAGTCCAAATGAGGAACAATTGACCATGCTTGAGAAAGGAAAACTCGTCCCGAACGTGGACATCACCGGATTCGATGGCTCGACGAAGAAGCTCTGGGATTTCCGTCAGAAGTGCCACGTTCTGGTTCTCGTCGGCGATGCGGTCCGCGTGAAAGCCGTGGAAGCCAAGCTGGCCACGCTCCAGAAAACACTCACCTGGCTGGGTCTTGAAGTGGTGGCGACCGCCACCGCGCCGGAAGGATTTTCTGAAGGCGCTTTCGCCGTGGACCGTTTCGGCGAATTGATGGAAATCTATCCGCTCGACGAATCAATCGCCGACCGTCTCGAAAAAGACTTCACCTATTACGAGGCCTGTCACTGCTGAGCCTTCCTGCCTCCATGCGCTTCTCCGTCCGTCCCTCTCTTAGGGCGCTCGTTTTTCTTTCTGTTCTCGCCCTTGTCGGCGCTTATCCGGCCGTGGCCGCCCACGACAGGAAGTGGAGCGATTTCGGTCAGGACCTTTGCGAGGCGAAAGGGGAAGGAATCTTCTTTGAGCGTTATGACAACGGCGAAGTCAAGGCGAGCGTCGTGTGCGGTGAATACAAAGATGCGTTGTACGTGAAACAGGCCCGCTATTTTGATCGCCACGGAAGAGGCCTCGCCAACGAGCAGAACGTTCCCGAAAATCCCGCCCAGAGCCGCTATCTCGAGTGGACGTATAAAGAGGAGGCGGGACCTCCGGTCGCATCGAGACTCTATGACGGTGTTGGAAAACTCATTGAGGAAAAGCCGTTCGTGGTTGCCAGCTCGAGCGCTTCCACCACGGCCACGCCCCGATGGGTGCCAGGAACCTTCAATCAGTACCTCGAAATCTGTCGTTCTCAGCCGGGCGCCGCACTTCAATGGATCGGCAAAAAGCTGGATGACCGGCAGTTCTTCGAAGAGTCCTCCTGCCCTTGTCTCGCTGAAAAAGCGGTCCGGGTGGATGAAGACAAGGACCCCGGTTTCATGCGAAGCAAGAACCTGGATCCCGCCAATTTCGCAGACCGGCTCGCCGTCGCGGGCGCCCGGAATCTGTCCGCCTGTCTCTGCCCCAATGCGGTCCCAGGGACCGCACTCGAAGATGCCTGCCACCACGCGTCGGATGTTGAAAGCGACTGGCGCCGCCGGGATTAAGAAAGGATTAAGGCGAGATTAAGAGCGGATTAAGAAGTAGCGAATTTTTTCTTAATTCCCTCGTGAAATTCAGGCTTTCATGAGACACCCTTTGGGTGACGCCGCAGGCCGCGCGCTGCGTCAGACATGGGAAAAACGAAAGAAATTACACGTCGTTACAGGGCGTTTTCAGCTTTGATCGCGTTTTTATACGCGACTCCGGCGTCCGCGCAAATGCCGATGGAGCAGCCGCTCCCCGAAGGCAATTCACCCATTCACCAGGTGGAGCGGACCAAACGGCGCCCCAGGAAAGCCCCTGCCGCTCCCGTCGCACCGGCCCTCGATACCGCCGCGGCGCCCGCTGCGGTTGATGCGCCGGTCGCTCAGGCGCCTGCCGCCGACACCGGGGATGTCGCCCGCGACCAGGCCCTGATATTCACCCCTGCCATCATTTCAACCGGAAAGATTGTCCAGCCGGAGCGGACCGTGTCAGCGAATGGCTGTCCGGTCTCCCTCAAGGATTTCGGTCAGGGCCGTTACCTGGTGAACGGCATCTTCACGGATTTCACGCTTCCCGCGCAGAAAGCGCTCATGCCGAAGATCAAGGCGATGTCCCGCGGAACAAAGAAAAATTCGTTGACGGCCAAAGAGATCATCTCGGCGATGAAAGCCGGAACCATCGATGCCGGCTATTACTCGATTTACATGACCGTGGACGGGGCCGGCGGCATTACGGTGGATCTGATCAAGAAAATTTTCGCGCTTCCGCCGGATGGCGCCGCCGCTCCGGCGCCGACGGAATCCGCCAGGCCCACTCGCCGTGAAAAAGTGGACTTCTCCGCCGGAGAGAAACTCCTGGCCGCACCCGTTTCTCCGGTCGCCACCGTTGCGGACGTCACGCCGGAGAAGCCAGCGGACTACTCGCCGTCGGAACTCAAGAAGGTGTCGGACCGGGTCGGCTACGCCCCGGAAGGAATCGGTCCCAAATGGGCCTCTCTGCCGATTCTCATTCCGGATTTCCACTCCATGCCCGAGCCGATCGCGATCGGCCGCGACGCCATTGCCACGCCCAATCTGACGAATGAGCAGCGGGTCACAGCGCGCGAGTTCGGTGACGGCGCTCTCAATTCTTTCTGCAAGGCGCTCACCGGTTCGGGAGACCTGCAATCCTCGACCGAGAAGGTCATCGCCGCTGCCCAATCAACGTCGCTTTTCATCAACCCCGGCGCGCTCACGAAGGCGATGCTCGACCTCTCTTCCGCGGTTCGCTACGAAGGGAAGCCCGGCCAGGAAGCCGAATCCATTTCGCTCCGCAATGAACGCGTCGCCGAAGCCGTGACGGCGGCCAATCGTCAGTTGTCGACCGCCGGCCTGTACGTGGCTGTCGCCGCGCCCTTGAATGGGCCCGCGCGGGCCGAGGCCTATGTTCTTCGGGGAAAGAGATCGGTCCAGGTGTTGGGCGGGAAGGAATTTTATGACCTCAAGCAGCTGACGGGGCCCCTGGGCTGGTACGGATTCTATGTCACTAAACTCGACGTCCAATTGGACATCCGCGCGAAGAGTCTCGAGTTCGGCAGGAAACTTTCCGAGTATCTGGCCAGCGAGATGAAAACAGGCGAGTTGGTCAGCCGTCCCAACGGTCTCGCCAACACGGTTCAGTCCGCCTGGGGAATTGAAACGCTGGTGCGCCGGCTGTACGGCCACCGCATTCCGACGGGAGAAGAATTTGGCCGGATGTGGGCCGATGCGCTGGTGCTTCACGGTGCCTTCGACAGCTTCTTCCGCAAGAACGGGGGAAGCGATAAGGCGATCCGCATGACCAACGAAACGACGGCGCGCGGCATCGCCGAGCAGGCGTCCTTCCTTTACTCGATCGCCCAGATGGATCCCCGGTTTGTCCATATTGCCGTTTGCGTCATCGCCGACCGTTGCTTTCGTCTGGAAACGGCGAGCGCGGCCTCGATCGGCGGCCGGCGGATGTTCGACAATTTCCAGACGGAGAGCGGCATCCAGCTTCTCGATTCCGCGGGCAAGCTCCGGATGGAGGGTCTTCGGGATCTGATTGCGCTGGACGCAGATCGTATCCAGCAGATGGCGGCCGAGTCGCTCGTTCGCGAAGTCATTCGCGTGTATCTTCCCGGCACCTACTAAGCACTTCT
>JAYTIE010000128.1:0-4553 GCA_043732015.1 Elusimicrobiota bacterium | reverse complement strand
AATTGATGAGACCAGCGCGGCCGGAGTAGCAGTTGAGAACCTGATAGCGGGTGAGGTCGATCGGGTTGTCCGTGGTCAGCGTCGAGTAAACGCGCTTGCCGGTTTCCGAAGCCCACGTGAATTACCTCTCACCCGCGCGGTATGACGACATGATTCGCGTCATCACCCGCATTTCGAAGCTGGGCGGCGCGTCCATCGTGTTCGATTACGAAATTGTGGACGTGGAAACGGGCCGCCGCATCGCAGAGGGCCACACGCTTCATCCTTTCGTGAACGGGGAGTGGAAACCGGTTCGGGTACCGGCCGCCCTGAAAGCGAAACTCATCGCCGCCGGCTGACTGGTGGCCCGCCGCCCTGCAACACCCGTCTCGCCTCCCGGTTTCTGGTCCCGCCTGCCCGGCTATGCCGCCATCGCGGTTGCCTTGCTTGTCCCCTTCATCCCGGATCAAAAAGTTTCCCGGCTGAAACTCGAAGCGCTCGAGCTTTCCCTGCTCGCCATGCTGATCGCGGTTTCGCTCCGCGCTTTCTTTTCCCGCGAAACCGGCTGCCCTGAGAAAAAACTGGCTTTCGCCGTCGGTGCGTGGCTTCTCATCACCGCGGCGTTGTCCTTGCTCAGCCCGGACCGGTCTCTTGCGTTTCACGAGGTGGGACGCGTTGCGACATCGGTCGCAGCGTTCTTCGCCATGTCGCTGTCCGCATTGGAGGGGCGAAACGTCCGGCGGTTCCTGTTGTCGTGGACGGCGGCAGCCGCGCTGGTGTCCCTCTACGGCGTTCTTCAGTACAACGGCGGTGCGGGTCCCCTGCTGGTTCCGCAGATGGACCGCCCCATCGGGGCGTTCGGGAATCCCATTTTCTTCTCCGCCTTTCTTGTGCCGTCTCTGTTTCTCGCGCTGGCCGCCTGGCGGATGTCCACGGCTAACGCGGAACGGGCGCTTCTCGCCGTCGCGATGGGACTTGAGGCGCTGGCCTTGGCGCTGACGCAGACGCGTTCCGCGTATCTGGCCTTGGGCGTTTCGGCCGTCGCGCTTGGCCTGATGGGAACGAAGTATCCAAAGGTCCGGCTGCTGGCCGGTGTAGCGGTCGTTCTGTGCGCGGTCGGCGTGGGAACGATCGGCAAGCGCGATCAGGCGCACGGGTTGATCTGGCGGGACACCATAAAGATGTGGAAGCAATCGCCCGCGACAGGCGTGGGCCTCGGCGCCTTCCATGTCCACCTGCGGGACGTCGCGGGCGAGGACCTGAAAGCGAAATGGCCCGCCGGCCAGTCGATCGTGAATTACGCCCACAACGAATACCTGCAAACGCTGGCGGAAGGCGGACCGCTGGCGCTGGCGGCGCTTCTTGCCGTTCTCCTGTCCTTTCTTCTTTTGTTTCGACGGCAGGAGGAACTCGTTTTCCGGTTGATCGGCGTCGCCGCTCTGGCAGGATTTGTTCAGAACATGGCATCGGCGGATTTCCGGTTCGGCATCTCTGAAGCGACCTCCTTCCTGTTGATGGGTCTTTTTTCATCGCGCAACGCGAGCGGAGATGCGGAAATCGTCGCGTTGCCTTCGGGCGCGCGATCCGTTGCTGCGGCAGGCGCACTGGCATTGCTGGTGGTTGGTGGGATTCGCGTGTCGCAGTTTTCCGGGGAGAAAGCGGCGGCGGTCGCGCCAGGATTCTTCGATGAGCGCGTGGTGAATCCCGAGAAGGCGATTTCTGATCTCGAATCCTTGAACCATCAGCAGGAACGCGATCCCGCGCGGCTGGAGCAACTGGCTTTCGTTTATGCGAAGCAGATGCGGCGGGTGGATGGAACGCTGGACGCAGACATGGGAAAGAAGGCGATTTACACGTTCCGGGCCGTGATCGATCTCAATGGGTCCCGGGCGCCGGCGCACAACAATCTCGCGAACGCGTTGTTCACCATGGGCCAGCCGGAAGCGGCGGCGCCCGAGTGGCGACGCGCGGCGGAGCTGGATGATCATTACGTGGATCCCCGTCTGAACCTGGGAAAGACGGCGTACATCCGGGGCGACTTGAAGGAAGCGGCGCGCTGGTTTCAGGATGTCCTTAAAATAGACCCGTCGAATGCGGAGGCGGCGCTTTACCTGCGCCGGATGGTTGAATGATCTGTCCTCATTTCGGTGTGTGCGGCGGATGTTCCCGCCAGGATGTTCCTTACGAAAGCCAGGTGGCGGACAAGGGAGCGAAGATCCGCGAATTCCTCCAGGGCGTCGAGGTCGAGCGCTGGAACCCGCCGTTTCCGTCGGGGCAGACAATTTTTTACCGGAACAAGATGGAGTACTCGTTCGGCGACAAGCGGGACACGGTCATCCTGAACCGCGAGAAGTCCGTGCGCGGAACCCCGGTGGTTTTCGAGGGGGAGAACATGGTTCACCTGGGGCTTCATCCCCGCGGCCGGTTCGCGATTGTGACCCCTACGCCGGAATGTCAGCTCCTTTCCGAGGAAACCCAGAAGATCCTGGCCGAGGTCGGCCGTTGGGCGAATGACCACAAGATCGGCGTGTACGTCCGGAAAAACGGGCAGGGCGATCTCCGGCACCTCGTGATTCGCGAGGGAAAGAACACGCGGGAGCGGCTCGTGAATCTGGTCGCGAAGTCGACGACGCCGCACCTGCCGGAGCTGGCAGAGCGTTTGAAAGCGTCAGGCATTCCGATCACGACCTTCCTCTGGAGCTCCTATGACGGCGCCTCCGATGTTGCGGGCGTAGGAGATCGCACGGTTTACTGGGGCAACGGATCGATCCGCGAGAAACTGGGCCGTGTTACTTTCACGGTGACGCCCGGATCGTTCATGCAGACAAACACGCACGCGGCCGAGCGCATGGTGGACCTGATCCGGTCCTGGTCGCTGGAAGACGGAGCCAGCTCCGCCTCGAAGACCTTGATCGATCTCTATTGCGGATCCGGCGCCATCGGATTGAATCTGGCGTCGTCTTTCGATGAGGTGATTGGCGTGGAAATCAGCAAGGACGCCATCCGGGACGCGTGGCTTACCGCGAAGGAAAATGGAATTCCGAACGCGCGCTTCATCGAGGGCCGGGCCGAGCAGGCCGCGCCGCAACTGCCCATCGGCGACCGGGCCGTTTCCACCACGGTGGTCGTCGATCCTCCCCGCGCCGGCCTCCACGCCGATCTTGTGAAAACCCTGATCGAGTGGTCCGTTCCCCGGTTATATTACGTGTCGTGCAACCCCGAGTCGCTGGGGCGCGACCTTCGCCTGCTGTCGGTGAAATATCGCGTGAAGGATGTTCAACCGATGGATTTCTTCCCGCACACCGACCATGTCGAAACCGCGGTTCGCCTCAAGCTGCGATGATCCGCAAGAGCGTCGCCCGATATGTCCGGGCGGTCCTGCTGGCGGGGGCCCTGCTCTTCCTCTACGGGTCGCTCGCCCGGAACGACGCCTTCTACCACTTCGGATTCCGGGTCATGAAGCCGGGCTTCGCGGACCTCCGCCTCCTGTTCGCTTCCGCCGAATGCGCCGAGCTGGGGCAGGACGTCTATCACCGTAACACCTGCGACGAGTGGCACCGGGTCTATACCTATTCTCCGGTTTGGCTCAGTTTCATGCGATCGCTTCATTTGACCCGGGAGAACACGAATCCTGTTGGGATCGTTCTCGTAACCTTCTTTACCATCGGCTGTTCTCTCGTTTTGCGGCCACGCAGTATTTTCGAGCTGCTGGTGGCCGGCCTGGTCATGGCGTCGCCCGCTGTGGTTCTGGGCGTTGAACGGTGCAATCTCGATCTTCCGATTACCGTTGGCCTCGCGGTGGCGGCGATCGGCGTGTCGATGAAAAGTCCGCTGAACTGGATTCTTCTCGTTGTTGGCATTGGACCGGGCGCGGCCGCAAAGTATTTCCCGGTGCTTTCGCTCCCGGGGCTCCTGGCCATTCAGCGGACCTGGCGGGAGCGGCTGATCCTCTCCGGTACAGTGATTGCCATCGTCGGCGGTGTGCTGGCAGTTCCCGGTGTCCTTCACAAGATCATCGATGCCACCCCAAATCCGGGCTGGTATAACATCGTTTTTGGTGCCATGAACGGGTTCCGTGCGGTGGGCCTGTACGCGCAGGCGTCCCGCTACGCTTTCTACGCCGTTCCGGTGGTAGCTCTCCTCGGGTGGCTTGCCGGGAGCCAGTTGCAGACCGGCCGAATAGAACCGGCCGCTGCGGCCTGGCTGCTGGTGGGCGTTAGCGTCTATTGCGGGGTTTTTTTCCTGAACAGCAGCTGCGAATACCGCCGGGTTCTGCTCATCCTCACGGTCCCCGGCCTGCTTCAGCTCCTGTCCGATGGCCCGTGGAGCATGAAGGCCGTCGCGGGATTCACGCTTCTTCTGTTGCTGACCGCGCTGTGGGCGATTCTCTGGGGAAGCGGCATTCCTCACAGCATCCGGGAGGCCGGCAGGGGGGATTTTCCGCTGAAGATGAACGTTCTCAAGCAGGCCGTCGACTGGACCCTTGTCCTTTTCCTGACCATCTGCGCCGTTCCCACGCGCCGCTTCTCGCTCGACTAGCGGCCCCTCCGCGATTTGCCGCTTACCGTCCAAGA
>JAYTIE010000127.1:0-32000 GCA_043732015.1 Elusimicrobiota bacterium | reverse complement strand
CCGAGCGTTTTCCTGCGTACACACTGCTGGATGTTTTTCCGGAAACGGGGCGCCGGCATCAGATCCGCGTTCATCTGTTCAATGCGGGGACGCCCGTGGCCGGAGACCGTCTTTACGGAGACCAGCGCTTTCAGAAAGCGTTCGACAGCATACTTCTCCATGCGCGCGAGATCGAGTTCGAGACCGAGCCGGGCACGCGGATGAAAATATCGGCGCCGCTTCCGCCCTTTTTCACAGAGCAGGTCGCGAAGATCCGGACGCTTGAGAAGCCGCTGACTGTTGCGTGATACGTGCCGTCGGGATCTTCATCCTGTCTGTCGTTCTGGCTTACGGCCTTGTTCAACACGCGTTAAGACCGCCGGCGGTCGGACGGGCCCGTTTCAATCCTGAGCCCGATCTTGCCTTTGCCGTCGGTGGCATGATTCCCTCCTCCGGGATGACGAATCCCGATGAGACGCGGCGAAACCTCCACGCGGCGCACTGCGCCTCGTCAGACCGTGGCCTGGATGTGGGGCCTGAAGAACTCGAAGGTGTTGTGACGTGGAAGCGCGGAGCGCCGGTGACGGTCGTCTGTCCCGGGACCGAAGTTGTCCATCGGGAAACGCTCGGCGGCTACGTGGTGCGCTGCGACGCCGAACGCGTCGATCTCTACGTGAAGCTGGGGCGCGTGACGCCGGAAGAAATGGTGGGATGCCTCGCGATTCTGGGCGCCCGGGACGCCGTGGCCGCGGACCTCGAGGCAACGCAGATCCCCGACGGGTTCCAGGCTGCGTTCCAGCTCAGGAACCGGACCTATGTCTGGACCGAAAAAAAGACGGACGGCCCCGACGACGCGATAGACAACGTTGAAATGCTGCCGGAGACTTATCCCGAAACCGCGGCCGCCCGCCAGGAATAAGCCATCCCGATATTCTCGCCGTTGTAGAGACTCATCCTCCATCCAGAAAAAACAACAATTGCCAGTACCACAAGCGCGATTCCGGCCACGCGTGGTTTCCGCTTCCAGGCAAGCGCCAGCCCGATCAACGCCAATACGGTGCAGCTCACCGCCATGCCTGCGGTGGTCGCGGGACTGACATACCGCCACTCCACGACGCAGTTTCCGGCCGGAATATCGATCGCGGGAAAGCAGGCCTCCGCCCGGTAAACGGGAACGGGGATGTCGTTCACGAAGGCGCGCCAGTTCCGGACCCGCGGCTGGGCAAAAACCAGAACGCTCCCCTCCGCTGCGCCCTCTACGTGAAACTGGAAACGGTTGTAGGAACTGTAGGTCAGCGCGACCTGTCCTGGAACGCTCCGTGGCTGAAGTGGTGCGCCGTGCCCCTCCAGCGCGAGGGCCGTGCGGCCACTGTCGTTGACCAGACGAAACGCTTCATCGTCGTTCTTCGCCACGAGCCATCTGGTCCACAGGGACGCAAGCGGCATCGAGAGCGGCTGGGAATCAAAGCGCTGCACCGAGGCGTCTTCCATGTAAATCCCGGGAAATCTTCGGTAGGCAAAATCCTTTTGGTGGTGGGCTTGGGTCGAGTCGAACGTGGCGAGCGCGGGTTTCGTTGTAATCCAGGTCCCCCAGCTCAGCACAAGCGAGATCTGAACACACGTGGCGACCGCGATGATCAGCCAGGTGTCCCGGTGGTGGTCGAAGAGAGGCTCGGTCAACACGAGGGCCATGGCCACAAGGCCCAGCGCGGAAATCGTGGGCGGACCCCAGTCGGGAATGTTTCGAAGAATGGCGGGAGCATAATCACCGACCGGGATTATTTCAGGAAAGAACAGGGGAAGTGCCAGAAGGGCCAGACAGATTCCACCGGAGACGTGTCGGGTCAGGCCGTCGCCGATCCGGCGCGTGGTGGGATGGAAATACCAGATCAGGATCAGGAGATACAGAGATGGCAGCACGAGCGTGATTCTTCCCGCCACGCGGAAGGAGGAAGCAAAGGGAAGAACCGTCCAGAGGATCCGGTGTACCGGCGTGACGCCCCCCATCGCCGCCAGGACAACGATGAGCGCGGCCGACCACGCCACAACGACGGACCGCGGAACGCGGCGGCCCGAGAGAACAATGGCGAATGGTCCCATCATCGCGACCAGCGGAAAGACGGAACCGCCGAACGCCGTATGAACGTCGGCCCGAAGCGGCGCCACGAAGCTGGCCAGCGTGTTCAGAAAGGAAGAGCCATAGGCGAGAGACCACGGGTAATTGTTGTGAACGCGCCCGGCGTTTGTGGTCATGAAATCGAATAGGAACGGAAATGCGTAGGACGAAGCGAGCAGCACGCCGGTTCCCATGGCAAGGCCTGTGTGAATCCAAAGCGTCCGGCTGGGCAGCGCGGCCATGTCGGGAATGACCGCATCACGGATAAAGGGAAATATACCCGCGAAGAGGACAGACGCGATGAGGCTGTAATAAGCCATCTGTGGATGTCCGCTGCAAACCACCCAGTAGGTGGCGCCGGCCATGCAGAGGGCCGTCCTCCAACGGCCCTGGTTCAGCGAATGAAAACCGATGGCGGCGCATAAAAAAAGATGTCCCGTGATGGATTCCAGCGACGGTCCGTAGCGGAAGGCGTCCAACATGCGGTGGTTGTAGACCGTGACGGCGGAGAGAGTGAAGGCCGCGATCGCCGGGAGGTTCATCCGGCGAAGCAGGCGGTAAAGAGAAAGATGCGCGACGCCCAGCGTGACGAGGCGGAACAGGGTGACCCAGTCCACCGCGTGTCCGCTTCCGAAACCCGGAAGAAGCCCGCACAGCGCAATGGGATGAGTGATTTGTCCAAACGTCACCGCAGACCAGCATTGACCGCCGGCGAATCCCGGAACGAACAAAGCGAAGGTTCCGGTTCGCAGCGCGAACACGAGCTCGATCATCTGCGGAAGATTGTAATCCGTATAGTCATTCCCGAGCGTGATGCCGGACCACAGGGGAACCAGCCACCACAGAACGAGGAACGGGAAGAGAATGAAGGCGAGAGAGGAGAGGTGCTTCCGGGAAAAACCAAAGATTCGGTAGAGAGCATTCATGAGCGGTTCAATTATCGCGGCGAACGACCCGTTCCGCAAGAAAAGAAAAAGGGAGGCGTGCGTTGGCACGGCCTCCCTTTCTCCTGACGAACCGGGTTATTTCGCTTCGATTTCGAACGGCGTCGGCGCAATGATGCGAACGGTGCGCAGCGGCGTCTTCTCCGTCTGGTTTTTGGCGTCCGTGATCATCATGCGGTAGGTGTAGCGTCCCGCTTCGACGACACGGCCCTGCGCGTCCTTGCCGTCCCATTCCATTGTGTCTGGCGGCGCGTCGAAGCCCTGGAACGTCTGGACCACATCGCCCTTGGTATCGCGGATCGTCATGATCCATTTCACGATCCGGTCACGGTGCGTCGTGCGAACCTTGAACGTTGTTTTGGGAACGAGGCCGACGGGCGAGAAGACTTTAGGAGAGGCTTTCATGTCGACTTCGTATCCGCCGAAGACCATTTTCACTGAGAACCGGTTCACCGTGCCCAGCTGCTGGAAGCCGATTCCGTAGTCGAACTGGAGCGAGCGCCACTTGAGGCCGATGCCGCTCGTGATCTCAGTCGCGTCGAGTCCCGCGCGGAGATAGACGTTGTCGACGGCGAAACCTTCCACGCCCGCATGCCACTTCCAGCCCTGCGGGGTTCCGATGGTCTTGTCGATATCGAGCGCGGTGGTGAGATGCTGATTCAGCCACTGCTTGGCGATACCGGTGCGAAGAACCGTCGGGAAGGTTTCCTTGTCGGTTGAGTAGTTATAGGAAGGCGCGACGAGATTCCGGAGCATCACGCCATACGAGAGCGTTTCCGAAGGCCGGTAAAGGGCGCCCGCGTCGGCGCCGAATCCCGTTTCCGAACGTCCGTCGATGGATTTCTGAACCATCTTCAGTGTGGACCCGAGGCTCAGCTTGTCGCCGAAGCGGTGGGCGTAGGCGGCCAGATAGCCGGTTTCGCGGCTGTCGAAGGTTCCGATCACCGAATTGTTCGCGTCGACGCGGTCCACGCCGGACGATCCGACGCTGACGATGCCGACACCGATCGATCCCATCGCGTAGAGCGGCTGAGCATAACCCAGGTATTGATAGGACGTTTGCAGCGGCATGGGCGCCTGCTGGAACGTCACCTGGCTTGAGCGGAAGGTCGCAAGCCCCGCCGGGTTCCAGTAGAGCGCGTCGACGTCGTTGGCAACGGCGGTAAACGCGCTGCCCATTCCGAGCGCGCGGGCGCCGACGCCGAAGTCGAGGAACTCTCCAGGAAGTCCGGCGTCATTGCCGGCCAGTGCGGCCAGTGGAATCGAGAACCAGAGAGCGGCAGAGATGATTAGTTTACGGTTCATTTGATCACCCCAAAGCGCTTCTTCGACTCGAGCGAGCCGTCGACTTTCAGCAGGACGTAGTACACGCCTGCCGCGACGACAGCGCCCCGGTCGTTGCGTCCGTTCCAGGTCACATCGGTGAACCCGATCCCGGCCGACACTTCATGGCTCCAGACCGTTTCTCCGAACAGATTGAGGACGATGATCTCGGCGGTCTTTGGATCGCTGAGGCGGAAGCGGAACGTGATGTCCCGCTGCATCGGGTTGAAAGGGCTTGGGAACGGGAAGATTTCCTTGGCCGGCGGACCAGCGGTGGTTACCTCCAGCGTTCCGGGCGTCACCGTTCCGTTGGTGCCGTCCGTCGCGGTGAGCGTGCGGGTGGTCTGCGCGCCGGTGACGGTCATCGTGAAGTCGCCGCTGCCGGCCGATAGAGCGCCGGTCGCCGGCGGATTCACGAGATCACCGGACGTAAAGCCGATGACGTCACTTCCCGCCACCTTGTTGAATTGATTGTCGGTCAGGAATACGGTCACGGGAAACGACTGGCCCGGTTCCTGGGACGTGAAGGTCCCGCGAACGCCCGTCGTCAAAGCGGGATTTGTGCCCGGGTAATGCGTCTGGCCGGGGCCGATCACGACGAGTTTCTTCGCCGTGCCGGCAACGACCGTGAACGAAAGGCTCGTCTGGACGACGGTGCCTGCGGTCGCGCGGAGCTGCATCGACGTGCCCGCCTTGAAGAAGGTAATGGGAAGGCTGGCGTTGCCACCGTTCACCGGGCCGGTGCCCGTGGTGGTGAATGAGCTGGGCAGAATTCCATTGTCGATTACGACGCCGTCGCTCAGCAGTTCCAATTGTACTGCCTGGCCCGCGTCCGGGGTCGAGGGGCCGGAGGCGAACGTGTTGATGTAGATGGTCGTCGTTGGTGTGTTGGTCGTGACGCCCGCCGTGAAAGACGGGTTCGTGGAGAGTCCGAGGATCGTGATGCTGGCGATCGGTCCCGCCGCGAAGGCGGGCGCGCCGAAGGCGGCCAGCGCCAGTGCGAGTGCGGCAAACTTATTTCGCGATGATTTCAACATGGCGATATCCCTCCGAGCCTTTCAGCTTTCCGGCTTTTGCTTCCACGCGGCTCGCGTCATACTCGAACGCCTCGACGAGGCGCTGGGCGACGGCGTTGGAGCGAGCGAGCGCGAACTTCTGGTCCGGCTCGTACACGATGACTTCGATCTTCTTGTTGAACTGGTTGCGGAGCGTGTCCTGGATTTCGGTCAGCGTGCGCTGTCCGTCCTTCGAGAGCCGCGCGGAGGCCGCCTCGTCGAACAGCATCTCCGGCTCGACGGCCGTGACCATCTGGCCGCCTTTCGAATAACGGAATGCGGGAACCGCAAAGGGCTTCCCGGAAAGGCGCTGCGGATTGCCGGCTTCATCCACGATCGAGAGCGTGTAGGCGTAGTCGCGTCCCACCGAGAGCGGTGTTCCGGCCTTTCCGAACCCGTCCCACTCGATTTTCTCCGGCAGATTTCCGCTTTCGCGGCGTTCATAGAAAGGCTGTCCATTCGAGTCCTTTACAAGGAAAACCCAGTCCACTTTCTTCTTCTCGGCGGACGGCTTGATGTCCATCGTCAGGATCGGCGCCTGAAGAACCGAGCGCAGCCACGGCGAGGCGGTCTTCGTGGACGCCGACTTCTTCGGGAAGGTGAGCGGCGGATCGGAAACGGTGGGCGTTTTCAGCGAAGCGATCAGCGCCTCGTCGCGCATGGCGGGCGCGACGTCCCGGTAGATTTCCGGCGCCCAGGCGACGTCGACGGGCGGCGCCGACACGCGGAGGCGGTTTTCTCCGGTGATGAGGAGGTCCGAAATGTCGTCCCCTTTCATTTCCTTCGCGCGGGCGTTTCCGCCGAGGGCGAGGGCGATGCAGGCAATCATGGTGACGCGTTTGTTCACGACATCCTCCTAGTGCTTCAGCTCAAATTTGAATGTGGCCACGCCCCACTCGTCTTCCTGCGAGCCTTCCGTGGGAATCGGAACGAACACGAAGGCTTTCAGCGCTTCCATCGCGACGTGGTCAAGCTCGCTGTAGCCGCTGGTCTTTTCGAGATACATGTTGTCTTTGACCTTGCCGCGCGCGTCCACCCAGAGACGGATGGAGACGGACGCTTCGATGGCCTTCTCTTCGGCCCAGCGCGGGTACGGCGGCAATTCCATTTTGACGATCTTCCGGTACTTGAGCGGGCCTTCCATGCTGAACGGGCCCTTATTCTTTCCCCATTTGTCGTCATCGAGCGGGTTGGCTTTCAGCGACTCGAGCGCGGCGCGGCGTTTTTCCGCTTCGGTGGAGGCGGCGAGGCCCTTTCCGCCAATGGCGCCGACGCCACCTGTCAAAACTTTTTCACTGACGAGCGGCGCGCCGATGGACGATTCGCGGTTGCGGAGCTCATCCACGCCCATCTTGCCCAGCGCGATCGGATCCGCCGTTTTGGCGGATCCTTTCATCGTGGGCATCGCGTTGGCGCCGGTCGCTCCGCCGGAGCGGTTGCTCAGCTCGACCAGCGCGCCGGTTTTCCGGCCGACAAAACCCAGGGTGTCCGACGTCACGATCGGTCCCGACAAAGGGGCAATGGATCCGGCGACGGGGCTGGCCTTTTCGCCCGAGGCGTCCGTGTGGCCAGTGGCCAACGGCGCGGCACCGGTCGCGTTCATTTCAACTTTGCTCTTCAACATCTGGCTGTCCGGAGACGTGCCTTTCGTCAGCGCGGGCGCCACGGCGGTCGCCGGCTTCACCGGCTCCGGCGCCGCTTTCGCGGCCATGACCGGGCGTTCGACGAGGTGGACCTCGGTGAGAATCGCCGTCGGAAATGGCGTCTGGTTCATCTTCATCAGGAGAAGGAAAGCGATGAGAGACAGGTGCGCCCCGCCGGACCAGGTCAGGGCCCTGTTCCAGGGCTGGGATTCCCGGACGGGTGAGGCGTGAGCAAAAATGGCTTCGGCGATATGCATGATCAGCTCTTCGGTACCGTGGCGAACGCAACGCGTCCGGCTCCGGCACTCTTTGAAATTTTCATGAGCTCTTCCACCTGGCCGGCCGGCACGCGCTCATCGGCGCGAATCAGCACATAGTTGATGCCGGACTTCTTGATGAGACGCCGGAGTTCGGTGGCCAGCGCGGATTTGGAGAGCGGCACTTCGTTCAGGGCGAAGCCTTCTTTCGGCGACAGGCTGATCGTGATGTTCTCGCGCGTTTCGGACTGCGACGTCACCGCCGCGGGAACCGTGACGGAGATGAGCTTCTTGCTGAAGTAGGAGCTCGTGACCATGAAGATAAGGAGAAGCACGAGGCAGACGTCGACGAGCGGCGTGATGTTGATGCCGCTCATTTCTTCTTGATCGAGCTGGGCGTTCATGACGCGCCTCCTTCGAGGATCGAAATATCGGAAGCGCCGTTCTGTTTCGCCAGGTCCAGCGCCCAGACCGTCTGGCCGTGCGGGACCTCGGGATCGATCTGGAGCATCACGGTGCGGGTGGAGGACAGCTGGATCATCTGGCGCATGATGGTTCCGAATTCTTCATAGGCCACCGGCTGCTCGTGGCGCTTTTCGTCTTCGATAAAGATTCCTTTCGAGTGAAGGTGAACCATCACATGTTCCTGGGGCGTCGTGAGTCCATGTTTCGCCAGGTCATCGGTCTTCACGGTCACGCCGTAGAGCGCCGAGAGCGGCATGGTCACCATGAACACGAGCAGGAGAACCAGGCACACGTCGACGAGCGGCGCGATGTTGATGGTGCTGATGTCGTCGTCTTCGATGTTTTCCATGGTGGTCTCCCGGTTTCCCAGATTCCTTAAGCCACGGCCTTGAGGCGCGCGCCGCGCTCGACGCGGAAGAGGACGAGGATTTCACGGCTCACCACTTCCATGTCGGTGATGATGGCCTTCGCCTTGCCGCGGAACATGTTGTACGCGACCACGGAGGGAATGGCGACCACGAGACCGGCGGCGGTGGCCCAGAGCGCCGTGGCGACGCCGGCCGCGACCACATTGGGTCCGGCCGCGCCGGAAGCGGCGAGGCTGTTAAAGGATTCGACGATACCGATGACGGTTCCCAGAAGCCCGATGAACGGCGCGATGGCCGACATCGTCCCGAAGACCGGGAGGCCCTGCATCAGCCGTTCGGTCTGGCGCATTCTCGTGACCGCGAGAACCTCGGAGAGTTCAGAGGCATCGAGCTCCGGATGCGAGAGGCCGGCGGAGATCAGGATGCGGATCGGCGGGTCAGACGGACGCTGCCCGCGGATGGTCGCCAGCGACCGCGGATCGTTCTTCAACAGCGCGTTGCGGGCGCCTTCGAGAAGCTCCTGCGAGTCGACCGAGATTTTCTTGAAGAACGCGAGACGCACGATGATGAGCGCCACGAGGTAGACCGACATCACGCCCATGATCCCGATGACCAGGCCGCTGTGCCAGCTTTGAAAGGCTTGTGCGATTCCGAACGTATTCATACCAGTCTCCTTTGTTGGTCGGCCGGCGTCAGGGCGCCGGATCGACGTTCTTCGCGAGCAAATCCATCCGCTGCTTGGCCGCGTTAACCCACTCGGCCTTTCCGTCAGAAATCGCGATCTTCTCGTACACCTGCGACGCGCGACGCAAATCCTTGGTCTGTTCCAGCATGTAGGCGAGCTGGGCCAGGCCCGCGAGCCGGAGATCGGATCCCGCCGGTTCCGCGGCGATCAGCCGTTCGTAGGTCTTGATTGCCTGGGTCTGGTTGCCGCGGGCACGGAAGGATTCGGCCAGAAGGCTCGTGGCCTGGATTTCCATCTCGGGCGTTCCGGGATCTTTCAGCACGGCTTCAAACTGTTCCGCGGATTTCGCGTGCTGCTCGGCTTTCTTCAGAAGAAGACCGGCCGACATGTAGGCGTCCCGGCGTTGATGGGCGTCTTTCGTCGCTTTCGCGAACTTGTTGTAGGCCGTGGCGGCTTCTTCGTAGAGGCCCAGGTTTTCGGCGCTGAGCGCGATGTTGTACTGCACGCTGGCGGTCAGTTCGGGCGTCAGCTTGCGGGTCGCCGCGAAGCGGAACACGTCGAGCGCCTCTTTGTAGCGTTCCGCTTTGAAGTGAATGCTTCCCAGACGGAACGCGGCGTCCACAGCGCCGGGTTTGCCCGCGAACGTTTCCATGATGTGGCGGTACTGGACCACGGCTTTGTCCGGCTGCTGCGAATTTTCATAGGCGACGGCAAGGCCGTAGAGCGCTTCAACGAGCAGCTTGTCGTCGGAGTAATCGCGGACGAACTGTTCCATCTCCGAGATGGCGCGGTTCCAGGCCTTCTGCTGAATGGCCATGTCGCCCAACTTAAAGCGGGCCGCGGACGCGAAGGGACTCTTGGGATAGCGGCCCAGGAACTCGGTCAGCTTTTCCGGATCGCCATTGGCGCCCCGGCGGTAGTACACGAGTTCTTCCTGGTTCCGCGCGTCAGCGGCGTTAGGCGCGTCGGGGTAGGACTTCAGGTACGCAGGGTACAGCGCGAGAAGCGCTTCGTCGTCCTTCGCATTGAAATGGGCCTGCAGTTCCTGCCACATGGCCACGCGCGCCAGTTTGGACGTCGGCCACTTCTCGCGGAAGGTCTTCAAAAAGGCGGAGGCTTTCGTGTAATCGCCTGACCGGAAATAAAGATCTCCGACGTGCAGGTAAGCGTCCTGCGACAGCGGGTCGTTCGGATACTTGGTGATGAGCGCCTGCCATTCCTCGATCGCCGAGCCGAATACCTTTTTCTGGAAGTATCCGAGGCCCGTGAGGTACTTGGCGCGGGGCGCGGCGTTGTCCGCCGGGAATTCCTTGAGGAAGTCCGCGAACGCGACGAGCGCCTTGTCGTAGTCCTTCGCGTTGAACCAGGTCGAGGCGCGAAGGAAGGCGGCCGACGAGCGGAGGTCCTTGTCGGTTTTCGGGTTGTCGAGGAGCGCCTGCGCCTGCGTGCGGGCTTTTTCGTACGCGCCGGTTTCCGCCTGACACCACGCGTCCATCAGTTCCGCCTTCGTGGCGAGCGGATGATCGGAGTATCGCTGCGCGATGCGATCGAAGAAAGGCAGGGCTTCCTTGTGGCGGCCCGAATCATAGAAGGCTTTGCCGACGAAGAAATAGGACTGCGCGCGCCAGTAATTGCTCTCGGTGGAAAAGTTCTTCTCGAACAGCTTTACCGCGGCATTGGCCGAGGTCATCAGCTGGTCGTTGCGGCCGGCGCGGGCGTAGCTGACCGTCATGAGGGCCAGCGCGGCTTCAGACAGCGGCGTGTAGGGATGACCGATGATGGCGGATTCAAACTGAACTCCGGCATCTTCCCATTTGGCGGTCTCGAAATTCTGGGCTCCTGCCAGGAACCGGGCGAAAGGGACCTGCTTCGACGACGGATACCGTTCGTCGACGGCTTTCAGATCCGCGTTCATGGCCGCGATGTTGCCGGCCTTCTTGTGCGCCCAAGCGAGGCGCACCAGCGCCGCCGCGGCGAGATCGGGAAACTCGGCGCGCGCCGCCACTTCATTCAGCGGCTTCGTCGCGGCGTCATACTTGCCCAGTTCGTTCAGGGCCACGCCTTTGATGAAGAGGGCGTTCACGCGGGCGTCGAGGGACGCCTTCTCACCGACGGCGTCCGCCAGGCGGATCGCTTCGTCTTTCTCTCCGGTGAGGAGAGCCGCCGCGGCGCGGCGAACCGTTGCGAAGGGAACCAGCGCGCTGGCCGGATTCTTCTTCGCGAAATCAGAGAACTCGCTCGAGGCGAGGTTGTAGTTCTTTTTCTGGAAAAAGCTTTCCGCTTTCAGGAACGCGGAGATTTCTCCGAACGGCGCGCCGGCGGTGGCGGCGCCTTTCAGGGCGGCGGCAGTGTCTTCAAAGAGACGAAGGGAGAAAAGCGACAGGCCGTGATAGAAGGCGCCGCGATCGGAGGCGGAACCCTGCAGCTGGCTGGCGCTGTCGGCGAATTCTCCGAGGAAATATTTCACGACGCCGCGGTTCTCGCGGACGCGCTCTGATGAACCGATCTGCGGGAATTCGCGATTCAGGCGCTCGAGGAGTTCATCGGCGCGTCCCCATTCCTTGGCGCGCATGTCGAGCATCGCGACGTTTTCAAGCGCCGACGGATACAGCGCGGAGCCCTTGTGTTCATTGATCAGCTTGTCCCACGACGCATGGGCCGACAGAAAGACGCCCATGTTGTGGTAGCACTCGCCCAGACGGAACTGGGCGCTGTCGGCCAGGTCGCTTTTCGCGTGTTCACGGGCGAAGCGCTCGAACGACACGGCCGCTTTCTCAAACTTGCCGTCTTTGAACAGACGCTCGGCGCGCATGTAGTCCACGCGGTCGGCCAGCGGGTTGGAAGAAAAGGATTTGGAGAATTCGTCCATCAGTTTGGACGTTTCGTCCGAGAGGATGTTCTTGTCAGCCGCTTCGCTGACCTTTTGCCAGAGCTGGCTTGCCGGTGTTTGTTCCGAAGGCGGTACGGCGGCCCGGGCAACCTGGGAGACCAGTATCAACGCGAGGGAGAGCGCAACCGACTTCGTTTGTTCGTATCTCATGCCCGAGATGTAAGGCGTATTTCCGTTGATGTAAAGGTGACAAAGGTGTGTGACGAACGTTACTTTTCGAGGAATCGCGCCTGTTTATCGACGGTAAAGTTGAAATGTTCCCCAATTCAGTTCTCTCATGAATTGCGCCAAATTGTCATTGAAACGTCACAGGCGGGAGTTAAGCGGGCCCTTCTATTCGAAAGTCGTGACGAGTTCGATGCCCGAACGCCATGCCGACGGGTGGCTGAGGTTGGCCCGCTCGCTGGCGGCGGAGTAGAAAACGTTCAGGAGGCGGGAATCGGACAGGCGACGGCCCGCCGACACGAGACCGGTGTGGATGACGTCGGTCGACAGATAGCTTCTCGGCGCCTGGCCGTATTGCATGAGCGCGCGCCAGTGCGCGATTTCCGTCAGGAACGTGCTCTGTGTCTCACGGCGGTGAACGAACGCGGCCGGATAGTCATGCCACGTGAATTCCTGACCAAGAGAGAGACGTTTGCCTGGGCGGAGAATCTGGTAGCCGGCGCGAGCGGTTCTGGAGCGCCGGAAAATGGATCCGTTCGCGAGCCGGTTCACGCTGGCTTCGCCGCCCAGTTCTGCGGAATCCCGTCCGATGTTCTTCGTGAGGTTCACATCCCCGGACCGTCGCCCGCCATAGAGCGAGGAGTCGTAGTCGGTGAGCGTCGCACGAATCGTGCCGGGACGGTAGGTGAGGAGATTCGTGAACGCCGCGTACTTGTTGGTGTAGGGCACGCCGCCCTGTTTTTTCAGCGCGCCGCTGTCTTCGCGGCGAAACTCTCCCAGAACCCGCCATGGCCTTGCGATTTCGTACGACGGAGCAATCCGGAAAATCTTCCGGGCCTGGTAGCGCGACGGATCGCCCAATGCCCGGTAATTGGCGCCCGAACGCTCGAAACTGACGTCGAGCCGGCGCTTCTGGCTTCCGGCGACGATCCGGCCGAGCGAATCCGTGTCATAGACCGTTCCATGGTCGCCCGTGTAGCGGCTGAGGCCGACGGAGCTGGACAACTGGAGAAGCCGCCCCGCATCGTAGACCGCGTTGAAGAGCGTGGTGTCGTGGTGGTGCGAAAGAATTGAGCGCGTGAGGGCCGCGGATTCCTCCTTCTCGACCGCGACCACGAAGTCATCTCCGAAAATTTCCTTCAGCAGGGACTCGTCGAAGAAAGAGGAATCCACGCCGAGTTCCTCGTTGTCGATCGAATAGTGGTTGATCCGCGCGGAGAAGCGCTGGCCATTCGCGGGTTCCCATTCGCCATCCGCTCCCGCCGTAATGAATTTCTGTTTCATGCGAACGGTCTGGCTGAACTCGGCGGTGGAGAGGTAAATCGAAAAATCGTGTTGTCCGTATCCGGCTTTGAAAGAGAGCTCGGGATTCATGTCCCCGTCGCCGAAATGATCGTTCGAGTGAGACACGGTGACGCCGTCGATGACGTTGAACTGGTTGTTCAGTCCGCCGAAAGTCAGGTACTGGCGTCCGCCCTCGACTTGAAGAACCGGAAATCCCCACCGGACGGATCCGTTCACGACGTGGGTCTTGTCGCCGATCTTTTCGAACGCGCCTCGGCCGCTGAAGGGAATGCCTCCGGTGTTTCCGTTGAGAGAGAGAACGGCATTGCCGCTCACGCGGTCGGCGACGCTCGATCGGTGATGGATGGGCTCGTCGGTCAGCAGGTCGCGCACCGACTCATAGACCTCGGCGTGGTCCGCGGCGAACACGGGCATCGGCTCCTGGTAGAACGTGGAGATTTCCTCCGCCTTCATCGAAAACGGTTCCGCGGCATACCCGCGGTAGGAAAGCTTGTTGATCGACGGCGCCGCCTGAGCGATGCGGCCGTAGCGCGCCGGGACGATCAGGCTGCCGTCGGCGGCGTCCCACTGTAGATCCGTGCCGAGAAGAATCCGGAGTGCGCGCGTCGTCAGGAATGGGCTGCCGTCGAAGAGAAGCATCGGGTCGGGGAGGCGGGCGTAGGGCGAATTGCGCTGGAAAACCGTGTTGTCCCCCGTGCGGAGCTCGAGAATGGAGAAGTCCGGCATCACCAGCCGGAATTGATTCGACTGCGTCTTGAACATGACGATGCCCAGCGCGTTCGCCGCGTCCTCCAGCGACACCCAGTCATTTCCGTCCTGGCGCTGGTGGCGGGCGGAGACGCGCCGTCCATGGGCGCTCTCCGCCACATCGTCGACGGTCAGGCGATCCTTCTGCCGGTGGTACGAGAAGCTTCGCCGGCACAGCGCGGGGAGGGACGACAGCGGCACCATGGCCGACGCGCCGTCGTAGAACATGTTCCGTTCGAATGACTGGCTGCTCCAGGCTTTCTTGCCGGTGTTGCGGATGCGGAATGTCGAGAGATCTTTCCAGAACAGGATCTGGTGCGCGGGAAATTCCCAGAGCTCTCCGCCGTCGGCTTCACGACGTCTGGCGCCCAGAAAGGGTGCGATCTTCGAGAAGTTGACCCAGATTCGTCCGCGGATTTCGTCGGCTTCCACTTTCGTTTTTTCCGTGCCGCTGGTGACCTCTATCATGAACGGCCGTTCCAGAGGGACTTTGGCGGCGCGGGCGGTGGCTGGGAGAATCAGGAGCGCCAGGAAACCAAGCATTCGACCAAGAGAAAAACCCCGGGGGCGTTTGTCCCCGGGGTTTCTCCGACGTCTTGCGGGCGTGGTGGCCGTTAGTGCTTCCATCCCGATTTGGGTTTCGCGGTGCAGCTGGGTTTCTCGTGGCTATCGCGTTTCGGTTCGGGTTTCGGCTCGCACTTCGGCGTTTCTTTTGGTGTCTCGGGCTTCTCGCACCGGTCGTGGTGCTCGTCGCGTCCGCCTTTCTTTTCGTCCTCGTTCTTGTCCTTGCGGTGGCAGCGGCCGTAGCCGTCTCCGCCGCAGAGCGCCTTGAGTTCGGCTCGCCGGGACCGGATGTAAGCCACTGCTGCTTTCCGTCCACCCGAGGCGGCTTTTGCCTGCGCTTCTGTTTTGACCTGGTCCATCAAGTCCTTGCACGCCTGGTCGTTGCCGGGTCCCGTGGTCGGGTCCGAGCCCGGGTCCGTGGGCGGCGTGACGCCTCCATCACCAGGGCCGGTTACCGGATCCGGTCCCGGATTCGGTTCCGGTGTCGGTGAAGGGGTTGGTGATGGCGTGGGTGTGGGTGCGGGTGGCGTGTTGTTCAGGCAGTTGGAAGACGCGAGGGCGCTGTCCCGTTCCGCGATCAGCGAGGCTTTCTGGGCCTCGAAGCTTGCGCGGATGGCGTCCTGTTCAGCCGGGTCCGTGGTCACGCTGAGCGCGCCCTGGGTGTCCTGCTGAAGCCTCGTTAACAGGATTCCGTATTGAGTGGTGAGGTCGCTGCACACATCGGCCCAGACTGAGCCGGTCATCATTGCTGCCGCCAACCAGAGAATTGTCTTTCGCATAACGCCTCCTTGCTGCCGGTGCTCTGACACAACCTTGTCTCTGATTTGTCATCTTGGGAAGTGTGACAACGGTCGGTGTGACGGAAGTCGTGCCGTGTTAGCGCTTTTCCGTCGGACGGCACGTGTTGTGGAAGGGAATATCGATTCCCCTGTCGACGGAAAAAGATGATTCGAGGCGAGAATCCGCGTCGCGACCGGCGGGAATCGGGCGAAATGAGGGCCGATTTGAGGCCCACACCGTTGACAAGAGCCGCCATTAGTTTTACGGTTTCAAATCTTTTCCCGGAGGAAATACGCCTTATGGCATCTGAATCACGAATCCGTCGCAAGAAGCAGCTCCAGAGCCGCCGCAAGAACCGCTACTCCCTCGAGGAGCGTCACAAGCGCGGTATTTCCACCACCGCCCGGGCCAAAGTGAAGCTCGCCGAGAAGAAAGCCCGCCAGGCCGCCGCGAAGGCCGCGAAGAAATAGCCTCTTTCGCGGAACGGAGGCCCGAGGTCTCCGTTCCGCGTTTTCTTTCTCCCTCTCCCGCTTCTTCCGCTCCTCACCCGCCGCTCCCACCGCCAGAATGAGGCTTTTCGCGTCTCGGAAACCCGTGCCCGGGCCTTCCTGCGCAAAAAATCTTTTTTCCGACGAAGAACAACCTTCTCTAAAAATCGAAAACGTGAAATAATACCCGCCGTGAAAACGTTGAGCCAAGTCGTCGCCGAAGTGGACATCCAGTCGTTCATGGAAGAACACCGTGGAACGCTTCCCACACCCTATTACCTGATTGACGAGCCCTCGCTCCTCCGGAACATGCGTCGCATCGAAAGCGTTCGCGCGCGCTCCGGAGCGAAGTCCGTGCTCGCGCTTAAATGCTTTTCAAGCTGGTCCGTTTTTCCGGTGATGCGCGAGTTCATGGATGGAACGACGAGCAGCTCGGCCTATGAGGCGCGCCTCGGCGCCGAGAAGTTCGGAAAGGAAACGCACGCCTACAGCGTCGCCTACGCCGACGAGGACATCGACGCGATTCTCCCGCATGCGTCGAAATTCATTTTCAATTCTATTTCCCAGCTGAAGCGGTTCCATTCGAAAGTGAAGCATCTCCCCGTCGGGTTGCGCGTGAATCCCGGCATCTCGCATTCTCATTTTGATCTGGCCGATCCGGCGCGCAAGCAGTGCCGTCTCGGATCAATCGATCTCGGTGCCGTGATGGAAGTCGCGCCGCTCATCAATGGAGCCATGTTCCATTGCAACTGTGAGAACGATGACCTGGCGAGCTTCACCGCCCTCGTTAAACACATCAGCGACAGGTTCGCGCCGCTCATCGAAAAGCTCGCCTGGGTGAGCCTGGGCGGCGGCGTCTATTTCACCAAGGATGGCTATCCGCTGGACGGTTTCTGCGACGTCTTGTCCGAATTTTCCCGGCGCTTCGGGGTTCAGGTTTATCTGGAACCGGGCGAAGCCTCTATCACCGGTACCGGCTATCTCGTCACGAAGGTTCTGGACGTCGTGAAGAACGAAGCCGACATTGCCATCGTTGACAGCGCCGTCGAGACGCACATGCTGGACCTCCTCATTTATCGTCAGAACGCGAAGCTGGGACTGCCCGACGCGGGCGCCCATCCCTACACGATCGCCGGGCGCACCTGCCTTGCCGGCGACGTGTTCGGTTCCTATCGGTTTCCACGAAAGCTTGAAGTCGGCGATCTCATCCCGTTCGCCGACACGTCGGGCTACTCCATGGTCAAGAAGAACTGGTTCAATGGCGTTCCGCTTCCCGCGGTCGTCGTGCGCCGGCTCGACGGACACGTGGAAGTCGTGAAGCGATTTGGTTACGAAGACTTCGTGTCGTACTCAACCTGAGGAGGTGGTATCCAGTGAAAAAGAACCTGATGATCATCGGCGCCGGTGGCGTTGCCCATGTCGCGGCGCACAAGGCCGCGCAGAACAATGACGTCCTGGGCGATATCTGCATCGCCTCCCGCACCGTCGAGAAGTGCGACAAAATTATCGAGAGCGTCAAACGCAAAAAGAACATCAAGGACGCGTCCAAAAAGATCTATTCGCGCCAGGTTGATGCCACCGACGTCGACGCGCTTGCAAAATTGATCAAGGACACAAAGTCCGAGATGGTCCTTAATCTCGGCACCTCGTTCCTGAACATGTCCGTCCTGGAAGCCTGCCTCAAGGCCGGCGTGGATTACCTCGACACCGCCATTCACGAAGATCCGGACAAGGTTTGCGAGGATCCGCCGTGGTACGCGAACTACGAATGGAAGCGCAAAGAGCGCTGCAAGGCCAAGGGCATCAACGCCATCCTCGGCGTCGGCTTCGATCCCGGCGTCGTGAACGCTTACGCCGCGCTTGCCGTGAAACATCATTTCGACAAGATCGACACGATCGACATCCTCGACGTCAACGCCGGCAGCCACGGGCGCTGGTTCGCGACGAACTTCGACCCGGAGATCAACTTCCGTGAGTTCAAGAAGGTGTGGACCTGGATCGATCGCCAGTGGGTGGAGAAGGCTGTTCACGCCGAGCGATGGGACTATGATTTCCCCGTCGTCGGTAAGCGCCCGGTCTATCTGACCGGCCATGACGAGCTGCATTCGCTGTCGAAGAACATCGACGCGAACAGCATCCGCTTTTGGATGGGCTTCGGCGATCACTACATCAACGTGTTCAACGTGCTGAAGAACATCGGCATGCTCTCCGAGAAGGCCGTGACGCTGTCGGACGGGCGCGAAGTGGTGCCCCTGAAGCTTCTGAAGGCGATTTTGCCGGACCCGGCGTCACTCGCGAAGGATTACACCGGTCTCACCTGGATCGGCAACCTGACGAAGGGCTGGAAGGACGGGCGCGAGAAGGAAGTGCTCATTTATAACATCTGCGACCACGCCGCCTGTTATAAGGAAACCGAAGCGCAGGCCATCTCCTACACCGCGGGCGTGCCGCCGATCGCAGCAGCCATTCTGCTGGCCAAAGGCGTCTGGGATCCGAAAACCATGGTCAATGTCGAAGAACTGGACCCGGATCCGTTTCTCAAGCTGCTCGACGGCATGGGATTGCCCACAATCGTCAAGGAGCGCGTCGCCGCAAAGGCCTGACCGGCGTTTTTTAGAACAGAAGTCACACCGGATAAAAATCGCATCGCGCCGGCGTCAAAAGTGGAATTCGCATCTCCATCTCAAGCTGTTCTCAAATTGGCCCATGTGATATTCCTGTGACACGAACATAAAACGTGTCGCCATCACCGCATGAATCGACGGTTGCCTTGATTGTCGCGAGATCCCTGCTACCTTAGTGAAACATTCAACCAGGGAAGGGAGAAACGTCATGGCGCAGCTCGACAGCATCTTTCAGGCAATGGTATGGCAGGGAGCATCCGACCTTCATCTCACGTGCGGCATGCCACCACTCCTCAGGGAAAGCGGAGAGATCGTGCCGGTTCCCGGCGAAGGAATGATGACGCCGGAAGTCCTGGTGAAGCTTCTGACTGAAATCGCTCCGAAATCCAAGTGGGACGAATTTCAATCCAGTGGCGACCTCGACTTCGCCTATGAGCTTCCGGGCGTCGCGCGTTTCCGCGCCAACTATTTCGTCGACAATCGCGGCGTGGGCGCCGTGTTCCGCGTGATCCCCTCCAAGATTCTTTCCGCCAAGGACCTGAACCTCCCGCAAACCGTCGTTGAACTCTGCAAGCTGACCAAGGGTCTCGTGCTGGTCACGGGTCCGACAGGATCGGGCAAGTCCACAACGCTGGCCGCCATGATCGATTACATCAACGAGAACCGGAAGGATCACATCATCACGATTGAGGATCCGATCGAATTTGTTTACCCGCCGAAGTCATGTCTCATCAACCAGCGCGAGGTGAAGAAACACACGCGCTCGTTCAAAGCCGCGCTCCGGGCGGCGCTCCGTGAAGATCCCGACATCGTCCTGATCGGAGAAATGCGCGACCTGGAGACGGTCGAGATCGCGCTCGAGACCGCGGAAACCGGCCACCTTGTGTTCGGGACGCTGCACACGACGACGGCGGCCAGCACCGTGGACCGATTGATCGATCAGTTTCCCGCCGATCGCCAGTCCCAGATCCGAACGATGCTCGCCTCGTCGCTGAAAGCCGTCGTGGCGCAGGTTCTTTGCAAGAAGATCGGGAAGGGACGTGCTGCGGCGCTCGAAATCATGACGGTGACCGGCGCGATCCAGAGCATGATCCGCGAGGGAAAGACTTTTCAGATTCCGTCCGCGATGCAGGTGGGCGGAAAGGTGGGCATGCGTCTTATGAACGACGCCCTGATGGATCTGGTGAACAAAAAGCTCATCGAACCGAACGAGGCGTTCATGCGTTGCGTGGACAAGCAGGACATGGTGTCCCGCCTTCAGTCCGCGGGTCTCATGCAGAACGGCGCGACGTCCCCCGAGGTGATGGCCAAGGTCGCCTGACGAACTGATCTCTCCAAATCAAAGCCCCCGGCTTCGCTGATGCGAGACCGGGGGCTTTTTTACGCCCGGAAAAAGAAAGGAGTCTATTTCGGTTCGCCGCCCGCCCGTCTCGCCCGGAGAACTTCAATCACTGCCGGCAAGATGGAAATGACGATGATGGCGATCACGACCAGTCCAAAATTCTTGCGAACAATCTCCAGTCCGCCGAAAAAATGTCCCGCGTAAGTGATGGCGCAGACCCAGAGCACGGCCCCCGTGATGTTGTACAGGGCAAACGTTCCGTATCCCATCTTGCCGACGCCTGCCAGAAATGGCGCGAACGTCCGGATGATCGGGACAAAGCGGGCGATGATGATGGTCTTGCCGCCATAGCGCTCATAGAACGCCTGGGTGCGCTCGAGATAGGCGCGCTTGAACAGACGGGAGTTGGGATTGGCGAACGCTTTCATTCCCAGTTTTGAGCCGATCATGTAATTCACCGCATCGCCCAGAACTGCCGCGACGATCAGCGTCAGCACGAGCAGGTGAATGTTCAGCGGGTCGTTATGGGCCAAGGCGCCCGCGCCGAACAGGAGCGAGTCGCCGGGAAGGACGGGGGTGACCACGAGCCCTGTCTCGCAGAAGACGATGCCGAACAGGATGGCGTAGGACCAGCCTCCGAAGTCGGTGATCAGGGCCTGGAGATGGGTGTCGAGGTGGAGAAAGAAATCAACGAAGTGTTTAATGGCGTCCATGAGCAGGGATTGGACCAATTATTGAAGGCGCGGTCGACTGAGAACGCCCCTTGGTGGCCGGCAATTCCGTATGGTAACCTTAAGCGTCGAGTTTCCCGTGGAGAGGTCGCATAGTGGCCTAGTGCGCTGGTTTGCTAAACCGGTATAGGGGTTAAACCTTATCGAGGGTTCGAATCCCTCCCTCTCCGCCCTTTTTGAACAGAGAAAAGCCCCTGACCAGTTCGCTGGCCAGGGGCTTTTTTATGTGAAGGAGAGCAGGCTATTGTTCGAATTTGAACTCGACGCGGCGGTTCTGTTCGCGGCCGGCCGGAGTATCGTTCGACGCGATCGGATGTGTCTCCCCGTATCCGGTCGCCGTGACACGGGCAGCGTCGACGCCCTTGGAAACAAGATAACTTTCCACAGAGTCCGCGCGGCGCTGTGAGAGCTGCTGGTTCTTTTGATCCTCGCCAACGCTGTCGGTGTGTCCGTCCACCTTCAGTTTGAGCGCCGGGTACTGACTGGCGATCGCGGCGACTTTGTCGAGCGTCGCATTTGAGCTCGACAGCAGCCGGTCGCTGCCCGTTGCGAACTGAATCGGCTGGATGTCCTTACGGGCGATCTGAGCCTGAAGTTCTTCCACCTGCTTCTGAGCTGCGGCCACCGCAGCGTTCGAAGCGGCGGTAGCACTGGAGGCGGCGACGGCCTGTTGGGCCGCGAGCGCGGCCTGTTGCGCGGCCGCCTGTGCCTGCGCGGCGGCGTCATCGGTCCGGTTCGCCTGCGCCGCCAAGCGGTCTTTCTCCGCTTGATCTGCGGCGGCTTTACGGCGTTGTTCTTCCGCCGCAGCAGCGGCGGCGCCGTTGTCGCCCTTCACCTTGGCATGGTCTTCTTTCCCGAAGTAGACGTTCGCCAGTCCCATTGCCGACACCAACTGATAAGCGGCGCCGCCGGCGATCGGCTCGATGTAATCGTAACGGCCTTCCGCGCCGAGCGAGAAGTTTTTCCCGATGAAGAATTCCAGACCGAATCCGCCGCCGGCGGCGAAATCATTCCAGTATTTCGTCGGAGTTCCGGCCGGAGAAAGCTCGTTGGTGGCGAAACCGGCGCCGACGATGAAGTAGGGATTCACGTCCGTGTCATGAAGGAGATGAAGCTTCAGTGAAAGCAGGATGGGCTGAAGAATGACTTCTCCCGCTCCGTTCTTGGCTTTCACTTTGAAGTTGGTATAGGACAGGCGAAGCGCTGTGTCCTGCGTCAGACCGTAGCCGATGTTGCCGGTCCAGACGGGCTGGGCGTCCTTGTAATTATTATGAAAAGCGGTTGGCCATTCGGGCCAGGAAGCTCCAAAACCACCGCCGATCGATAGCCGGTTTCGAAGAACCGTGCTGGCCTGCGCGGATGTACTTGCAAACAACATTGCTGAAATAATGAGTAGTGCCCCTTTATTCATAAGACCCCCCGTAAGAAATTACGCCCAGATACGGGCGATGGATTCCATACGTTGCGGAAGTCGATAAGTTTGAGGGTGTTACTGGATTACGGTGAAGGCTTTGCGGGCGACCGTGTTGGAGCGGCCGTTCTGGTCGGCGCGAACCACGAGAAAGTAGCTTCCAGAAGCGACGTTGTTCAGGTTCCACTGATATTCATAGGCGGAGTTTCCCTGAATGACCGACGGATCTCCGCTCAGCTGGCCCTGATGGACCAGTTCGCCGGCGGCGTTAAAAACGAGGAGCTCGACACCGCTGGCGGCGCCGACCTCAGCGTGAAACGTGACGGTCGGGACCTGGCGGGCCGGGTTCGGGAACGCGTAAACCTCTCCAACCGTACGGCTAACCTGAGCCGACGCCATTTGATAGCCGTCAGCCCCCGTCGATTCTCCCGCCCGAACGGGCGCGGCGACGAAGAGAACGGCTGCGAGACTGATTGTCGATGCCAGGAGTAACGATCGCATAGGAATGTTTTATCCCTTCCGAACTGAAATCGGCTTTAAGAATCCGTCACAAAGGCGTAACAACGAATCTCGTCAAAACGCCTTGTTAAATCAGGCTGATATTGCGACAGGATGCAGGAGGCCACGCAAATGCAGCGCGTTTTCAACGGCGGCGCCTGCGGCGGTGTTGTCGAAAACACACCAGAACGGTTCCGGGGCCTTTGCAAGCTCATCGGCCAGCCACGTCAGATAGGTATGGGAATAAGAGGAGTAGTAGCGCCGGGGTGAACCATGGAGGCGGAAGTAGCGCACCCCTTTCCATCCGCCCGGCATGCTGCCGTCCAACAAGGGAGCCGGATCTGCAGCCACGCGCGCGATTTGGAATCTCTGGAAAACGTCCTCTGCATGAACACCGAACCAACCCGGGTGGCGCGGTTCGCACACGAGCGTTCCCTCAAAGCGCCTTCGCACGGCGGCAAAAAAACGGCTCGCCGCATCGGGGTCAAAATCAAGCTTCGGTGGGAACTGGGCCAGCATCGCACCGAGCTTCGGGCCAAGGTGCTTCGTGGCCGAGAGAAACTGATCCAGCGTGTCTGAGGTCCCGAGCGCGCTCGCATGCGTAACGGCTTTCGGAAGCTTCACCGAAAAACGGAAATTATCCGGAACAGTCGCCGCCCAGCGCTCATAGGTCGCTTCACCGTGAGGCCGGTGAAACGAGGTGTTTATTTCAACCGCGTTGAACACCTGGCTGTAGCGCGCCAGGTGGCTGCCGGCGGACGGAAAAGCGACGGCCGTTTCGGCGGGGACACTCCATCCGGCCGAACCGATGAAAAAGGATGGATCCATGCCTCATCTACGTGCGACGCGGCCCGAAGTTCCGCTGGGCGCGGACCATCGACCTGGGGTACACTTTCTCCATGAAGTTCCTGGTACTTGTGATTCTGGTGTCGTTGAATGCCGCGCTCATTCGGGCGGCGGACCAGCCGCGTCCCAGATATCCCGAGCCATCCCTTCGCTCCATCGAGGCCGCGAACGTGCCGGTTACTTACGTGGTTGTGTCGGGGACGGTGACGGTGCGAGCGCGGGGGATTCTGGTCAATCCCCAGGAAGTGACTTTTGTGTTCCAGCCGGAATTTCCCGGAAGCCGCGGCTATCTCTATAGCGTCGGTGACGGGACCTACCGCATTGATGTGGCCCGGGTGCCGGCGGACTCATTCCACACGCTTCTCATCAGCGCGGCCTACAACGACACGCTCGTGAAAGACGGCGTCGTTGAACGCCTGGGCGAAACCTACACGGGGACGCTGCGGCTCGACATTCCGAATGGCCGGGATTACGCCTTCGGCGACCAGATCCTCGACCTGCGCTGATCCTACCCTAGCGGCCGACGTGCAGCGCGACGTAGAGCGGCGCGAACACGACCGGAAATAACGCGATTCCGAGAATCCAGAGTCCCATGCGAATTCCGCCGACCCGCGGATTCTTCTTCATGTGGATGACGCATCCCACAAGACAGATCAGGTACACGGCGGAGGCGTAGAGGACGGGCGTCAGAAGCTGCTGCTGCATTTCCTGATTGGATAGCAGGCCTTTCACCTGCGCGTCGGCAATTTGCCAGCACCGGAAGACCGAGATCGCCGGAGAGACGCAAAAAAGAATTATTGGAATTTTGGTCAGTTTCATGTCGAGCATTGTATCGTACTGGCGTCAGACCGCCGCACAGAACTTTGATCGCGGCCAAACGTAGACCAACATGGATCAGCGAACGCCTCAACCCTCTCCTGGCCCGGAACTGGCGGTGTGCGACCTCTGCGGGCGGTCGCAGCGTCTGCCGGCCCTCAGGCGGACGCAGGTCGCCGTCTGCGGCCTTTGCCGGACGCCGCTCGTGCGCGAGAAACCCAACAGCATAAATCGCACGCTCGCTTTTACGGTCGCCGCGCTTCTGATGTATTTTCCCGCCAACCTCTTTCCTATCATGTCGTTTGAATATTATGGCGCCGCCGAACCCACAACCGTGATGGGCGGGGCGATAAACCTTGCCAACAGCGGCATGTATTTCGTGGCGGCGGTGGTGTTCCTGGCCAGCGTGGCGATTCCACTTCTGAAATTGAGTGGGCTCCTGTACTTGTCGTTGTCCATCCGTTCCCAGCGCGCGCCGCGTATGCGTTCCAGAGTTTACCGTGTCCTGAAAGCGGTGGGGACCTGGGCGATGCTTGATGTCTTCCTGCTGGCCATTCTTGTGGCCGCGGTGAAGCTGGGCCAGCTGGCCACCGTCCGGCCCGGACCCGCGGCGCTTCCGTTCACGCTCGTTGTTGTGTTCACAATTTTCGCGACTGAAAGTTTTGATTCGCGCCTGTTATGGAACCATGACCGACCTTCCTATCGCTGACGTTCGATCCCGGCGTATTTCCCCGGTTTGGGCCATCCCGCTGTTATGTCTCGGGATGGTGATGTTCTTTGTTGCGCAGCAGTGGAAGGACCGGGGGCCGCTCATCGTGATTCATTTTCCCAACGCGGATACGTTGGTTCCCGGAAAGACCGAGATCAAGTACCTTGGCGTGAATGTCGGCAAGGTGACGCGCGTTCACGTGGACACCGAGAAAAAGTCGGTTGATGTGGAAGCGCGGTTGACCCGCTCTATCGCGGACCTAGCGCGTGAAAAAACCGTCTTCGTGGTTGAAAAACCGGAGGTCAGCATTGCCGGCGTTCAGGGCCTCACCGCGATTTTCAGCGGATCGAGCCTGGAGCTTCGTCCGGGTGAAGGCGAACCGGCCTCGGAATTCAAAGGATACCCCGACATGCGCAGTCTCACGCGCGATCTGCCGGGATTGACCGTTGTTCTGACGGCGCCGAAAGCGAGCTCGTTGCAGGCAGGAGACGGCGTGTCCTACCGCGGCGTGCGCGTCGGGATCGTTGAATCAACCGGCTTCTCTAGCAGCGGACAGCTGGTGCGCGTCAGCGTTAAGATTGAGCGCGAGTACTCACATCTCGTGCGCACCAACACTCAGTTCTGGGATGCGAGCGGTGTGCGCGCGAAAATCGGTCTCTTCGGCGCAAAAATCAACGTCGACAGCATGCAGACGCTGCTCGCTGGCGGCATCGCGTTCGCGACGCCCAACGAACCGGGGCCCCAGGCGCACTTCGGCGCCGAATTTTCGCTCCTGGCCGATATCGATCCGGCCTGGGAAAAGTGGTCGCCAAAACTTTAGATCCCGCCGCCTTCCATTGAATCATGCCGTAAATACAATTCGTTTAGTTTTCTCCCATACCTGAAATCGCAGGACCCGCGTGTTATCCTGAGGGATATGAGGCGATTCCTCGGGTTGCGGTACGTCGGTGGCGGCGCCGGCCCCTGGACGATGTCCGGCGCGGCGGTTCTGTTCCAGCGATAGAGAAAGAGAGTCGCAGAACTCCTTCTCTCTTTGTCATGATGTAGGCATGAACCAACGCGCGCTCCGCCTTCTCTCCTTCCTGATTTGCGCTGGTCTCCTTGGCGTGGCCGCTTGCGTCTCATTTCATCCGGTGCAGATGGATTCCGATCCCAATCAGCTCCAGCAGAAGCAGCAGGATGAAAAGATCGACGGCGCCAATCTCGAAGCCTTCATTGCCGCTCACCCCGAACTGGACAGCCAGACCAAGAAGGAGCTTCGCGCCGGCGTCATCGATCGCAAGGAAGCTCTTCGCCGCCATCCAGAGGCGACGACTCCATCCCCGGTCTCCACCGCGCCGGCGAAATAGCCGTCAGTCCCGCGGAAGCGGGAACCCAACCTCAATTATTTTCTATCCGGGGAAGCGCTACGCCGAATGGCGTTGCTTGAGTTGTTCGTAGTGGCGGCGGGAATCTTCTTCTTCGCGGGCGCGCGCGGTTTCGAACGCGGGGGCCAGAACCGACGAGACGGTTTCCATGGCCTGGCGATCTCCGGCGTCGAACGCATGACCTGTGGGCGTGAAATAGACAAACAGCGCCTGCGGCGCGGCGCCGAGATCCGACCGGGCCAGTACCAGCTGTCCTGCGGGCAGCGTGGCGCCGGCGAACGGCTGGTTCTTCGTGGTGTCCGCGAAAGAAACCATCGCGCCAGCGGGACCGGTGACGGCGGCGTCAACGACCGCAGGCATTGTTTCCCCCGCCGGACCGCACACCGCGCATTGTGCATATTCATCATTAAAAGGATTCCAGCGGTAGAGACCGATGGTCACGTGCGAGCCCAGCGTTCCGACGAGCGTGTTGAGAACCAGCGCGCTTAAGTCCGCCGTCGATTTGAACTGGCCCACATCCCGCGCGACCTGATAGACCGCCACCAACTCACGTGTCGTCTGGCGCAGACGCAGGCACACGCTGGACAGAAGCGTACTCACGTGGTCGAGCGCCTCCGCAGGTGCCTTGCTCATGAGAAACTCAAAATCTTTCCTCGTGAGAACGAACAGCCGCGTGGGTTCCTCGGCAGCCACTTCTGCCGACGTCGGTTGTTTGTCGAGAAGAGACATCTCACCGAAGAATGCGCCCTTCGCCATGTGCGCGATGATTTTGGAGCGCGACGCGTCAATCCGCTTGCGGACCGTCACCGCGCCAGCGGCGATCAGGAAGAGGCCGCCGTCCAGGTCGCCTTCCTTCAAAATAACTTCGCCGGCCTTGCACGACATCTCCCGCATGGCGGAAGCGAGGCGCGCCACCGCGTTCGCGGAAACATCCTTGAAGAGTTCGAGCTCCCGGAGTTCAGAGGGAGAGATCATGCAGCGGCCGCTCCCGGTCCCTTGAGCTTCTGCGGATCGCGGGCTTTTACGAGGGCATCTTCCAGGGTTACCTTCTTCGACTTCACCAGTTCTTCGAGAGCGCGGTCGAGCGGGACCATCCCGAATTTCGCGCCCGTTTCGATGGCGCCGTAAATCATGTGGGTCTTGCCTTCACGGATCAGATTGGAAATGGCTGGTGTAACCACCATCATTTCCCGGGCGGCCACGCGGCCGACGCCGTCGGCGGTCGGGAGAAGCGTCTGACAGACGACGGCTCTCAGCGTGCTGGCCAGCTGCACGCGAACCTGGGTCTGCTGGTGCGGCGGAAAGACGTCTATGATCCGGTCGATGGTCTGGGGCGCATCGGTGGTGTGCAGCGTTCCGAACACGAGATGTCCCGTTTCTGACGCGGTGATGGCAAGCGAAATGGTTTCGAGATCCCGGAGTTCTCCCACCAGGATCACGTCCGGATCTTCGCGCAGCGCGGCTTTGAGCGCGTTTGAGAACGACTTCGTGGTGGAGCCCACCTCGCGCTGGCGAATGATGCAGCTCTTGGGTTCGTAAACAAATTCGATGGGATCCTCGATGGTCAGGATGTGGTCGGTGCGGGAGAGGTTGATCATCTCAACGATGGCCGCCAGTGTCGTCGATTTTCCGGATCCGGTCGGTCCGGTCACAAGCACAAGACCGCGGGGGAGCGTCGCCAGGTCCTTCATCGCCTGGGTGAGGCCCAGATCGTCCGGCGACGGGATGGTCGAATTGATAACGCGGAGGACGGCTTCCAGTCCCCGGTGTCCAAAGAGAACGTTGACGCGGAAGCGGGCGACGCCCGGCAGCGCCAGAGAGCAGTCCAGTTCGAAGGTTTCTTCCAGTTTCTTCCGCTGCTCTTCCCGGAGAATTCCATAAACAAGGCGCGTCGCTTCCTGCTGTGTTAACGGCTCGAATCCTTCGAGGGCCTTGATTTCTCCCCGGATCCGGATCATCGGCGGTTTGCCGATGACGACGTGGATGTCCGACGCCTTCTTGTCGACAGCCATTTTGAGAACCTGGACGAAATCTACGGGCATGGTTGCTCCTGGAATCGGATTGAACGGGCAGATTGAATTCCCCCTAAGCCTTAGGAGCGTAGACGGGGTTGGTCAGGGCAACAAGGGGCGGGAAGGGGATTTTGGTCTCACCCCGCGCGTCTTGGACACGTACGGATTGTCCTGGACCAGGAACCGGAGGGGCCGGTGGGCCCAGTCTTCGGCGTAGTCCACGCCAATCCGCGGGGTGGACACGATTTTGAAGGGTTTCGGCGCCGCCACCGGGGCCGAGATGAAGAAATCGGGGCTCAACAAATCCATTCCGTGTTGGCGTTTGTCGATGGACATTGCGCGGCAGAGCAAGCCCGGTCCCTGCGTCCGGCCGGGTAGATTCTCCAGGGGTTCGAGCGCGCGAATCAACACGGCCGCAGCCTTGCTTTCCGGCCGAACCACCGCGTTCATGCACCAGTACATTCCGTAGATGAGATAGACGTAGGCGTGGCCGGGCGGCCCAAACATGATTTCGGTGCGGGGCGTTCGGCCGCGGGAAGAATGCGACGCGAGATCGTGTGGACCCATGTAGGCTTCGGTTTCCACGATGCGGCCCACGCGTTCCCTTCCGTCAACGACGTGGACGAGGTTTTTTCCGAGGAGCGCGCGGGCCACGACGTCGGCCTGGCGGTTGTAGAAGGAACGGGGGAAGCGGTCGGTGTTTCACCCCAGAATTATAGGTTACGCCGCTCTCTTCTCCCGCTGGGTCTTGTCGCAGAGCGGATAAAAAGCGCAATCAGCGACGCAGTACGGCGGTTCTTCCAGGCTGATGCGCTTTTCGCAGGCGTCGTAATCTGCGGACATTTTTGCGAGTTCGGCGGCGGTGTCCTCGGCCATGTCGAGGAACTGGAGGCCGCAGAGATACCCGCCATCGACCGGCGAAACACGTCGGACCGACACGCGGCAATCGACCGCTTCCCGGTGAGGGAAGGCGATCCAGATTTTCATCTTTGTATTGACCAGGAGCGCGTCGGCCATGAGGACGGCCGTTCCCCCGCCCGACAGATCCACCATTTTCCCCTCCAGCGGCGCGCCAAAAAAGGGCGGCGTTGGTTTAAGGACAACGGGAATTCCGCTGAAGGCTGACGAGCCGATGCGCCTGTGTTTGCGCTGTTCGGTTGGCGTGACAAAATCAAAATCCTCGTTCTGTCGCGCCTTGCGGTCATTGAAGGGACGGTCGGCCATGAGGAAGTGTGGGGCGGGAAAGGCCCGCGGGGCAAGGAGAAGTCGTCAAGCTTTCCCGGCCATCGCCCGGCCCGCCAGCCAGCCGGTCGTCCAGGCGTTCTGGAAGTTGAAGCCGCCGGTGACCGCATCCACGTCGAGGATTTCCCCGGCGAAATAGAGATTCGGACACACGCGGCTTTCCATGGTCCGGAAATCCACCTGGGAAAGGCGCACGCCGCCACAGGTCACGAACTCTTCCTTGAAAGGGCTTTTCCCCTTCGTCCGGTAACGGCCGGCCGTCAATTCTTCGGTGAGGCGCGTCATTTTCTCTTTGGTGAGATCGGCCCACCGCTGATCAGGGGCGAGGCCAGCGGTCACCACGAGACGCTCCCATAACCGCCGCTGCGCGCCGAAGGCGGGCTGGGAGATGGCAAAGCGCCGCGGAAATTCATCCTTCAGGTCGCGGAGTCCTTTCTGCACGTCATCGGGAGTCCAGTTGACCCAGTTGATCACGAGGTCCGCTTCGTAATCCTGTTCCGCCAGAATCCGGGCGCCCCACGCGGAGAGCTTGATGACCGCGGGACCGCTGATGCCGACGTGCGTGATCAGCACAGGTCCGGTCTGAGTCAACTTTGTTCCAGCGAGTGACACGGTGGCCTTTGGCATCGCGATGCCGGCTAGGCTTTCGAGGCGCGGGTCCGGAACGTGAAAAGTGAAAAGCGATGGCACCGGCGTTTCAATCGAATGTCCCAGTTGGGTGGCCCAGTCCCAGCCACGGCGTCCGCTGCCCGTGGCCAGGAGCAGCTTTGCGCAGGAAATTATTTCTCCGTCTCCCAGTGTGAGCCGGAAGCCATCCCCTTCCCGTTCCACGCTGGACACCGACGCGTTGAGCCGCACGGTGACGCCCGCATCCGCGGCCGCCTTTTCGAGCGTGTCGATGATGGTCTGCGAGGAATCGGTGTCCGGAAACATGCGCCCATCATCCTCGGTCTTCACGGTCACGCCGCGCGCCGTGAACCAGGCAACCGTGTCTTTTGGCTGGAAATTATGGAAAGGTCCGAGCAGCTCACGTCCGCCGCGTGGATAGAAGCCGGTCAGCGCTTTCGGGTCAAAACAGGAATGCGTAACGTTGCACCGCCCGCCGCCGGAAACCTTCACCTTCGATAGCGTGGCGCGCCCCTGCTCGAGAATGACGACAGAATGGGCGGGATTCCTCTCCGCGCAGGCGATGGCCGCGAAATACCCTGCGGCGCCGCCGCCAACGATGAGGATGGGAAGGGCCACCGCTGCTTATTTGTCGTTGGTCCGGTCTTTGTGAAGTTGTTCGTTGAGGGATTTCTTCTGACGTGGCTTGTCGTCGGTTATCGGGACCTTGTCATCGGCGGGAAGAGAACGGTCTTTGTGCAGCGCGTCACCGTCGAAGAGACCCTTTCTTTTTTTCGTCGGCGGCTTGGACTTGGCGCCGGTGCTCTGATCGGTGGTGAGCTTTTCTCCGGCCTGGCGCGTGTTCTTCTCGATGGTCCGACGTTTCTCTTCGGCGACCTTCTTGACATCGGAGGGCGTGACATCGGCGCGCAGCGGGACGGCGCTGACGGCGAAAAGGAATACGAAGGTGAGGAGCGCTGGATTTTTGTTCATGGAATCTCCTGAAAGGATTAATGGATCGCCCGCAGTCTAGCTGATCTTCGCGTGAGGGCAAAAAAAAGGCGCCCTTCTTTCGAAGGGCGCCTTTTTCGTGAGTATCTAGTTGATTAGTACGAGGTCCACTGCGCGGCTTTTGTGTCCTGGTGCGAGCAGTTGACGTAGACTTCGCCGAGAGAAACGCCGTTCATATAGATCAGCGCTCCGCCTCCAGCTTCGTTGACAGTCGCGCCGTCGGCGGCGTTCGTGTCGTAATTAACCGCAGCTTCTGCCGTGGCATTGGCGTAGTAGCCGGTCTTGTGGCCGGTGTTGCCGTTGCTGTTGGCCGGGACTTCGAAGCGTCCAAGGCTGGACGATCCGCCCGACGCGGGCATGTACTTGTTGCCTGCGGTCAGTCCGGTGAACAGGTTGCCCGGATACGATCCTTCCGAGTCACCGTAGTAGATGCTGAGCGCGCTGCGGACGGCTCCGAGCGATCCCTTCACGCTGGCTTCTTTGGACTTCGTGACGAGGTCGGCGAACTTCGGAACGGCGACAGCGGCAAGAATACCGATGATGGCCACAACGATCATGAGTTCGATTAGGGTGAAACCTTTCGCTACTTTTTTCAGGCTCATAAGTCTCCTTTATGGCCCGCGCGAGATTTTATGGATGTATGACGATGTGCGGCTTATTTCTCGCGACAGGCATCACTCGTACCCTTCAATTTCCACTTGATTTCTCAATCTCCTGGACGATTTTGGGATACGCGTGAATGGTAACAAAACTATAACCTGATTCAGGTATTTTGGCCACCCCCAGCCGCTTAAAAGTTCAAATTCTGACTCCGCGATCGCGCTGTCTTCTGGAGCCGTTTTCGGGAGCCGCAATGACGCCTCGTGGATAGAACTCGGCAAGCGCTTTCGGATCGAAGCACGAAGAGGATTCTCATGGGCAAAAAAAAGGCGCCCTTCTTTCGAAGGGCGCCTTTTTCGTGAGTATCTAGTTGATTAGTACGAGGTCCACTGCGCGGCTTTTGTGTCCTGG
>JAYTIE010000126.1:0-11711 GCA_043732015.1 Elusimicrobiota bacterium | reverse complement strand
GAGATGCTTGCCGAACGGAAGAAGCCGCTCTCGGCCATCGTGGACGATCTTTACAAGCGTTTTGGCGTCTCCCACTTCAGGCGGGTCGATTTCCCGCTTGCCGCGCCGATTGAAAAAGAAACCTGGACCACGAAGGTCACTGCTTCGTTCGGTCCCCAGGTGGCGGGCGTGAACGTCAAGAACGTGAACACGACCGACGGATTCCGCCTGACCCTCGATGACGACTCGTGGCTTTTGATGCGTCCCAGCGGTACGGAACCTCTGCTCCGGACTTACTCGGAAGGAACATCGACCAAGATTGTCGACGATCTTCTGGCCGAGGCGCACAAGATCGCAACGGCCCCGCCAGAGAAGAAAAAAGCGTCAGCCGACGGGAAAAAATCCAAAAAGCGCTGACCATCGGGGTTTTCCCGATGGTCACGAAAAGACCATTTTGGTAGGCTTCTCGCGTTCATTTCCCGCCTATTGGAGACGTCTCCGACGAACCTTCAGGCAATCGCCGCACCATGACTCAATTTATTCGTAGCCACCAGGAGGCTGTGTGAGAAAAGATCGTTTCGTATTTACCTCGGAGTCCGTGACGGAAGGTCATCCGGACAAGGTCTGTGACCAGATTTCGGATTCCGTTTTGGACGCGGTTCTGAAAGACGACCCGCGCGGTCGCGTGGCCTGCGAGTCCTTCGTGACGGTCGGCCTCGCCATCGTCGGCGGCGAAATCACCACCTCGACCTATGTCGAAGTTCAGGACCTGGTTCGCGCCGTGGTCAAGGACATCGGCTATACCGAACCGAAGTACGGCTTCAGCTACGACACGGTCGCCATCCTGAGCGCGATCCAGAAGCAATCGCCCGACATCTCCCAGGGTGTGGACCGCGGCGGCGCCGGCGATCAGGGCCTCATGGTCGGGTTCGCCTGCGACGAAACGAAAGAACTGATGCCCGCCCCCATCCAGCTCGCGCATTCGCTCACGAAGCGCCTTGCCGAAGTCCGCAAGAAAGCCATCCTGCCGTACCTCGGCCCCGACGGAAAGTCTCAGGTCACCGTGGAATACCGTGATGGCAAGCCGTTCCGGATCGACACGGTGGTTATTTCCTCGCAGCATACAACCGACATCCTGGATCGCACCGGCAAACAGATCACGAAGCAGTCCCGCGAAGAGATCATCGACAAGGTGGCCTTGGCCGTCCTTCCGAAGAACCTTCTCGATAAGAACACCATCTTCCACATCAATCCGACGGGCAAGTTCGTCGTCGGCGGTCCGCAGTCCGACACCGGCGTTACCGGCCGCAAGATCATCGTCGACACCTACGGTGGCTGGTGCCCGCACGGCGGCGGCGCATTCTCAGGAAAAGACCCAACAAAGGTTGACCGTTCTGCCGCGTACATGGCGCGCTACATCGCCAAAAACATTGTGGCCGCAAAGCTCGCCAAGGAATGCACGGTGCAGCTCGCGTATGCGATCGGCGTCGTTCAGCCCGTTTCAGTCTTGATCGACACCAACGGGACCGGCATCGTGCCGGATTCCGTCATCAGCCGCGCGGTCGAGAAGATCTTCGATCTTTCCCCGAAGGGCATCATCGAAACTCTTGATCTGCGCAAACCCATCTACCGCAAGACCGCCGCTTACGGCCATTTCGGCCGCGAAGACCAGGGCTTCAAGTGGGAACTCACCAACAAGGCCGCTGAACTCAAGAAAGTTTGCGGATAACACGGAGATAATGAACCAATGAAATTCCACGTTAAAGACATCAAACTCGCCGACGAAGGCCAGCGCCGCATTGACTGGGCCGAACGCGAGATGCCGGTGCTGCGCAGCATCAAGGCCCGGTTCCTGAAACAGAAGCCGTTGAAGGGCATCCGCATCGCGGCCTGCCTTCACGTCACCACCGAAACCGCCAACCTGATGATCACCTTGAAGGCCGGCGGAGCGAACGTGACGATCTGCGCTTCCAACCCGCTCTCAACCCAGGACGACGTCGCTTCCGCTCTCACCAAGAAGCACGGCATCCCGACGTTCGCGATCAAGGGCGAAGACAACAAGACCTATTACGGCCACCTCGAAGCCGCGATCAAGTCGCGTCCTCAGGTCACCATGGACGACGGCGCTGACGTCGTCGGCCTGCTGCACTCCAAGTTCAAACCCTTCCTGAAAGACGTGATCGGCGGAACCGAAGAGACCACCACCGGCGTGGTTCGGCTGCGCGCAATGGAACTGGACGGAACGCTTCAGTACCCGATTGTCGCGATCAACGACGCGGACACCAAGCACATGTTTGACAACCGTTACGGAACGGGCCAGTCCACCCTGGACGGCATCACGCGTGCCACCAACGTTCTCTATGCCGGCAAGACGACCGTTGTCGTCGGCTACGGCTGGTGCGGACGCGGCGTGGCCTCCCGGGCCAAGGGCATGGGATCGCGCACCGTCGTGACCGAAATCGATCCGTTGAAGGCGCTCGAAGCCGTCATGGACGGCTTCGAAGTGATGCCGATGGCGCAGGCCGCCAGAATCGGCGACATCTTCATCACGCTGACAGGCAACAAGCACGTTCTCCGCGAAGAGCATTTCCGCGTTATGAAAGACGGCGCGATCGTCTGCAACTCGGGCCATTTCAACGTCGAGATTGATCTCCCGGCGCTGAAGAAGCTCTCGAAGGGAGTAAAGGAAGTCCGCGCGTTCGTCGAAGAGTACAAGCTCAAGAACGGCCGCAAAGTTCACGTTCTTGCCGACGGCCGTCTCATCAACCTCGCTGCCGCCGAAGGCCATCCGGCCTCTGTCATGGACATGTCGTTCGCAAATCAGGCGCTGTCCGCCGAGTACATGGTGAAGAACCATGCGCGTCTCGAACATCGCGTCTACGACGTCCCGAAGGATATCGACCGTGAAGTCGCCCGCCTCAAGCTCGCTTCGATGGGAATGAACATCGACAAACTGACCGAGGAACAGGTGAAGTACCTCGCCAGCTGGCAGGAAGGCACCTAAGCTTCAAAACCATCTGTAGAAGAAAGGGCCGGGCTCCGAAAGGATCCCGGCCCTTTTTTTATAGGAAGATTTTTTACCGACTCTTTACAGCGCGATGACCCGGGTTGCCCGCGGCCGCTCGTACACTGCTGCCCATCAAAGCCCTCAATCTCGAAGGCGGTGGGGAACATGCGGAAATATCTCGTTGCAATGGCGCTGGTCACGTTTTCTTTTCAGAGCGGGTGGACTCCGGAAGCGATGGCCGGCACCGGCCAGGACGCCGCGATGGCGACGCAGAAAGTGGGGCCATCAGCATCCGGTGGATCCGCTGGATCCGCCGAGAAGATCTCCTTTACCGGTTCCTTCGTGTACAACTACCCGATTGACGTGCCGCCCGGCATCGCCGGGATCCAACCGAAACTTTCGATCAATTACAATTCTTCCGCTGGGAACGGCTGGGTGGGCCCGGGATGGGATCTCTCCCTGGGTTCTATCCAGCGAAGCACGAAAGCCGGCGCGCCGAAGTACACGGACGCCGATGTGTTCATCCTCAACATCGGTGGATTATCCGCTGAACTCGTCTCTTCCGATGGTGGCGTTGTGAACTACCGGCGAAAGATTGAGGGCACCTTTGAACGTTTTGCCCGCGAGGGCGCGGGTTGGTGTGTCTATGGAAAAGATGGAAGCCGCACTTATTACGGCCTAACGGGGGGATGCCGCGCCGGTCCGGATGCCAGTCGCACGTTTCAGTGGGCGCTGGAAAAGGTGATGGACCGGAACGGTAATTTCTTCACGGTCTCATATTCGCCAGATGGCGGAACACTTTACCCTGACACCATTCTCTACACGGGCAACGACGCCGTCGGCCAGATTCACCGAAAGGTCACGTTCTTCACCCAGGCCCGGCCGGATCCGTCTCCGAATTATCGGGGTGGATACCGGATCGATAACAATTACCGGCTCTCCAAAATCGAAACATCCGTGAACACGACAGGGAGCAGCGCGGGCCCGTGGTCGCTTGTGAAGCGTTTCACGCTCAGCTATGGGGCGCGCGTTTATGGAACCCGTTCTGAGCTACTCTCCATCCAGGTGACGGGCATTGATGGATCCAGCTCGATCACGCTCCCCGCGCACCGCTTTACGTATCCCGCCAACCTTCCCGCAGGGCAATTCTGGAGTGGGCCCGATTCCGGTTATCAATTGCCCGAACTCATTACCTATGGCCAGCGGGACAATGGATTGCGTTTCGCAGACCTGGACGGCGATGGTCGCGTTGACGTCGTGAGGCGATATAGCCTGAATGGTCAAACCACCATTCAGACCTGGAGGAACACAGGTTCCGGATTCGCAGCCGATTCCCGGTGGCAAGTTCCATCCGTGATCACGGTGGAGGGGAACGGCACCTGGTATGACGGCGGCGTCCGCTTTACGGATTTGAATGGCGACGGTCTCTGTGACGTAATTCTGGGAAGCTATTACCATGGTTCGTTCCTGGTCAACGCGTGGATCAACAATGGCCAGACGTTTATTCGCGACACGGCCTGGAACGTTCCTGATGTCTCTTACAGTTTCACGGTGGTTGATGTGAACCAGAATGTCGAATGGTTTCGCGACAACGCGGTCAACCTTGTCGACGTGAATGGCGACGGCCTGCCGGATCTTGTCCAGTCGTTGTATGTCGACGGCGTTTCGACTGTCCGCCGGGTTCGTCTCAACACGGGAACGGGTTGGGCGGCCGCGGATTCTCCGCAGTGGGTGCTTCCGGTTTACACCACGCTTGTCTCCAATGACGGCCGCTCGTCGGTTCCGAACGGCGTTGAGTTCGTCGACCTGAACGGTGACGGACTTGTGGATCTGGTTCAGCGAATCAAGGAAACCGGCACGGGCTTGGAGTCGAGCGGCGTCTGGTTGAACACGGGGAATGGATGGGCGGCCACAAGCGCCTGGGCGCTTCCGGACTATTTGATGTATCGAACGGCCACGATGCCGTTCGATAACGGCGTTCGATTCGCTGATATGAACGGGGATGGCCTGCCGGACTTGGTTCAGTCCCTGAAAACCACCTGGCCCGCGGCGGGAACTTTTAAACGCGTGTACATGAACACCGGCTCCGGCTGGACGGCGCCTCACACGTGGGATTTCGCCGCTGTATTTTCAGATGTCGATCCGATTCACATGGCGAGCACGAATCAGGGAGTCGCATTGGTCGACCTCAATGGAGACGGTCGGGTTGATCTTGTTCGTTCCTACGGTGGGCCTGGCGCGGCGACCGTTAAGACGTCCTACCTTGGCCAGTCGACTCCCGATCTTCTGTCTGGCGTGACCACGCCCGCAGGCGGGTCGCTGCAGGTGGCTTACGGCACTTCGTCGCTCGAGGGCACCCATCAGATTCCGTTCCCGGTGACCTATCTCAAATCTCTTCTGTCCAATGACGGACGCGGCGGGACCACACAGGATGTCTTTACTTATGCCGGCGGCCTCTTCGACCCTGTCGAACGGGACTTCCTGGGGTTCGCCCGCGTGGACGACGTTGATGCTGGTGGCGGTAAAACATCTCTCTTTTTCCATCAGGTCACAAGCGATGCCTCGGGCCGGATTCCCGGGAATCCGATGAAAGGGCGTGTTTTCAGGGAAGAAGCGGGGAGCCCCACTCAGGTGATGACACGGACGGAAACGGAATGGGAGGCTCCGGCGGTGGGCGCGTCGCGCTTCGTGCGATTGAAGTCCAGAACAGGATCGCTTCTGGATGGCTCCGCCCCGGTTTCAACCCGCAGCCAATATTTCTACGACGACTCGGATCCAGCCCGCGCGGGGAATTTGGTAAGGGTTCTCGACGAGGGAGACCCGGCGGTGTCGGGAGACGAAAGGACCCAGGAGATTGAGTACGCGTCCGGCCCTTCGGGCCTTCTGACGTCGTTCCCGAAGCATCTCCGGCTTTCTGGGCCGTCTGGCCAGACTGTTTCGGAAACTCAGTACCTTTATGACGGCCTGACCTACGGCGCGTCCAGCAAGGGGAACCCAACCACGGCACGCCGCTGGCTCGATACGCCCGCTCCCGCGCGCTGGATCGAATCATCAACCTCTTATGACGTCCGAGGAAATATCACCGCCCTAACTGATGCGCGAGGGAACCGGTCGACGGTCCTGTACAACGCGATGGGGTTCCCGGTGTCGGCGACGGACCGGGGCAATCACACAGTGACGACGGTCATTGACCCCCGCACGGGCGGAGTGCTTTCGACCACGAATGCCAATGGGCAGTCCTCCGTTGCCGTCTATGACCCGCTGGGACGCGTGACAACGGAAGTCAGTCCCCTGGATTCCGTCGCCTTCCCGACGGCCACCTATGTTTACCACGATGAGCTTCTGGGAAATCCTGGCATCCAGTACATCGAGACACAAACCCGGGAGAAGGCTGGCGCCGCTGGAACGTTATGGTCGAAATCCTTCTTCGACGGGATGGCTCGCGTCTGGAGAACGGAACGCGAGCATACAGGAGGATCTGTCATCACTGACGTTCAATATGACAACCGCGGGCTTCCATCGGCATCTTCGTTGCCCCGGCGTGCGACGGATGGAACGCCGCTTTGGACAACCAGAAGCTACGACGCGCTAGAACGCCCGACGCTCATACGAAAGCCCGATGGTACCTCGGTCGGGATGTCGTACAGAGGCCGCCTTACCGTTACCACCACACCCAAAGGGGAAACCTCCGGAACCACATTTGACGCGCATGAGCGCGTGATTTCCCGAAGCGAACCGTATGTGACCGCATTGACCACGTATGCCTATGATCCCGCCGGAAACATGACGTCTCTCGTGAACTCGAAGGGCCAGGTCAGCTCGCTTTCCTATGACTCTCTCGGCCGAAGAACTGGAATTACAGATCCGAACGCCGGACGGTGGACTTATTCCTACGACGACAATGGGAACCTCGCCAGCCAGACTGATGCGCGCGGAGTGCGGCTCACCTTCCTCTATGACAGTCTTGATCGCTTAACGCGCCGCACTCTCGGGGCTGATCCTACGGGAGCGACAGGAAACGCGGTGGGAACCGTGCTCGCCTCCCTCGCCTACGACGAAACAACGGGACGCCCCTACTCTGTTGGGGAACTGACATCCGTCTCCGATCTCTCAGGAACGCTCGCGTTCTATCACGACCAGCTGGGACGAATCACGCGACAGGTGAAAACGGTTGCCAGCGTGAATTACGAAATCCAGACGGCCTACGATGCGATGGGGCGACCGTCGTCCGTTCGCTTTCCCAGCGACGCGTTGGTTTCGTACAGCTACAACGACGCCGGGTTGTTGGACAGTGTCACCGGAACCAGCGGGGCTGTCCTGGCGCACTTTTTTGGATACGATCCGCTCGGTCGCGCGACACAGATGGAGTTGGGCGGCGGGAAGACAAAGACGTCGTGGTCCTATGACCTGACATCCCGCGTTCTTGCCCGCAGCTGGACCGATTCTCTGGCCACGGGGACACCCGTGCGGTTGCGTGACAATTCGTTTGAGTACGATCAGAACCGGAACATCACGCGAATCGTCGACAACCTGAGAGCGCCCCAAACGCAGGAGTTTGGATATGACGCGCTCGACCGTCTGACCTCTGCGAACGGAGAATACGGAACGCAAGTCTACGCTTACGATGATACGGGCAACCTTCTTTCGAAGGCCGGCCGGGGTTTCAGCTACGAAGACAACCTTCATCCCGCCGCCGTCACGAAAGTAACCTCACCGGGTGTGCCCGTTTCTGACGGTTTCTCGTTGATCGCTGCAGGGCTGGAGCCCGGAGAGACTGTATTTACGAGCACCACGCCTTCCACCTTCGTAGCGGGTCGCTACAGGATGGCCGTGAGTTTCAATGGAACGTCCAATTGCCTCGCATCCCCATCGTCGGAAAATATGAACCCGGCCAATTTTTCCGTCATGGTCTGGGTCAAGCCGACCGCATTCCCGTCGTCCGGCTATGCGACGGTGATCGCGAAGGCCGCCGATGCGCCCGTTCAGCAACTCACCGATGGCTGGCGGCTGCTCATCAACTCCGCCGGTCAGCCGGTGGTTGAAATGGCCCGGGGCACCACGCGCATCTCCTACTGGAATTCTGCTTCGATTCCTCTGAACAAGTGGAGCTATCTTGCGGTTTCCTATGAGGGCACCAAGATGCGGTTTTTCATTAACGGTGTTAAAATGGGCGAACGTTCGTTTACGGGAACAGTCACCTCGAACACGACACCGGTCACTCTGGCGGGGTCGGTAAACGCGGCCCAGCAACCCGTTGCCGGTACCTTCTTTCAAGGGTTGATTGATGAGCCCCGGTTACAGGGCCGCGCCTGGGATAGTGAGGAAATTCTCGCCTCGTATTCTGCGTTCGATGGCGGCACGTCTTATTCCTATGACGCTTCTGGAAATTGCATTTCGAAAACACGCGGACCGGACGTGTGGAACTACCGGTACGATCCGGATGGCCGGTTGTACCAGGTCCTTCTCGGAACATCGGTGGTTTCGACGTCTGTCTATGACGCGTTCGGTGTGCGGGTGAAGAAGGTGACTCCGAGTGGAAGCACGCTCTATGTTGGCGATCTTTTTGAGGTGCGTCCTGATGGATCCAGGGTGGACCATGTTTCCGCCAACGGAATCGCGCTCTGCGACGTGTTGAGGAAAGGGACGGATGTCACGACGTCCTACTTCCAAGGCGACCATCTTGGCAGCGTGAACTTCGTGACGAGCTCGTCCGGTACAGTGGTACAAGAATGCCGATACCTTCCGTTCGGAGAGCGATATTTTTCCAGCGGCATTTCCTCCAATTCCCAGTGGTACACCGGCCAGGAAGAGGATTCCGAGTCTTCTCTGGACTATTACCGGGCGCGCTTCTATGATCCCGCTCTCGGTCGATTCATGAGCGCCGATACCCTCGTCCCGGCCGCGCTGGACCCTCAAAGCCTGAACCGATATGCCTATGTGAGGAACAGTCCGGTCGCGTTCAACGATCCGGAGGGCCATAGCTGGCTTAAGGGCCAATTCCAAAAGAACTTCGCCTCGAGCTCTCTCCTGCTTCAATCGGTCGATGTGTTTTCTGGATCGGCCATGTTGGCCTCAAAACCAGAAGGACAGGCCATTTTGATTGGGCAAGCAATGACCGGCGCTTCGTTTGGTCTGGGTTCAGCGATCGGTGTGGGCGCGAGCGCGGGTTGGGGGGCTTTGAGTGGATCGGCAATTTCACATTTCTTCGCTCAGGCCTCTGGAGTCGATCCGCGCACGGCGGTTTTCTGGGGAGCGCTCGAAGGGGCGGCAACATCAACGGCCTTTTCTGGTGTGGATTCAAGTATGAACGTCTTTTTGGCCATGGGAGTCAAAGGAACCGCGAGTGGTTTCATTTCTCAGGCCCACGGAGGGAATTTCTGGACTGCCTTCGCTGCGCAAGCGATCGCAACAGGGGCAAACGGGATCTATCGGCATTTCCTTGGTTACAATGCAGATCCGTCCCCGGCGCCGGCACTCGATAGAGAAGAAGGCTACAGTTATGTGGCTGACAACATGGGACGGGGAACAATTGGCCGGGACGTATTTGGTGCGAATGACCCTTTAAAATTGAATCCAGGAGACAAAGTCCCCCTTGCCCATCAAGGAAGTTTGTTGATGCGAGGCATCTCCTCAGTTCCGGGAGCAGACGCTACAGCCCAGCTTCACGATGTATTTCGAAACCTGTACAACGCGGGGAATGTGCCGAGTATGTTCCCTGCGCTCTTTATAACTGGACCTGCAATCTTCTCTTCCTCGTTGTCACCGGTCACGGCTATGTCTCATTGATGAAGGAACCATGACGAAAAATAGATGCTTTCAATTCGTTTCCTTTGTTGCTCTTGGCTTGCTCGCTGCTTGCCATGAATTGGTACCTCGGCAGTATTTTGATCGCGGCTTGCAAATGAAGGTTGGGGAGAAATTCGAGTTTGGCGCCGATTACACCTTGATCTGCAAAAGTAAATTCGTCGGCAAGGAGAAAGGGCCCACGGCCAGCGATTTGTATCACTTTTTGTGGAATGCGCCGCACGGCGAATGCCGATATTCGCTAACCGTCGACCCCACAACAAATGTCGTGACCAGCGCAAAAATAGACGGGGATCCAACCGCCTGTCAGATCGTGCCTTAATGCGCGCAGTTGGCATCTAAAATCACCCGGTCCTTATCTCAAATCCCCTTGTTATCTCGCCTCGGTCCCCTTAAATTCAAGGAGGTTCATAAGGATTTTCTTCGTTCCTCCTATATATGGGGGAATGGAAGGGGGCAGAATGAAGGGACTTATCAAACACGCCGCCACAATTCGCGTCGTTATGGCTGCAGCGATGCTGGGCCTGACTGGATGCCAGAATGGCAACCTGTTCGGAAAACTTCACAGCTCCGGGAGCTCTGGTAATACCGAAACGCTTTTCGCTGATGGCGACCAGGCGCTCAGAAACCAGGATTATTCGTCGGCCCTCACCCTTTACGAACGAATTCTCGATGGGGATCCCCGGAATTCCCGCGCCATGTACGGGGCGGCGGCGGCTTCCGCCGGCGTCTCGGGGCTGAACCTCGGACAGATCCTCGCAAACGTGTTCAATCACGATGGGTCGCTGAACACTTCCTCACTCTCCCTTGGTGAGGCCATCACGAGCAATGTGGTTGGCGTCGGGAGTTCCGCGTCTGCCACGCTGACGAACAGTATCGTGTCAGGCATTTTGGAAGCGGTGAGGGCGCAGTCCTTCCAGCATATCCTGACCTGGATTCATGACCTCTCGACTGGAGCATCTGATGGCGTGATCGCCGCTGACGACGTCGGCATGTTGATTGACGGAACGATCTGCTACCTGTGCTATGCCGCCGGTGATCTGATCAGCCAGGGAATTGCGGACATCGTGAACGACAACGGCACGATGAAGGTGGTGAGCGCCACCACCGCTCACGCGTATTGTTCGGATTCCGCGAACTCGACCAAGATCATCCAGACAGGCCAGGAAATTGCGTTTGCCTATTTCCTGATCAACAACGCCTCTAAAAAGTCCAGCAGCTCTTTGATTGCGCGTTTCCGCGATGACATCTACAAAGTCGTGAACGAGGGCCTCGACTCGGACGGAATCTCGGATCTTGATCCCGCCTGTGTCTCCGTACTGGCGACCGACGGTATCACCGCGACCGGCTTCACGACGCGCTACTAATTCAAGGAACGACCATGAAAGGAGCCACTTCGATGCACATCAGAAAGACACTCGCTGCGGGACTTTTCGCTGTCATGGCGGTTCAGAACGTCGGGGCGACCGAGGCCCCGTCGGTCCTCGAATTCGTTCGGCCTCTGGGCATGGGAGGCGCCTTCACGGCGCTGGCGGACGACCACAACACATTCACCTACAACCCGGCAGGAATGGTTCAGAGAACGGGTACGGAAGTCACGCTTCTTGAAATCGTCGGGGGTGGATCCGAGGACACGAAGAAAGCCCTCGACTTCCTGGACAAGAACAGCGACAAGCTCAGCAAGTTCGACAAGCTTCCGGCGAACGAACAGGCCCAGCTGGCGAACGACATCCAGAAAACGATGTCGCCGCTCCATCCGCACGCCTATTTCGGCGCCGACGTGGCGTCATTCGTGACAGGCCCGGGACTGAAGGGCATTCATCTCGGCGCCGGCCTGTTCGGCGTTGCCGACGTGAAATTTCAGCTCTACAACGGCGTGGCGTCTCCTCTCATCGACTACGCGATCAACAGCGACATCCAG
>JAYTIE010000125.1:0-1667 GCA_043732015.1 Elusimicrobiota bacterium | reverse complement strand
TAAAATCGTCCAGATCAATCAGGAGCGCCATGAAATGCGGCTTCTCGAGATCGGCTTTGGGAATAAGGCGGGAGAGCACTTCCTGAAGGCCGCGACGGTTCAGCAGACCGGTCAGGGGGTCGAGCAAGGCGGCGGTGCGGAGGCGTTCGTTCAGGTGTTGCAGGCGGTGGGTTCTTTCCTGAATCTTGACTTCGAGGTCGTTGTACGCGCGCTGTAGCGAGCGCTCGGCGTCACGCAGCTGCGTCAGATCTTCCACGTTGGACCAGATGAACGGAACGCCGTTCATGATCAGGATTCGGCCCGAAAGGCGGACGGGAACGAGGTGGCCGTCCTTGTGCCGGTATTCTTTTTCAAAGGGGCCGTAGCCTCCGGTTTTCTCAAGGCTCGCGAGTTGTTCTTTTTCCAATTCTTCGTAACTCTGTGGCGTCACATCCCAGTAGGTGAGCTGAAGCGTTTCTTCGACGGTGCGTCCCAGAATGGCGGCGTAAGCGGGGTTCACGTCGACAAGAGAGCCGTCCATCCGGCAGAGCGCGAGACCGATGGGGGACATCTGGAAGAGAGAGCGGTTGTATTCGCCGTTGGCACAGTTGCAGCAGGCGGTGGCGGAATTGTGAGCCACGAGGTGAGGGGAAATCGGGGGGTGAGAAGCGGTGGTGAATTCCGGCGTGGATAATTGCTCGGCGCGTGAGTCCATCGGGTCCCCCTGTCGTCGTTGACACTTTTCCCGGATGAATTGCTTCAGAAGCTTAGCACAGTTTCCGTGGACGGATTCCTGTCGGAACCATGAATTTTCGATGAGGAAGGCGGCCAGTGCGTTGCGTGAGCAAAATGGGGCGATTTTTGGACCCGAAAAACCCGCAGCGCCGTAACCATTTCGTTACACGTTCTTAAGGCGAATATAAGGTCTCTCAGGCCATAAATAGAGGGATGAAAAACCGGGGATTCCTGAAGCGCCTGACGGCAGCCACTGTCGCGGGCGTTTTGTTCGTTCACAACGGCGTTCTTGGCAATGCCCAGGAGACCAATGTCTGGGGACAGCGCCGCGCTTCGATGGCCCGGCAATTCGCCGCGCTTCCCGCTGTGCCCCGCCCGCTGCAATCCGTTCTCGTGTCCAATGCGCCGTCGCTCGCCCTGTCCTCTCACGGCGACGTCTTCCTCGACAGCCTGCATGCGTCGCCGGGCCGGCTTCAATCTCCGTCCCCGGCGAAAGGCGACGTGTCGGTGGTCCACATCCAGGACGTTCACCTCAACACGGAGGCCCAGGCCAACATCCAATCCACCATCGAGAATCTCGCCGCGAAGCACGCGATTGATCTGATCGCGCTGGAAGGCGCGTTCGAGCCGGTTGATCTTTCCGAGTTCCGGCGCTTCCCGGGCCAGGATAGCGTTGCCCGCGCGACGGCCCATCTCCTGAAAGAGGGGCGCATCACCGGTCCCATTGCTTCGGCGATGGCGGGCCCACAGGTTCTGCCGCCCATCGTCGGCGTCGATGACCCCGCGGCCTATGAAGCGAACGCGGCGGCCTACCGGAATTCCATCCCTCTGGTTCCGGCGCATCGCGTCACGCTGGCCCGGCTGAACACCGCGCTCTCGGTGGAAAAGAGCCGCACCTTCAACGCGCCGCTCCTTGCCTTTGACCGGAAGGCTCAGGATTTCCACCGCGGACG
>JAYTIE010000124.1:0-11760 GCA_043732015.1 Elusimicrobiota bacterium | reverse complement strand
GGCGCGCTCTACACAAAACGCGCGACAGATGCGGATCCCCGGATACGGGTGTTTGCTCTCTACGCGCTTCGCAAATCCGGCTGGGCCGGCCCGCGGGTCGTCGGCGCCATGGTGCGCGGCGTCAAGGACAAGGAAGAGAATGTCCGCAAGGAAGCGACCGTCGGCCTGATGGAAATCGGCCAGACGGGCCTCTCGGCCATGATCGACATGATGGGCGATCCCGCCGTTCGCGGCGCGACCGGCGAGGCGCTCAAAACCCTTCCGCCGGAATCCGTCGCTCAACTGGCCGGCCTGCTTAACAAAAGCACCGGCCAGCAGCTGGGCGCGGTTTTTGTTATTTCCAAGCTGCGCAATCCGGCGACGATCGAGAAGGCGAAGGAGCTTACGCCGGTTCTGTCGCAGATGCTGAAGTCGACGGATTCGGTTCTGGCCACCAACGCCGCTTTCGCGATCCACAACCTGAACCCCGAAGATCCACGTCCGATCGACGTGTTCCTGGCTTCGTTGAAAAAGCCGAACTGGGACGACTGGGGCGTTCGGGGATGGGAGGCGCTCGAGGTCCTGACCGCGCAGCCGTCGGCGGCGCCGCGGACCATCGCCACCATTCACGAGTTGTTCCCGAAGGCAGAAGACGGCCTGGTGAAATTCCGGCGCTTCAAGCGGCCTGCCTTCAGCGACGCGCTGGCCAAACTGGCGCCGCGCGATACCTCGCTGCCGGCGCGCGTCGCTGACTTCAAGAGCAAGGATGTCATCGTTCGGTGGCGCGCGGTCTATGGCGTCAGCATTTCGCCCCAGGTGGACACGCAATTCATGGCGCCTCTCGTCGGCCTGCTCAACGATCCCGACATGGCCGTCGCGGCCCGGGCCTTTTACGCGCTGGACCGGATGGGAATGAAGAACACCGAACGCGCGGCCGCCACGGTGAATCCGAAACTCATCGAGACGTTCGGCCGGGTCAGCGGCGTTCAGGGCTTCTGGGTGATGGCCGCTCAGGCCATCGCCGGGCTCGGGGCGCCCATGGTGCCGCTCACGCTGGACGCCGTGAAGAACAAGAAACTGGAGCCGTTCAAAGGCGCCAGCATCATGGTTTCTTTCTCGAAAGACGCGCCGCCGGTGGACGCTCTCCGGAAAGCGCTCTCCAGCGACAACAAGGATGTACGGATTGTGGCTGCGGCAGGACTATCAAAACTGGCGCCGGAAACGCCGGGGGTGAGAGAAGAACTGGAACGCCAGGTTCAGGAGCGCCCATCGCCGTTCAAGGACGAGATCGCGAAGCGGCTCGCCGGGTTGAAGAGATAGCGAAACGCTAGGGCAACAGCCGGAGCTGAAGTTTTACATCGCGGCTCGCCGCCTCTTCGAGGCGGCGAGCCGCTTTCTTTTTGAGGGCGGGCACCGCGTCGGCGAGCGCGGGCGGCGCGCTGCGAAGCACGGCGACGGCGTTCATCACGACGAGCGGGCTGTTGTCGGACAGGGCGCTTTCCAGAACGGATTTCGCGGAGGCGGACGTGGCATGGCCGCAGGCGAACGCGGCGAGCGCCCGTGTGCGGGGAGATTGCGACCCAATGGCGCGGCGAAGCGCCGGAAGTCCGGCTTCTCCCATCCGTCCCAGCGCGACCGCGGCCGCCTGACGGACCGCGCCGCGCGGATGAGTCAGCAGGGGTTCGATCCAGACGGCGTCTTTCGTGCGGCCGGCCTGGCCCGCCGCGACCACGGCCGCTTCCACCAGCGCGGGCGACGCCGATTTCGACGCGCGGTCCAGAATCTTGCCGACGGCGATCGAAGATTTCTCGAGCGCTTTCAATTCCTTCGCGATGCGCGCGCGGTTTCCTTTCTCGTCGCGGCCCAGGATGTCCATGAATTTCCCGGCGCCCGGACTCTGAAGGCGTTCGGTGATGTCATCGGGACCGGCGGACAGAAGTTCGACCCGTTCCGACGGGCCGATGCTGGCGGAGACCGACAGAAGTCCCAGCGCGTCGATGAAGCGGACGCGCGTGAGAAGTGCGATGGCGCGCTCGTCCTTCGCGCCGGTGTTCAGCGCGGCGCCGAGCGCTTCGAGAACGGCGCGGGTGCCCGGTTCGTCTCCCGTGTCGCGGTTCGTGATGAGACCGATGGTGCGGACCGCCGCAGCCGCCCACACGGGGTCGGGGTTGGCGGCCCGGGTGTAGAGAAGGGGAAGCGCCACGGTCGGGCGCGCGAACCGGAGAAGTCCGGTGCAAAGCGGAACGCGCTGCGCGTCCTTCACCTTGTAGAGAGTGTCCGCGACCGCGCTCCCGCGCGCGGCGATGGCGATCGACAACACCAGCATCTGCTCGAACGCGGCGGGGTCGAGCGCCGCCACGAGATACCGCGACCGGTCCGCCGGAACCGACAGAAGGCGGCCCAGCGCTTCCCGCGGCGTCGCCTTGTCGAGTGAAAATGCGCCCGCCACGTTGGCAATTGCCGCGACGGATTCGAGGCCTGTCGCCTTGTCGGTCTCCGCCAGTTCCTTTCTCAGGTCCACGGATTGCTTCTCGCGTTCGGTCGCGTGTTCCACCGGAGGCCAGACGGGAGGGGCGAGGTTCAGATGATCGACGAACGTCGCCGAGGACACGAACACGACGCCGCCCGTGTAGCGCATCATGCGCGCGGGCCCCGTGAGTCCCAGGTCTCCCAGATTCCCTATGCGGTTTCCGTCGCCGCTCGCGATCTGGATGGAATAGGCCGACTCGTTCCGGGAGAACTGTCCGAAGCCGAGGTCGGGCGTTTGCAGATTTCCGTTGTTGATGGCGTAGTAGCCGAACGAGCGTCCCCCGACGGCGGAAGCGCCCAGCGAGTACTGGCCCTGAATCTCCACGTTGTTGCCCGCTATCACGCACGAGCCCACGGCGCGGTCCCATCCGTAGGCGGGGCCGACGCCCCAGTTCAGGATCCGGTTGTTGTTGCCGAACGCTTCGAAATGACCGAAAGCGTTGTGGACGCCGGATCCGAACGTGTACCGCCGTCCCTGGAGGGTGCAGCGGTTTCCGCGCAGCCGGAACGCGCCCGCCGAATGCCAGTACCCGGCGCCCTGGCCGAAATAACTCGTCATCGACGTAATGCCGTCGCCCTTCAGGAAACAGACGCCGATGCCGCCGCCGGAATAGGCACGTGGTCCGTACCCGACACCCTGGCAAAGACTTTCGGCGCCCTGATCTTCTCTCGGATCCGGCGAGACCAGGCCGCCCTTCACGGTGGCGTCGTCGCCCGCGTGCCTGAAAATTCCGACGCCGCGGATTCCGCCCGCCCCCTGGCCGTAACCCGCGCTGACATAGGACGACTGGACCCCGTTCCTGGCGCTGAAGAGGCCGATGCCCTGAACGGCCGACCCTTGGGAGTAGCGGCCGGCGATAAGGTCGGACCGCCCCGCCACGATGCAGGCCGCCACACCGCCGACGGTGGCGCCCTGCGACCAGGCGCCCGTCGACATGCGCTTCATTCCCGAATCATTCGCCAGCGCCAGCACCGCGATGCCGAAGAGCGACGCGCCGGCGGATCCGGCGCCCCTGTCATCGCAGCGCAGGTCCACGCTGTTGCCGAGGTCGATGACCACCCGGATTTCTCCGGGTCCTGCAAAGGCCACGGGACCGACGTAGGTGTTGCGCCCTCCGAAGTCGATGACGATCGCCGCGTTCTCCAGGTCATGGTTCGTGTAGATATCGGGGCCGTTCCCGCCGATGACAATATCGCCGATGGGGCTGGAGAACCGGACGGGCCTGGGAACGTAGAACGTCGTGTCGCGGAATTCCGCGATAGCCGCGTCGACAGCCATCAGAACCGTTCCGCCGGCGGTGCGCATCTCCGCGTCGTGGAAATTTTTCAGCCCGTCGATCCGATGGTGCATCCGCTGGCTGGATATTTCTTCCGTGACCGGCTGTCCGCCGGCCGTCCAGTCGAACAGTTCAGAGAACGCCGCGCGGTCTTCCGGCGTCGTGGAAGCGATGGCACGCGCGAGATACGGCCGCGCCGCGACGATGGCGGCGCAGAGGCGCTTGATGCTCGATCGCGCGCTGGGCGGCACGGGTTCGGGCGGTTCCCAGTCCAGCGCCGCGGGCTCGACGGGCGTGGACCCCCCCAGCAATTTGTCGGCAAGCACGAACAAGGGACCCAGGTCCTCGGCGGATTCAACCGTGTCTTCCCACGCTGACGCGGTGGTGGGAAGCGCGAGCGGGGAAGAATAGAGAACTTCGACGGCAGGTACCGTGGGCGAGAGTTTCAGCGTTCCTGACGACAAGGCCAGGTCCTGTTCTTCGATGAGAAGATTGGGGAGCTCGCGGCGGAAAGCGGCGACGGCTTCGCCGGCCTGGGGATCGGCGTGCGAGGTGGCCGGAAGGAGTCCGGAAACGGCGGTCAGCGAGAGAACAAGGAACGAGCGTTTCAGGGCTGAATTCACGACGGGATTATTGAATACGCGTGTCCGTCCGCATAGCCCCGTTCCCTTGGGGGGCCGTGAAAATCGGGTACAATCCCGCTCTTGCTTCATGATCCCCAGTCCGGAGGTCTTCCCTTGAACGGTTCCCCGCTTTATCGCTTTGCCGGCAACACCGGAGAATTTCACTGCGACGACGCCACCGCGCTCGGCCAGGTATATTTCCCGCTCGCCAACGAGCTGGGGCTTCTGTCGTCCATCACGCCCGACCTGAACGGCGACATCAAGATGGACCAGCACACGTTTTTCAACCTCCCGGTCGCCTTCGAAGATCTTCGCTTGAGCCGGTCCGCCCGCAATTTCTGGCTGACCTTCCCGAAATCCCGGCCATGGTCCGTGTCCGGCCGCTCCGTCTGGCAGCGCGCGGCGGGCCAGCGCGTTCCGACCGATGATCAGGCGACCCTGGACGCCGGATTCCTCTGGCACCGGACCACGCGTTCCAACACCGAACTCGGCATCGAAGCGACCGTCACCAGTTTCGTGCCGGTCACCGGCGGCACCTTTGAAGTGATGCACGTCGTGCTGCGGAACATCGCCGCGAAGACGGTCGAGTTCACGCCCGTCGCCGCGATTCCGATGTATGGCCGCTCCGCGGACAACCTGCGCGATCACCGTCATGTGTCGTCGCTTCTCCACCGCGTGAGCCGTGAGCCGTTCGGCGTGAAGCTGCGCCCGACGATGACGTTCAACGAGCGCGGCCACCTCGTCAACACGACCGAATATTTCGTGATCGGCGCCGATGAGTCCGGCAACGGGCCCACGGGCATTTTCCCGACGGAAGAATCCTTCACCGGCCTCTCCGGGGATCTGGAACGTCCGGAGTCCCTGATGGAACACAACCCCGGCGTCAGCGATACGACGTCGGACGACAACGGCAAGGAAGCGCTGGGCGGCCTGGTGTTCCCGCGCCGGTCGTTAAAAAGCGGAGAGTCCGTTTCGTACACGCTGCTGCTCGGGATCGACCGCGAGCCGCTGAAAGACGCGGCGGATCACGCGAAACTGATCGCCGAGTTCACGGGCCCCAAAAACGTGGCCGCGAAGCTGGATGAGGCGAAAAAATTCTGGGACGCGAAGCTGTCGAAGATCCGCTTTAAGTCTGGAAGCGAGGACTTCGACAATTGGATGCGCTGGGTTCAGCTTCAGCCGGCGCTCCGCCGCATTTACGGCTGCTCTTTCCTGCCGGACTTCGACTACGGACGGGGCGGGCGCGGCTGGCGCGACCTCTGGCAGGATTGCCTGGCGCTTCTTCTGGCCGATCCGGGCGAAATCCGCCAGGACATGCTGAACAACTGGGCCGGCGTGCGCGCCGACGGATCGAACGCGACCATCATCGGCCGCAAGAAGGTTGCTACGCCGGCTCATCCCGGTTTCAAGTGGGAGCCCGAGTTCATCGCCGACCGCAACAACATCGCGCGAACCTGGATGGACCACGGCATCTGGCCGCTGATGACGTCGCTTCTGTATGTGGACCAGACCGGCGACTGGAAATTCCTTCTCGAGAAAACCCCCTACTTCCGGGATGGGCTCCGGAACCGCGGTAAAGCCGTGGACCGCGCGTGGGCGCACGATGGATCGGGCGACGCCTGCAAGCTGCGCTCGAAAGACGGGAAGATTTACGAAGGAACCGTGCTCGAGCATATGCTCGTGCAGAACCTGGTTCAGTTCTTCAACGTGGGCGAACACAACACGATCCGCCTGGAAGACGCCGACTGGAACGACGGTCTCGACATGGCGCATGAGAAAGGCGAGAGCGTGGCGTTCACCGCGATGTACGCGGCCAATTACACCGCGCTTGCCGACGCGCTGGAAGCCTCTGCCGCCAAGACGGGGCTTGCCTCCGTTGCCCTCGCCGAAGAGCTGGCGCTTCTCCTGGACCGCACCCGCGACAAGGTGAATTACGACAGCATCGTCGATAAGAAGCTGCGGCTCGACGCCTATTTCAAGGCCGTCTACGGGGGACTCTCAGGAACCCAGGTCTCGGTGCCGCTTGGCCGCCTCGTGGCGGACCTGCGGGAAAAATCCGCGTGGATTCACCAGCACGTGAACAAGACCGAGTGGGTCGAGGTGAAAGACGACGGCTGGTACAACGGTTACTACGACAATGCGGGCGCGCGCGTGGAAGGGACGGCGAAGGACGGCCGCGTGCGCATGACGCTCTCGGGCCAGGTCTATCCCATCATGGCCGGTCTTTCCGATCCGGAACGCACGCGGCGGGTGATCAAGTCCGTGGACCGGTACCTGAGGGACGCCGGGTTGGACGGCGGCGTCCGTTTGAACACGGATTTCGGGGCCATTCAGCCGACCCTGGGCCGGGCGTTCGGTTTCTCGTTCGGCGAAAAGGAAAACGGCGCCGTGTTCAGCCACATGGCGGTCATGTACGCCAACGCGCTCTACCGGAGGGGCTTTTCCGAGGAAGGGCACCGGGTTCTGGGGGGGCTCCATGAGCTCGCAAAGAATTCGGAGCGGAGTAGAATTTTCCCCGGACTTCCCGAATACTTCAATAACCAGGGTCGGGGCCGGTATGCCTACCTGACGGGATCAGCGAGCTGGTACGTGTTGACGCTGCTCACGCAGGCCTATGGCGTTCGCGGTTTGGGGGGAGACCTCCTGATCGTGCCCCAGTTGACCCAGGGCCAGTTTGACGGACAGGGACGCGCCACGGTGGAGATGCCTTTCGCCGGCGCGCGGATTTCGGTCACCTTCGTGAACGAGAAGCGACTGGCCCCGGGAGAGTACGAGATCCGGAAAATTCGGACGCCCAAGAGCGAAGTGCCTTTCACGCGACGCGGGCGGGGAGAAGTTTTGATTCAGCGGGAATTGATTGCGCAGTCGAAAGACTGGGCGATCGAGGTGGAGCTGGACGAAACGAAATAACGCATGCACATGCCTTTTTTGCCGCGCTGGCTGAGGCGCTTTTTCCGGAACGATCATCATTCCGAAACCCTCAACTTTTTCCGCGGCATTCCGATCTTTCACGGACTCCATTCGAGCCAACTGGGCCGAGTGATGATCGCGATGCAGCGCCGGCATTACACCGCCGGCGAAGTCCTCTTCGAAGAAGGCCAGCCGGGCAAGGCCGTCTTCATCATTAAATCCGGCCAGGTGGAACTGACCCGCCGCACCCCCGAAGGACCGCGCAGCCTGGGCACACTGGGATCGGGCCAGATGTTCGGCGAAATGGCCCTCCTGGAACAGATGAACCGCACCGCGACCGCCACCGTGTCCGACGACGGCGAAATCTACCTTCTTTATACCGCCACTCTTGATTCCCTGATCCGCAACCAGCCGCGCATCGGCGTGAAACTCCTCCGCAACATGGCGATCATGCTCTCTTCGCTGCTCCGTCGCACGAACAAGGAACTGGACCGCCTTTCCAAAGCCAGCTCATGACGCCCGTCCGTTTCTGGAAATCCGTCCTTTCGCTGATCGCGCCCGCCCTCGCGATCTCGGTCCTCTTCCGGGTCTGGCCGGTTCTGATTCCGTTCTTCATCGGCTTCGCCATCGCCTACCTCGTGCAGCCCTTGCTGGTGCGGTTCGAGGCGCGCGGATTCCGCCGCGACCGGATCGTCATCGTTCTCTATGCCACGCTGGTTCTCTCCGCCGCGCTTCTCGCGGTTATCTTTCTGCCCGTCGTCGTGCGCGAGGCGCGGCAGATCGCCGAAGACGTTCCGCGCTACTCGGCGGCCTTCGACCAGATGGTGGGCCGGTTCAACACGGAAGTCATTGGAAAACTGCAGACGCTGGTCGGGCGCCGCGCGGAGGCTTTCAGAATTCCGGTTCGCGCCGACCAGGTTCTCGACCACGTGCTGGCCGTGTCTCCGACGAAACTTCTGAATTACGCGCACTTCGGACTTTGGGTCATCATTATTCCATTCGTCGCTTTCTTCGCGATGGCGCAGGGCAAGGCCTGGATGAACGCGCTCTTCGATCTCACCCCCGCGCCCTATGTGGAAAGTCTCCTGGGCCTTTTCGCGGAAATTGATTCGACGCTGGGCGCCTATATTCGCGGACAGTTGATGGAGGGCGCCTGCGTGGGCCTTGTTACGGCAGCGGGCCTGGCGCTGTTCGGCTTCGACGGCGCGGTTCTGTTCGGAATCGCGACGGCCGCGATGAACATGGTTCCCATGATGGCGCCGATCGCCGGCGGCGCCCTGGCGCTTCTGCTCGGTTATTTCCAGGGATTGGGGACGTCGTCCCTCATCGGAATTTTTTTCCTGTTCCTTCTCGTTCGGCTTCTGGACGATTTCATTTTCATTCCGTTCGTTCTGGGCAGCAGCGTGCAGCTTCATCCCATTCTCATTCTTCTCTCCGTGCTGGCCGGCTTCGAGATCGGCGGTTTCATCGGACTCGTCGTCGCCGTTCCCGCGGCGGCCGTCCTCAAGGTTATTCTTGGAATCGTATTCGGAGAACGCCGTCTCTCCCTGATGCTCGATGAGCGTCACATCCCTTCCTAATTCGCTGGAGGTTTCATGAAGAAAGTCACTCAGGTTCTTATGGGTATCGTTGTTGTTCTGGCCGCGACGGCACCGTCATGGGCCTGGGGACATTGCGCCGCATCCGGCGCCGGAATGGGCGCCTGCCCGCCGCCACCGCCCGGGTCCGGCGGCATGGTCCCGCCCCTTCTTCTCTGCCTAGCGGCCGGATACGCGGTGCTGGCGTTGGCCGCGAATCAGGCGCGGCGGTTGTCGCTCGTCGGCCTCGTCCTCGGCTGGTTCATCATCGCGGTCTCGGCCGCGGGACTCCTCTGTATGGCGGGCAAACGGCTGTGCGGGCGTTGCCACAGCGAGGCGGCGGTTCCGGGGGGCGCCTGCCCCTGGATGAGCGCGAACATGGACAAATCCATCTGCAAGACAGCGGAAAATGAAAAGGCCGCGCCGGTGAAGAAATGATGAAGCGCGCCGCGGTGGGCCTTCTCTCGCTGGTCTCGAGCGCGCTGCCCGCGTCGGCCGGATTCGACGCCAGTGACTGGAACGATGGCCGCGCGGAAGTCGCCGTCTACGAATCCCAGCGTCTCGTGGAAGGCGAGCCGGTTGATTTCCGGGAAACCCTGAGCGTCACCCGGGAAGAACTCCGCCTGGACAGTCTCGTCAAAGCCGACAAGCCGAAGGAACAGAAGATCCAGCGCGTGTTCAAGCTGAACGTGGTCCAGAAGTTCGATGGCCCGAATTTCCCGTACAGTTTTCTGACGTCGGTTTTTCTCCGCACGGACAATCCGTCTGCCGTCATGAAGCTGACCGTCGGAGCCCAGGACGCGGTGGGCAACACGTTCAAACTTTTCACCAATCCCGCGGGCGCGGCCGCGACGCTCCTGTGGCATTCCTATTTTGATGGCGAGGCCGACAAGTCCGTTCAGATCGCAATTGAGCCCACTGATCTTTTTGAGGACGCACTGCCGGTTTCCCTGCGGGCGTTGAAGCTGAAGTCCGGATTCCAGCAGAAGGCGCGCCTCTGGGAGAGCCTTGCCACCGTTCACGGCGTCGAGCCGAAGCCGGTCCTGGCCACCGTCCGGGTGGTGGAAGAAGAAACCGTCCGCTGCCATGCCGGAGCGATTCCGTGCTGGAAAGTGTCTGTGGACCGCGAGGGCGGCCCGTCGGATACCTACTGGATCGAGAAGGCCGATCCCCGCATCCTCGTCAAAATGGACGCGGCCGATGGCCGCAAACGCGCTCTCTACAGCCGCGCCCGCTGGTCCTTCTGGGACAAGCGGCTGCCCCGCCCCAACGTCCTGAACTGAGAAGGAACCGCGGTCACCGGCCTTCGTTAAGGTATGATGCACTACCTTTTCCGTCGGAGGAACCGAATGTCAGTCACTGAGAAAACACTTCTGGAACGCGTCGAAGCCGCTTTGAATCGGGTCCGCCCGGCTCTTCAATCAGACGGTGGAGACGCCGAAATCGTAGAGATATCTCCTGATGGAGTCGTGACGCTGAAGCTGGTGGGCGCCTGCGGCGGATGCGCGATGTCCATGATGACCCTGAAACAGGGCATTGAGCGCGTTATTCGCATGGAAGTCCCCGAAATCACCTCGGTTGAAGCCCTTTCTCACCACGAATAGGTTGCCAATCCGCTTGAAGACCCCCCGGAGTCATGGTAGTTTTGTCTCTGCGATCCATTAATCCTGTCCGGAGGTTCCGATGAAGCGTCTAGCCCTGATTCTTGCAACCGGTTTGGTTCTGATTGGCTGCGGCGGTGGGAACAAGTCCTACGTCAAGAAAGGCGAACTGGACAAGACGCTAGACCAGGAATCGATCAGCAAGAAGTACATCGAGGCCATCGGGATTGGCGCCGCCGACTCCGCGCTGACCAACACGACCCAGCGCAAAGCCACCTCCCGCAACGCCGCCGTGGTTGCGGCTCAGTACGAAATGCTTTCCATGATCAAGGGCCTCGACCTCGAAGGTGGCATCCACGTCGAGAAGGCCATTGAAACCGACTCCTCGCTCCAGACCAAGATTGATGCGGCCATCAAGGGCGCCGAGATCGTGAAGTCCGAGTGGACCAACGACGACGGCTGCGTGGTTACCATGCGGCTCGACAAGAAGCGGCTGCAGGAAATGATGGGCATCAAGTTCAAGTAACCGCCTCCCCCGTTTCATGCGAATCCACTTCCGCACCGCGTTGACCGCCATCCTGGCGGCGGCGTTGTTGTCAGCCTGCGCGGGACACAAGTCCCGGTTGAAAGTCGGCCAGCAGGCCGAAGGCGAAGTGGTGGAAGCGGAGGGCCTCTCCGCCAACGATCCCAAGGATGTCATCGGTACCAAGCGCGCCTCTCTCTCTGACGCGCAACGGAACGCGGTCGAGAAAGCGGTCGGCGTGTTCGTCTCCGCACGCACACGTGTCGAGAAAGCCATCGCCATCGAGAACAACATTCTCACCCGCACCGACGGTTACGTGAAGAAATACGACATCCTGAAGGAAGGCCTGCAGGACGATGGTCTCTATCACACCAAGATCCGCGCGCTGGTCGCCCTGAAGCAGCTCGAGAACGACCTCCGTGACCTGTCGCTTCTTTCCCAACCGGAGATCAAGCGTCCGCGTGTCGTGATCCACGTCGCCGAAGAAATCGAGAAGAAGCCCTCCGACGGCGCCGCCGCGTCCGGCGCGCTTCAGCGCGCGCTCACCGCTCACGGCTTTGTCGTCGTGAGCGCTGCGCGTGAGAAGGAAGCGGAAATCGATCTGCGCGGGAAAGCGTCTTCCTATCCCTATCAGGCCAATGGTCTGGGTGGTTTGGTTTCGTACCGGGCGCGCATGACGGTGGAGGCGGTTCGGAACGGAACCGACGAGGTGATCGACTCGATCGCCAAGGAAGCGAGCGG
>JAYTIE010000123.1:0-11762 GCA_043732015.1 Elusimicrobiota bacterium | reverse complement strand
TTCGATCGTGTTCGGAGACTTTGACCACAACGGCTGGCCCGATCTCGCGGTGTCCGGGTATGACGCGACGGCCAGAAACCACCGCCTCCTGATTTATTTGAACACCGCCGGAAATTTTGGCGCTCCCGAAGAGCCCCTCAATGGCCAGGCCATCTCGGGCGGCCTGGTGGCCGCGGATCTCGACGGCGACAACGATCCGGACCTCGTCGCCACGGGTGAAACCGCCGCGGGGGTCCCCAGTCACATCGTCCTGACGAACGTGGTTCAGCGAACGGGTGCGTCCAATGCCGCTCCGGCGCAGGTGGGTGTGTCCACCACAAGCATTTCAGGTTCACTGCTACGAATCACATGGCCCGCGGCGACGGATTCGGCCACGCCGGCGGCGGGCCTTGTCTACGGAATTCGCATCGCGACCGCGTCTCTGGCGTCGGCGACGTCGTTCATTGAAAGCTATCTGCCGGCTTCGCCATTCATGGGCAACAAGGCCGCGCTCCAGGCGCGTCTCCGGGTGCGCGATGGGCTCACCTATTACTGGCGTATCCGCGCCATCGACGCGGGCTTCCGCGAAGGACCCGAGAGCGCTGAACTGTCCTACACGGTCGCGGGAATTCCGCCTGGCGCGCCCAGTGACTTCAAGGCCATCTCGTCCGATCAGGTCAAACTCACCTGGACAGCACCCGGCGACGACGCCGATCAGGGAACAGCCGCTTCCTATAATATTCGCTATCGCCTCACGAATGATCCGTCCAGCCCGCCCGCTTTCCCGGGCAACGCGGCATGGCTCCCGGTCTCGGCACTCTCGAATGTCGCGGTGCCGCAGGTCGCGGGGAGCGCGGAGTCTCTCGTGATCACGGGCCTCGTCCCAGGCCAGAGCTACCAGTTCGGCCTTCAGACCACCGACACCGCCGGATTGACCTCCGCGGTCGTGTACTCAGGTACCGTCACCGCCACGAGCTTTGGACTCGTCCGGAATTTCTTCGGCGCGGGTTTCGGACTCGAGCGCGCCGCCATGTCATGGGGCGACGTCGATCACGACGGGGACCTCGACTTCGTGGTTGCAGGAACCAGTGGAACCACCCGCGTCACCCAGCTTTACAAGAACGACGGAGCGGGGAACTTCTCGCTCTTCGCCAACCCCGGAGGAGATTTCACGGGTCTTCAGGACGGCGCCGTGGCGATGGCCGACTCGGACAACGCTTTTGGCTGGCTCGACTTCGCGGTGGCCGGTCGCACGGCCTCGGGAACCGAAGCGCTCAGAATTTACCGCCAGGTTTCCCTGGATCACTTCACCGAACTCAACCTCGATGCGACCGCGGGCGTCTCGGACGCTTCGCTGGCGTATGGAGACGTCGACAACGACGGCTATCCCGACCTCGCGGTCATGGGCGCTACCGGATCTGGTTACCGCCTCATGGTTCTTCACAACATCAATGGAACCCTGACCTATGATTCAAACTGGGATATTTCAGCGAGCTCCGGCATCTCCCAGGGGACAGTTCAGTTTGCCGACATGAACAACGACGGCCGCCTCGACCTGGTGGTGATGGGCCGCCGGAATTCAGAATCCTACATTCGCGTCTACACGCACTCCGGATCGAACACGTCTCCTTACGGCGCTACGTCGGTGAACGTCGAAACGATTTCCTTCTCGTACGGAAGCATGGCGCTGGGCGACTATGACAACGACGGCGACATCGATATCTTCGCGCAGGTGACCGGCCAGCCGCGGCTCTACAAGAACAAGACCGTGGAGACCGGCACGCTGTCCTTCGACACGGCGCGGCTTGGTTTTCCGGGCATGCGCTCCGGCGCCGTCGCGTTCGGCGATTTCAATCTTGACGGATTCCTGGACCTTGCGATGGCCGGAACCACCGGCTCCATCCGCCGCCTGCTGGTCGTCCCCCAGACGGTCATCGGAAACGCCGGCGCCGGCTTCGATGTGTCGAATGTTCAGGACCTGATGGGACCTTCTCTGGGTCTGGAGACGAGCGCGCTGGCCTTCGGAGACTTCGATGGCGACGGCCGCCCGGACCTTCTTGCGGCGGGCAAGGACAATTCCTTCCCGGTGAGCCGCCAGTTCATGCTGCTCCGGAACCAGATGGGCGTGGCGGGCCGCTCGAATCCGGCACCGACCGCGCCGCTGGATAACCGCTTCAGCTTCAAATATGACGGAACGACTCTCCGCGTCCGCTGGGAAGCGCCCGGCGACGCCAATGCCGACGGCGTGTCACTCGCGAACTCGCTGTCGTATGCCATCGAGCTCGTGTCGGCGGACGGCCTGACGACCTTTGTTTCGGGATCCTACGGGTCTCCGCTGATGGGGAACTATATTCGACCGCTGAAGAACGGTGTGGTTCTTGAATATCCGATTCGAAATCTGCCCGCCTCAGGAGCGCAGTACAAGGTTCGCGTTCGCGCGATCGACTCGTCGCTGCGCGCGGGCCCGTGGTCCAATCCCGTGCAGGTGAAGGTCGAGGAAATCAGCTCGCCCCGGACCATCTCGGGAACGCCCAACAGCTACAACACCATCACCTGGAACTGGGCGACCCCGTCGCAGCCGGCGGGCCTTGCGGGATTCCGCGTGACGAAGCTCGATGGAACGCCGGTGTCGCCGAACCTGGGCGCGGGAACTTTCAGCTGGCAGGAGACGGGACTTCTTTCCGCCACCACCTATTATCGTCGTGTGGAGGCTTTCAACGCCATCATGTCCTCGGCATCGGAGTCCGCGGCCGCGACGACCAACGTTCGCTCGTTCTCCGGCGCGCCGGATGCGCCGAACACCCTCGCGCTTGATCTCCCGGCGGGCGCGACGGTCTATGACAAGATTTCGATGACCTGGGCGGATGGAAGCGCGATTCCGCTGTTTGAAGCGGAAGGCTACCGCGTCGAGCGCGCGACAGGGACGGGGCCGACGTTCGCACAGGTGGCGGAAATCACGCCCGCCGTCACGAATTTCACGGACGCAGGCCTGACGCCGAACACGACCTACACCTATCGCATCAAGGGATTCAACGCGGCGGGCGCCAGCGCGGCGTCGACCACGGCCACGCGCATGACACGCACGCAGAAAGCGCAGACCGCCTTCTTCGTCACCGTCTGGTCAAGCTCCATGAGCATCCGGTTCACGAGCGATAACCCGGTCGGAACCCGCTACGAGATCGAAGCGAGCACGGAGGTAACGTTCACGTCTGTCGCGCAGTCGACCATCAACGCGAAGGCGATTTCCGCCAACGAGACCGTGGGTGTCATCGATACGCTGGCGCCGTTGACCACATACTACGCGCGCGTCCGGTTCCTCAGCGACAGCCCGGATCTCCCGGCTTTCACGACGGACTATATTTCGGTTCCCGGATTCGCGTTGACGGGTGATCCCGTCATCACGCTGGCCAAGCCCGTCATCACCGCGGTCAATCATCTTCCGGCGACAACGGACTTTGACAAGCTCAACGTGACCTGGAACACGGTGAACCAGGCGGCGACCTATCTTCTCGAGCGCAGTCTCGTTCAGTCGATCGGCTATCAGACGGTGACGGTGGTCAGTTCTCCGACGGTCACGTTCACAGATCCGGGCGCGCTCAGCCCGGACACCGTGTACTACTACCGCGTCACCGCGCGCAACGGAGCGAACGCTTCCCTGAAGTCGGATCCTGTCTCCAAACGCACGAAAGCGGCGCCGGTAACCGCGTGGGGGACGTTCGACGTCAATGTCTCCAGCGTCATCGTCCGCTGGACGTCCAGCAACAATCAGCCGGCGGTGACCTACCAGCTCATCCGTTCGACGAATAATTTCGCGACATCGCTGCAGACGGTTCATTCGACGTTCACGGCGACGCTGATCTCGCTGACGCCGAACACGACCTACAACTTCAAGATCCGCGTCGTTAACCGCGACGGCGTTCCGACCACGACGGATTATTCCGACGTTCCGTTCTCGACCGCCGTAACGCATGCCGACATTCCGCTTCCGCTGGCCTACAGCAACCTGGCGGGCGATGGCTTTACCACGAACTGGGCGTCGGTCAATCCGGCGGGCACCGTGTTCCGGATTCAGGTTTCCTCTTTCTCGAATTTCTCGTCGAACGTGACCGAGACCACGACGACCGCGAATTCCCAGCTCTTCTCAGGCCTGGCTCCCGATACCATCTATTACGGCCGCGTCCTGGCGCGCAATTCCGCCGGTCTCGAGACCGATTGGGCGTCTCTCGGCAGCACGAAGACGCTGGCCGGCAGCTTTATCGTCCCGCGCCCGACCAATCCCGCGATCTTCATTCAGGGAGCGCGCAACGTGCGCCTCACCTGGACCGACAATTCCAACAACGAAACGTCCTTCACAGTGGAAAGAAGCCTCAACAACGCGGTGTGGATCCAGATTTCGACGTCGGTCGCCGTGAACGCGACGTCCTACGCCGATGTCGCCTCGCTGTCCGCCGATACGACTTTCTACTACCGCGTTTTCGCCGTGAACACGGGCGTGGCCTCGCAGCCCTCCGATGTCGTTTCCGGTGTGACGTGGGCCGACCTCCCGGTGATCGGCGGTGCTCCGTTCGTTGTGAACACGTCCAGCCTGACGGTGGCCTGGACGGGCGCCGGCAATCAGTCCGGCGTCACGAACTATGACGTCCGCTACGCCAGCGCGCCGTTTGCCTCGTTCACGCAGGAAGCGGCTGGCACCGTGTTCAACCACGACCTCACCTCTTTGATTGCGAACACCACCTATCAGGTGGACGTCCGGGCCGTGAACGGCGCGGTTCCGCCGGTGGCGACCGCCTGGGTGCCCGCGGGCAAGATTGCAACGCGCGCGTCTTCAGTGAGCACGAATTCGTTAACCGCGGTTGAGATCTCGAGCGTGACGCTGAACTACACGTCGGCGAACCCGGCGGGCACGACCATCGAACTTCAAGGATCGGTTGATTCCGGATTTGCGACGACGGATGTGGTTGTCTCGACGACGAATGCGGCGACCACCGTCATGCGCGGGCTCGCTGGAGCGACCACCTATTATTTCCGGGTTCGCGCCACCAACTGGGGCGGACTCAGCACGCCGTGGGCCACGTTCGGCTCAACGTTGACGAAGAACCCGCCGTTCCCTTCCACGCCGCCTTCGAATCACCGTTTTGTCTGGGTTGCCACCGGTTCCGTTCATCAGACCTGGAATCCTGTCCTGAACGCGGACGGTTACCGTTTGACGCGCCGTGTGAATGGCGGATCGTCCACCAATGTCCTCCTGGGGAACGTCACCTTCTATACCGATGCGAGCCTTGTTCCGAACACGACCTACAGCTACCAGGTGGCGGCGCTGAAGGATGAATTCGCGACGCTGGCCACGACCGAGATTTCATCGGTGACGCTCGCGGAAGTTCCGGGCGGGGTGAGCACGCTCACCGTCTCATCCTCGACGCTTCAGATTTCGTGGAGCGCGAACGGAAATCCAGCGGGCACCCGCTACCGCGTGCTGTCGACCATGGTCCCCGGATCGCCGAGCACGCAGATCGTGACCACGGCGTCCGCCTCGGTGGCCGGACTTACGCCAAACGCGACCACGCAGGTGAGCGTGCAGGCGATCAACCACTCCGGCGTGAACAGCGCCTATAATTTGATCACGACGACCGTGACCCGTGCGGCCGCACCCGTTTCCGTTACTTCCGCGGTCAACATAAGCTCGTTCACTCTCGTGTGGCCGCAATCCGGAAATCCCGCTGACACAATCTTCGAATTGGATGTCCGCCTCGGCAGCGACATGTCCGGCCCGCAGGCCTATTTCCTGTCGACCACGACGACGCGCGCCGACGCCACGGTGACACCGAACACGACCTACACCTACGTGCTGACGTCCATCAACCGGGCGGGGGACCGCATCTCGCTCGCGCCCGCGTATCTTGTGACGCATCCGTCCCCGGTTCAGAACGCGTCTGTCGCCGTCGGCGTGACCGTCGCCTCCGCGACGATTCTCGCGCCGAATCTGAACCCGGTCGGCACGGTCTATCGCTTTGTCGCGACCGATCCGCTCGCGACGACGTACACGGCCGATGCGCAGGGGCCCGGCCCCATCGTCGTGACCGGACTGACGCCGAACACCACCTACACCTTCTCGATCCGCACCATTGGCTTTGACGGAACACTGGCCGCAGCCTACACGCCGGCGTCGTTTGCCACCCTGGCCAATACGCCTCTGGCGGGCGGTATTGTTCAGGCCAGCGTCGACTTTATCATCAGCTCCTGGACTGCCGCCGGAAATCCGCCCGGCGTTACGCGGTATGAGGTGGAAGCGCTGGAAAGCGGCTTGACGCCCGCGGTTTCTTCAACGAAAACGGTTTCTCTGAGTGTGAAAGTTGATTCCCTCCAGCCCGACACCGATTACACGATGCGCGTGCGCGCCGTGAATCACAACGGAATCGCGAACTCGACCTGGACCATCCTTGGTTCCACCCACACCCAGGCGTCCAGCACCGTCATCGGCCAGCCGCAAAATGTGGTGGTCGCTCCGCCCGTGGATGGCGTCACGACCCCGTCACTGAAGATTTCATGGAATGCCGTCTCCAATCCGGCGCCGGACGACTACGTCGTCTACCGGGTGGCGGGATCGTTGATCCAGATCGCGACGGTTTCATTTGTTACCACCAATTACACGGATACAGGTTCCGTCCAATCAATGGTACCGAACACGGATTATGTCTACCGCGTCGCGGCCCGCAAAAATGGAATCCTGAATTACTCTGCGTCCGCCTCCTCGGGCACCTACGCGGTGTCTCCGACGACGTCCTCGACACCGTTCACGATGACCGCCAGCAGCATGACTTTCTACTGGATGGATACGGTGAACCCCGGCAACCCGAACTACAGCATCGAAATTTCGTCCAACAACTTCTCCAACGTCCTCGCGACACAGACCGTCTCGGCAAAGTCCGCGTCGTTCTCCTCGCTTGCGGCGAACACGACCTACTACGCGCGCGTTCGCACCATCAATCTCCACAACATCTTCACGGCGGCAACGGCGCTGGCGCCGAAGCCTACGCTGGCTGCCATCCCCGTGGCGGGCGTCCCGGCATTCGGTACCGTTACGGCGGGCTCAATTCAGGGCCGCTGGACCAGCGCGAATCCTTCCGGAACCGTTTTCGTGATGGAAACCGTGTGGAGCGGTGGCCCCGGCCCGTCCGTCAGCACGACGAGCGCGAACTCGGCAACCGTCGCCGGGCTCTTCCCGAACGTTTCCTATGACGTGACGGTGGCCGCCGTGAACCACGCGGGAATCCGCACAGCTGCCGCCCCGCTGGGCAGCACCCAGACACTATCGGGCGTTGCGATCTCGTCGCCCACGTCCCTGTCCGTGACCCGGCCCACGAGCTATGACGCCGACAAGCTTCAACTCCAGTGGGTTGACCGGTCCAATGACGAAGACGTGTTCGCCATCTACCGGTACACCGCCGTTGATCCTGTAGCGGAAGTCGGAACCGTCGCTGGCGTCCTGGGCTCCGGCACGACGATCTATTACACCGCCGCGGGTCTCCAGCCGAACACGCGCTACACGTTCTTTGTGACCGCGCGAAAATCGACGGACAGTTCACTACCATCCAACACGGCGAGTGAAACCACCTGGGCCAGCACGCCAACGTGGTCCTCGACTGCGCTGATGCGGGACGAAAAATCCATCACAGGCTATTGGAACGCCGGCGCCAATCCGGCGGGCACCCGTTACCGCCTGGAAGTCTCTACCGACAATTTCGCGACGTCCTACCTGATTTCATCGAGCGAGACCATCAGCACTTCCGCGCGCGTGACGGGCCTCCTGTCGAACGCGTCCTACAACGTCCGGCTCAGGGCCATTGACCCGGCCGTTGGCCCGTTCGCGGTTCCGAATCTGAGCACGAACACGCAGGCGGCCATTCCCGACACCGTCACGAGCGGCCTTACCTTCACGAACTATGCCAGCTCCGTCACGGCCCGCTGGCTGGCGAATGAAAACGTGAACGGAACGGTCTATCATCTCGAGGCTTACGCGAATTCGTCGCTGGGCTCCGTGATCGGATCGAGTGTGACCCTTCAGACGTCCGCCACCGTGTTCGGTCTCACGCCGAACACGAGCTACTGGTTCACCGTTCGCGCCGACAATCTGGACGGCGGCACCTCCACCAGCCGTCAGCTGGGCCAGACGGTCACGCTGCCAGGCACCTTTACGATCGGCGCGACGCCGGTAGCGAGCTCCAACACCTGGAGAGGCCGCGACTCGGTGGTGGGAACAACTTTGACGTTCACGACCAACGCCTTCGCCGGAAGCGCGGCCTATCTGCGTTACCGTCTCCTGTCAGCGCAGCCAACGTTCGTCTGGCCGTCGGACGCGAACCAGACACTGGTTCCGAGCCGCTGGAATCCAGCGGATGGAAACCTCGTGATTGTCGCCACGGAAACGGGCGTCTACTATCTCCATGTGAAGGGCTACAACTCGAACGGCGAAAGCAGCGGCGACGTGGAGATTTCCACCGGCCCGTTCCAGATCGACCTCACGGTTCCGTCGCCGAACCCGTCCGCGTTCTCGAACGTACTTCGCAGCACGAGCGCGCTGACCTGGGAATCTCAGGTGGCCAGCGATCCGACGACTCCGAACGGGGCGGGTCTGGCCGCGGCACCCTACGGATTTGCGTTCAGAGGCGGGAGCGAAGTGTTCCAGGTCTCGCGCACGTCAGTGACGGCAAATCTTTCTCCGAACACGACTTACGCCATGACGCTTGAAGTCGTGGATGCGGCGGTTCAGGCCAATCACACGACGTCGGTCCAGCTCACGACGGTTACCCTGCAGAACGCGCCCACCAGCGTCACCATTCTCTCCGTCATGCGGTCCAGCGCGAGCATCCGGATCAATGGAACGTTCCCCAATCTGACGCTGGGACAGTCTGGCCTGCAGCTCCGCCTGGTTTCGGCGACGACCGATATCTTCACATCGTCGGCGCAGAGCAACACTTTCCTTGTCACGGGACTTCTTGGCAACACGCAGTATGACGTCTACGCCCGCGCCTTCGCGCAGGACGGAACCGCGACGGCCTGGACCACGCCGGTTTCCACCACCACCAGAGGCACCGTTCCGGATGTCAGCGGCGACAAGCCGGTTTATCCGCCGTACGTGTATCCGGGCAACACGTCCGTTCACTTCACCGACCGGGGCGCTTACGCGGCGGGCGACGTCGCCTACTACAAGCTTGTGATTTCGCCCTATGACCGCGAGCCGAGCTCGGTCGCGTTCCTTCAGGCCGCGCCGATCGAAGCGGGCGCCTGGAGCTATCTTTTTGTCAGCAGTCAGGTCGCGTATGTCCACATCCGGAGCTATGACGTCGCCGGCCGCTCGCGCCCCGAGGACTACACAATGCTGGGCCCGTGGGTCATCGACTCCGTGGCGCCGCGGGTTCTGGGAATCTCTTCGGTCACCGTGCTCGGAACGTCCAGCATGACGTTCGTCGCGGGCGATGCGGAGGACATCGGTCTTGCGGGATTCCCGGCGAATGCGACGTCGTTCGACGGCGGCCTGACCTTCATTTCGAGCGACACGCTGACGAGAACAGGCCTTAGCGCGAATACGTCCTATTATGCGGACATCGTGATTCGTGACGCCGTCGACAACCGTCTCTCGCCGCCAATCCGGCTTTCGGCCTACACCTTACAGTCGAAGCCCATCAGCGTTGTTGTGCAGAGCCGCAGCGCAAACCAGATTGTGGTCACCGCCTCGGGCACGTTCCCGAATCTCGGTAACGATCTCTCCGGACTTCAATTCGACACCGTTCCCGCGGGCAACTCGGCCTCGTGGACACAGGTGAACTCCGCGACTTTCTCCTTCCTGACTTACAACACGTCCTACACTTTTGTGGCGCGCGCCCGGAATGCCGACGGCATCCAGACCTTGACGAGCCCGACGACGGTGGCGTGGACGCTGCCGCGGCCGCCGCGCATCGTCGCTTCCCAGGGTGTGGAGCGTGAGTGGACGAGCACGGCCACGTTCAAATTCCGCGCGCTGGACATGCCCGGCGTGCAGGCGTACACGAAACTTCGCTGGGCGTTCAACCAGATCGAGACCTATCCCATGGACGGCAGCCTTCCGGAATTCGACTGGACGCCCGCGTCCACGATCGATGAAGTGACGGCGACGGCCACCACGTCCGGACGCTGGTACTTCCATGTGGTTTCCGTGAACGGAAACGGCGACCGCGCGGTTCCGGATTCCGTCGACCTTCTCGGCTGGTTCGGCTATGACATCATTGCGCCGACGCCCAACCCGGCGCAGTTCGATGCGCCGACGCCGGCGGCCACGTACATCACCTGGAACGCCGCCGCGGCCAGCACGGATACCATGTCGGGCCTCGCCGACTCCGCGTTCATCTGGAAATTCCAGGGCGGCGTAGAAGGGTACACGCGTGACGTCAGCTCCAACACATTTGGCCTGACGCCGAACACGAGCTATTCCATGGTTCTCGCAGTCCGCGATATCCTGGGGAACCGCACCGCGACCGTTTCTCAGTCGACCTACACGCTGGCGGCGGTTCCGCGCAAGAACGTGAATGCGTTCAAGGTTTTCAAGACGTCGACGTCGTTCACCTTCCAGAACGGCGGCAACGCGCTCGGGACCACCTTCCGTCTCCAGATCTCGGCGAACTCGTCCTTCAGTCCGATTTTCGATTCCACCAGCGTCACGAACGTCAGCAACATTGAGGACGGAACGGTCTTCGCGGCGTTGGGCCTCGGGACCCCGCTCCTCACCAACACCACCTATTTCGTCCGGGCCTCGGCCATCAACGCGGTGAACGTCGAAAGCGCCTGGGTAGTGATTGGAACGGTCACGACGCGCCCGGTCTCTCCATCTGTCGTTGTGTCGACAAATGGCGCGTCGCTGATGATGCCCGCCGTGGTGGGAGAGGCCTATCTGGGCGGCGTGCGCTTCTATACCACCACCCTTACGTCCTTCGGAACCGGAACGGTCGAATACTACCGCTACGTGTGGGACAAGAATCCGACGTACACGTCATGGTCGGGCATCGAACCGAGAATGGACGCGACGCTTCCCACCGTCAGCACCCAGATCGCCACGAATGGCGACTATTACCTTCACGTCGCCGCCTACAGCGGCGGGGAATCCCACTTTGATGACGTCATCGAGAGCACGAACAAAGGTCCCTACCGCGTGTTCTCGACCACATTGAGTGATCCTGCGGTCGACGCCGTGGAAATCACGACCGGATCCATCCGGTGGCGCCAGCAGATCGCCACGGGCCCCAACTTTGACGGAAGCGTTCCGCATTACGGCTTCCAGCTGAACGGCGGCGCGACAACCTGGATTAACGCGGTGTCGTCGATCGCCGACTACACGAGCCAGGGCTTGAATCCCAACGAAAGCTACACCATCAAGGCGTACCTGAAAGACAAGCTGGGCAACGTGGCGGGTCCCGCCGTGCTCACGGTGGTGACGCTCCAGAACACGCCGACGACCGTCACGGTGTCGAACGTTCTCGAGAGCAGCATGACGCTGACCGCCGTCGGAACATTCCCGAACGGAACCATCGCTCAGTCCGGCATCAAGCTCACGGTTCTCTCCAACGTGGATTCCGGCTGGATCACGCTTTCATCCTGGACCGCGATCGGCCTCTCGCCCAACACGGGCTACAGCTTCAGCGCGAAAGCGCGCAATCAGGCCGGCACGGCGACCGTCGACTCTCCGCTGGTGTCGTCCACGACACTCGCGAAGACGCCGACGTCCATCAACCGGAACGTCAGCTCGGACGTTGACG
>JAYTIE010000122.1:0-11796 GCA_043732015.1 Elusimicrobiota bacterium | reverse complement strand
GTCGTGTTGACCGACAACGACTTGGTGGCAGCGATCTGGACGGTGATGTCCAGTGAGTTGGCGTGAGCGGGAATCGCAATCGCAAACGACGCAAGTGCGAGAAGTCCTAACGAGAGACGCTTGATCGACATTTTCATATATCCTCCTGTAGAAATTAAAACGCTTGAATAGCCTACGCCCTTAAATGCAAAGCGTAGTGAGTCGGGATTGTTGAGGTGGGCGCGCTTCATTGCGCCACCTCCACATAGATCTTGCCGTAGAACGTGACGCCGACGACTTCTGGATCAGCGGGCTCGACTTTGATGACAAACATCAACTTCTTGCCGATGAGTGACTTGTCCTTCGGAAGGTCCATTGAGATCTGCGGGTCGGCGAAGCTGGAGCCATCGACACTCACCACGGGCTCTTTGAGCGAAATCCATTCAGGCTTTCCAGCCTCGAATCCAGTCTGGAGCGTGAGCGGTGTGTCTCCGACGGGAACGGACTTCACGCGCAGGCGAATCAGTTCGGTGCCGGAGTTCGCGATCATGATCGTCCGTTTGGTTTCCTTGCGGATGTCTACCTTCTTTCCGATGGACGCGTGCTCGAGCACTAGCTTGTCCGGAAGAAGCGTGTAGTCCATATTGCCGACGATGCCGCGCTTGTGGTTGCCCTCAATCTGCTTCTGCTCGTCCTCGCTCTTCGCGATCGAGATGAACAGGTGGCTGAAAATTCCAAGATTAATCGCGCCGGGCTGATTGGTGCGCGAATAGATGCTCGTCTGGAATTTCTTCCCGTAAAGAGTCGGGTCATTGGGAATTGTGATGATGACGTCCGAGTACGCGCTTTCACCGGCCGGAACGACGAACTGGGTCTGACTCAGCGAAACCCAGTTCAGTGAGGGAACCGCTGAGTAGCCGCGTTCGCGGTGGCTCTCGGAGATCTGGTCCTTTTGCGGGATCTCCACGCTGATGAGCAGGTTCACGGTGTCGAGTCCGGTGTTCGTCACTTTCATGGGCATCCCTACGAGATCGCGGAGATTGTAGGTCCGCCCGATTCCCAGGTTGTCGATGGCAACGTCTCCGAAGTCGGTCTTGATTCCGCCGGCGGGCGGCTTCTCCGCCGTTGGTCCAGTCTGCGTTGGATCTGCCGGCGGCTGCGCCTGCACGGGCCAGTTGGCCAGCAGCGTGAGCAGCATTATCATTGCGCGTGTGACTCTGTTCATCTTGGCGTGTCCTCCGGATCGATGGTGTTGATTGAGAATTTTTTCACTGTGCTGACGTTTGGCTCGAAAGTGTCTCAAGTGAGACGCCTGCGAGTGCCGCGAGAATCCTTCGTTCGAGCGGATGCGCTTCGGCGAGAACACGGCGGTCTTCCATCTCGAGCGCCTGAACAACTTCCAGCGCCGTGATGTCGATCAGCGGCCGTGACAACCGGAAACCCGCGCCCTTCTGAGAGAGTACGAGGCCCGACTGCGTCAGCGCGTGCAGAATTTTCTGGGCGTAGGCTCTCGGGATGTTTCGCGCCACCGCGATTTTTTCGGCGTCGATGAACTCGGTGGGGTTCGACGCGAGTTCAAAAAGACACTCAAGGCCGTAACGGATCTTTTGATTAAGCCGCATACATCTTCCTCCTCATGTTTAGATGGCTTGTAGAGGCACCACCGGACCGTTCCCGTCCATTGCCCAGGCAAAAAAAATCCGACATCCGCCATTTGGCGGAAACGGATGCGCAGGTGAGTTGGGAACGACGTGTCTCTCGTAGGGGAATTGGCATGTTGGTAACACTAAAGTCTGACCCCCTATAACGACGGAAACCAGAAGATTCGATACCCGGAATACGTTTATTTGTGATGATGCTTCGGGTTGAATTCTCGCGACGAATTTAGAGGATTTTTTGCTCGGGCGGACGGGCTTTGGGGCCAATGGCGAAGTGATTTTTATCAAGGCCTTTTTCGGCCGCGTTATTCAAGCCAGAGTCTGTTTGAATGAGGCCGTTTGAACGCCTCTGTCGCGGTTCAGCCGGATGCTTTTTGTCCGGATCCGTCGCGGTGCGGGATCAGGCTGTAGACGACGAGTCCGAGGAACGCGGATCCCACATCGAGCGCGATGTCGGAAACATCGTAATGCCGGTTGGGCAGCCAGCCCTGGAGAGTTTCATCGAACCAGCCCGCCGCGCTCGCGATGAGCAGCGCGACGGCGTAGGCGAGGAGCGGCCGTTTGATGTGATGGCGGGCGGCGCGAACGAAAAGCGCTCCGACCAGTCCATACTGGATGAAATGAATTTTTTCTTCAGGCCTTTTGACCAGCGCGACCGCCCAGGCATAGAGAACCGCGAGCAGCGCGAGCCCAACGTGTCTCCAGACATTCCGGGTTCGAGAATGCATGACTGTGAAGATATAGGCGAGGCAGGATAGGAAAAGCGCCGTGATCGAGAGGCGCAGGATATTGTGGGCTCTGAGGTACGCAAGCGGGGCTGGGACAATTTCGAGTGTTGCGTAGATCGAGATGACGTAGGTGACGGCGATCAGCCAGCTTTTTCTGGTGTCTGTCATCGTGAAAAGGGATCGCGCGCTCGGAGTGGCGGTGTGGTTCATTGTGAATCGTCCTCTCGTTAACGGAGGGCGCTTTTTTGTCCGGATATTTATATCAAATGTCAGCTCGCGTCCTCGTGCGGCTCACTTGAAACCTGTGGCTGTGGGCGATACACTTCGGATGAAAAATCAAATCGTTATGATCGTCATAAAAATGAAACTCAACTTTTCCCCGAGACCATGAGCGAACAGCCAGAGGACAAAAAGAAGCTCGAAGATCTGAAGAAGCACATTCTTCAGGCGGAGCGCATGGCGGCGATCGGCCAGATGGCCGCCGGTATGGCGCACGAGTTGAACAACCCTCTCACTGGAATTCTCGGTCACTGTCAGCTGCTCATGCAGCGCAGCGACTTGCCCGGCGATATCCAAGCGGATCTCGCCCGCATGGAAATGGAAATCAAACGGTGCCGCCGGGTTATCACAAATTTCGTCCGGTTCAGTCAGCGCAAGGATGGGGAAACTCAGTCGGTGGATGTCCCGGGTCTTCTGACCGAGGCGCTGGATATTGTCGAGTACGATCTGTCGGCGCTCAGCATTCGTATCGACCGGAAGATTTCCGATGCGGTCCCGCCGGTGCGCGCTGAGGCGAGCCGGTTGCAGCAGGTTTTTTTAAACGTGGTGTCGAGCGCGCGAAGCGCATTCGACGGCAAGCCGGGCGTCATCGTTGTGACAGTTTCTCACGAGCAGGGATGGTTAATGGTTACGTTTGCTCATGACGGCCATTCAGTTCCGGCCAACGAGCTCGCCAAAATATTTGAACCCCCGGTCGCGAATTGGCCTCCCGTGCTTGGATTGGCGGCCGCCAAAACCATTGTTGAAGAATTTGGAGGAAGGATGAGAGCTGAGAACCGGGAGGGAAAAGGCTTGATTTTCACGGTAGAGCTGCCTTCCTCGCTCGGATCCGGAAGCTAGGCGAGGTCTTCGGCTCGCCGGCCTGAAAAGTTACAATAGACGCTACCAACCCAGGTTTTTCTAGCCGGCTCTATCCACAGGATTATCCACAGTATGCACCAGGCAAACCCACCAGAACTTTCGCCTACCGGCGTCAACCGTCCCTCAACGGCCTCGTTTCTTCGGAGTCATTTTGCGCCGGCCTTCTGTTTTCTTCCGCGCGACCGCCGACTTGCGCTCCAGGTGGTGTATGCCTTCTTTCGTTTGCTCGATGATGCGGTCGACTCTTCGTCCCAAAATCCGGCGCCGTTGATCGAGGGTTGGCTGGAGACCATTCGGAACAAGCGGCCCGAGGCTGTTGAGCGCTGGGGGCACGCCGCCTTCGCGGCTGAACTCCTGAAGACGATCGCTCAGTTCGATGTTCCGGTCTTTGCCCTCGAAGATTTTCTTTCCCGCGGCGTGACGCTGGATCTCGAGATGAACCGGTTCGAGACCGCGATGGACACTGAACGGTATTGCTATGGCGTCGCGGGAACGGTCGGCCTCGCCTGCCTTCCCATTTTCGGAGCGCCCGTGGCCGAGGCGAAAGATTTTGCCGTGAGGCTCGGCATAGCGGTTCAGTGGGTCAACCTGATCCGGGACGTCGGGGCGGACGCCCGTCTCGGAAGAATCTATTTGCCGCTTGATCACCTTGAGCGGTTCGGTTGCACGGAGAACGACGTGATCTCCGAACGGACGACGCCGGAATTCGCTGAATTGATCCGTTTTGAGACGAATATCGCGCGCGGGCATTACCAGCGCGCGCTCGAGCTGATGCCCGTTCCCTGGAAGAAGGAGCTTCGCCCCGCCCGCGTGATGGGCAAAATCTATTTCGATCTGCTGTCGAAAATTGAGCGCGAAGGTTACCCGGTCTTTACAAAGAGGGTCTCTCTTAATATCGTCGAGAAAGCGCTTTCCACGTGGCGGGCGCTGAAAAATTAAATAACCATGAATTCACGAAACCGATACGGCTCGTCGTACCTATTGCGGCCGAAGGAGACCAACTCCGTGGCAATGCGTTGCATTATTTTTGACTGCGACGGCGTCCTTATGGACTCCGAGCCTCTCCACTTTTCCGCTTTCCGGAAGGTTCTCGCCGAACAGGGGGATGTCCTTACCGAGGAGTATTATACGGAGCACTACCTGGCACTGGATGACCGCGGCGCCTTCGAGAAGTTTTTCCGCGAAGCCAAAAAGCCGCTCTCGGTTGAACAGCTCGAAAAACTTATGGTCCGGAAAACAACAGTATTTCAAGAGCTTGTGGAGACAGATGGGATTCTACCGTTCCCGGCAGTACCGGAGTTCGTTATGGCGGCCGCGCAACGCTATCCGCTGGCGATTGCTTCGGGCGCCCGGCGCCATGAGCTGGACATGATCCTTGAGGCGGCCGGCATTCGTACCTATTTTGAAACGATCATTAGCGCTGATGATGTTCGGAACGGAAAGCCGGACCCGGAAAGCTATTTGAAGGCCGTGGAGGGTCTCAACGCCTCCGGCAAGCGGCCGACGGCCATTCGTCCGGAAGAGTGCGCGGTCATTGAGGATTCGCGGGAAGGCATCCGATCCGCCCATGGGGCCGGAATGAAATGCGTTGCCGTGGCGACTTCTTTCCCCAGTTTCGAACTTTCGATGGCGGATCTGATTGTCCCGTCGGTCGGCGCGCTGCGCCTGTCACAGGTGGAAGACCTTTTTCATCCGCCGCCCGTGTTGCAGCAAATCCAGGCTCCGCAGCCGAACTAGCCTGGCGCAGCATAGCCGCTTCTGTTACATAGGAGTCGTTCCCTCCCTGTTGTTCCATGGCGCGTTTCCGGAATAATTTTCAGGAGTCCTTTTACCCTTTGATATGACCAGTGTTCGTACCCGCATCCTTTCATTCTTCACGCTTTTCGCGTTGGCCTCGTTGCTGGCCGTCGCGATGGCTGGGCGCAGCGTTCGCACCATTGGCGCTGCGGCGAACGGCGTTGTCTTCCAGCACCTGCCCATGGTCCATGCGCTGGGCGAGATGGAAGTGAGCCTCCAGCGTGAGGACAACACGGTTTATCGGTATCTCGTGGATCACCGCCAGTTCTGGCTTGATGAATTCGAGAAGCAGCGCATTCTCTTCACACGTTCGTTCACCGACGCGCAGGCCCTCGCCACCGAAGCCATCGAGACGGACAAACTGAACGAGATTGACGAACTGTACGTGCAGTACGACAACGAAGTCCGTCAGACGCTGCTCATGCATAAGAAGGATCCGGTCGGAGCCCTGAAGCGTCTTGAGACGAGCGAAGAGTATCTCAACAAGATCGAAACGACCGTCGACCAGATCAAGGGCATCCGCCAGGGAATGACGATCGTTCGCCAGGAACAAATCGCGCAGACGCTCGCGTTCCATCGCCGGCTCGGCTTCTATTTCATCACGACCATCGTGGTCTTCTTCCTCCTTCTCGCCGTGTATCTTTGGCGCTTTCTCGTTCAGCCGCTGTCTCTCCTTCTTGAAGGAATCCGCAACTTCACGCGCGGAAAAACCGATGTGCAGATTCCGCCGATCGGCAAGGACGAGCTGGGGGAACTCCAGGAAGCGTTCAACGAAATGTCCCGCGAGCTCGAAGTGGAGCGGAAACGCCTTCGCACGGAGTCCCAGAGCGATGCGCTCACCGGGCTCTTCAACATGCGCTACTTCCGGCTTCAGCTGATCGAAGAGTTCTCGCGGTCCCAGCGCTATACGCGCCCGGTCACCCTGTTGATGATCGACGTTGATCATTTCAAGGCATACAACGACCGCAACGGGCATCCCGCCGGAGACATCGTTCTGAAGGAAGTTTCGCGAATCCTTATCCGGAATGTTCGCGGCACGGACGTCGTCGCGCGCTATGGGGGAGAGGAATTTGTCGTTCTCCTGCCGGAAACCCCTCTTGAAGCGGGCCTCAATGTTGCAGAAAAGATTCGCCGCGCCGTCGAGGAGCATCACTTCCCGTTTGCCGGAACCAAAACCGGTGATCGCATCACGGTCTCGATCGGGCTCGCGTCCTACCCCGATGTTCGCGTGAACTCGGACCAGGATCTGGTTGAATCGTCTGACAAGGCCCTTTACACCGCGAAGCGGTCTGGCCGAAACCGCGTTTGCTCGTTCTCCGCTGAATCGGGCCCCTCTGTTATTTCCTCCGCAAGCCGCGCAAGCTGATACTTTCCTTCGGGATTTTTGAGAAAATCCCCGCATGCCCCGCTACCGCAAGAACAGCGACGTCCCGTCCCTCCTTCGCGCGCTTCATCGCGAATACCCCGAGCCCGAGTGCGAGCTGACGCACGCCAATCCCCTTCAACTGGTCGTCGCCACCATCCTGTCGGCGCAATGCACCGATGAACGCGTGAACAAGGTAACGCCGGCCTTGTTCCATCGCCTACGGTCCGTCGAGGATTTCGCGAACGTCTCTCCGACGGAGCTCGAGAAGCTGATTCACTCCACCGGCTTCTATCGCAACAAAGCCAAGAACATCCGCGGCATGGCGAAGATGCTTGTCGATAAATACGCGGGCGAGGTTCCGCGAGAAATGGACCAACTTCTGGAGTTGCCGGGCGTGGCCCGTAAGACAGCGAACGTGGTGCTCGGCGTCGCGTTCAAGAAAGCGGAGGGCGTGGTCGTGGACACGCATGTCGGGCGGCTCTCGAAACGCCTGGGTCTGACGCAGCGCGCATCACCCGTTCATATCGAGCAGGACCTGGTGAAGGTCGTGCCCAAGTCCGACTGGATCTGGTTTTCCCACGCGTTGATTCATCACGGGCGGAGAGTGTGCCGCGCGATTTCACCGAAGTGTCCTGAGTGCCCGATTCGGTCGAACTGTCCCAATCCGCCGGCGGCCTGATGTCATCCCGGGATCCGCGCTTCCTGAAGGGAGTTGAACACTTCAACCGGCGGGAGTTCTACGATGCCCATGAGGTGTGGGAAGACCTCTGGAACGACTCGCAGGATGAAGAGAACCGTTTTGTGCAGGGCCTGATCCAGTTCGCCACCTCGCTTCACCATTTTGAAGCGCGCAACCTGAAGGGCGCGCGAATCCTCTTTGATGGAGGAATCGAATTGCTTCAGCCGTTTTTGGAACGCGTGTACTGGGGGCTTCCCGTGGGCCGGCTCGTCGAAGACATGCGCCATTGCCTGACGGAGGTTCTGGCGCTGGACCGTTCCGCACTGCCCGGACGGTATCATCCGGACAAGAATTCCTTTCCCGTTTCGATTGATGAAGCGCGCATTCCGAAGATCACGCTCGAACAGGAGTCAGACCATGGCTAGGAAACGCGGACGCGCGACGCTACGCACCGCCTGGTGGCGTGCCCAGCTGGGGCGCATCCGCCATTGTTTCGTCTGCGGCGGGGCGCTCGCCAAGAAATGGGTTTCCAACGAGGGGTGCCGGCGGCAGGTCTGTTCTGCGTGCGGGGAAATCACCTATCTGAATCCGAAGGTCGTCGCGGGCCTCATTCCGGTCATGCCGGACGGACGCATCGTGCTTCTTCGCCGCGGCATCGAGCCGGCGTTGGGCAAATGGACCCACCCGGCGGGTTACCAGGAGATGGGTGAATCCGTTGATGAGGCGGCCTGCCGGGAAACCTGGGAGGAGATCGTGACCCGCGTGAAGGTGGGGCGCCTTCTGGGCGTCTATTCCTATCCGGACGCGGGCGTCGTCACCGTCGTTTTCATTGGCGAAGTGAAGCGCGGTCAGAAGCCGAAAGCCGGACAGGAGTCCCAGTCCGTCGCGCTGTTCCGGCCGGACGAAATCCCATGGGAAGATCTGGCCTTTCGCAGCACGACGGACGCCCTTGAGGATTGGTTGGCCCAGTCCCTTCCGTCGCCCCGAACCCACAAGCGCCTGCCCCGGCTGGAACGCGAGCGGTTGTCATCGAAATGAGGAGTTGGTAAACAAGCAGCATGTCATTCCCCCTCGCGATCACCCGCCCCGTCATTTTCTTCGACCTGGAAACAACCGGACTGGATTTCAAGTACGACCGCATCATCGAGATCGCGGCCATCAAGATTCATCCCGACGGGACTGAAGAAAAATATCACTCCCGCGTGAACCCCGGAATTCGCATTCCCGCCGAGATCGAGCAGCTCACCGGGATTTCCAACGCCGACGCCGCCATCGCTCCCACCTTCCTGGAGATCGCGCCGAAAGTGGCGGCATTCTTCAATGGCGCGGATCTGGGCGGCTACCACGTGGGTCGCTTCGACGCGAAGGTCATCACCGAGGAATTGCGGCGAGCCGGCGTCGACTTCGCGACGGACAGCCGGCTCATCTTCGACTCGCAGGCCATTTTTCATCAGAAAGAAAAGCGCGACCTGACCGCCGCCTACAAGTTTTATTGCAACAAGGAATTGCAGGGCGCGCATTCCGCTGAAGCCGATATCCAGGCGACCTACGAAATTTTCCTGGCTCAGATGGAGCGCTATCCGGATCTGCCGCGCGACGCGAAAGAAATGCACGCGTTCTGCAAAGGCCCGCAGGACCGGTTCGTCGACGGAGAGGGGAAACTTTTCTGGCGGGACGGCGAGGCCGTCTTCAATTTCGGAAAGTACAAGTCTCAGACGCTGAAGTACGTGGCCAAGGCGTATCCGGAATACCTGCACTGGCTCATCTCGCCCGAGCGGCAGTTCTCCCAGGAGTTTGTGGACATCTGCTACAAGGCGATGAAGGGAACGTATCCCTCGAAACAGGCCTGACGTTTCGTCCGGACAATAAAAAACCCGCGCCCAGCTCAACTGGGCGCGGGTTTTTTGTTTGAAGAAGAGCCGGCTACTTGTGTCCGTTCTGCGCGGACTGAAGCGGCGCGATCGCTTTGCGGAACGAGATGACGTCGTCGATAAGTCCGTATTCCTTGGCTTCCTCGGCGGACATGTAGTTGTTGCGTTCCATGTCGGTCTCGATCTGCTTGGCGGTTTTGCCCGTGTGGCGCGCGATGATTTCGTTCAGGCGGTCTTTCGTGTCCTGCATCTCGCGGGCTTCGATCTCGATGTCGGTCACCTGACCGGAGATACCGTCTCCGTAGATGAGCGGCTGGTGGATCATGATGCGCGAGTTCGGAAGGCAGAACCGTTTTCCCTTGGTGCCGGCGGTGAGCAGCACGGCGCCGAACGACATGGCCATTCCCATGCAGATCGTCGTGATGGGCGACTTGATGTACTGCATGGTGTCATAGACGGCGAGACCGGCCGTCACCATGCCGCCGGGGGAGTTGATGTAAAGGTTGATCTCTTTTTCCGGATCCTCGGATTCAAGATACAGCAGCTGGGCGATGATCAGGTTTGCCGAGTCGGTGTCCACCTGGCCGCCGAAACCGCCGACGAAAAGGATGCGGTCCTTGAGAAGGCGCGAATAGATGTCGTAGGTAACTGCCGAGCCCTGGTTCCAGCGCTCAAGAATTGTGGGGACGATCATGGTTCACCTCGTTCAGTTTTTCCGAAAACCATCATACATAAGACGCTTTTGAGCGGGAACGTTCCCGACGCTACCGGACCGCGATGTCCGGCTTCCGGATGAACCGGAAATAGACCACCACGCCCACGACGCCCGCGAAAAAAACGACGTTGCAGATCCCGAAGATCTTGAGCACGAAGTCCGGCGTTGTCAGCGACGACGGCACCATCAGCAGCATGCAACCCCAGACGCCGAACAGCCAGGCGAGGCTGATGTCGTCGGCTGAGCGGCGGCGGTAGATGCGGACCATGAGTGGGATGTTGAACAGCGGCATCGCGGCGCCGGCGGCCGCGCCGATGATTCGGGAAACGTCTTCCATTGCCCGGGAAGTATCGCATTTTCAGGTCCATGCTTTTCCAGCCCAGAAATCAGCACGTTTTTCATTCGCGATTTCGAACGGAAATCGGGCGCAATTTCACAATCCCATTACACTGTATGAACGAATATGAAGCTTCGCTCCAAATTCAACCTCGCCAGCTTCGTCCTCATCCTGCTCGTCGTCGCGGGCATGATGGGACTGCTCGCGGTTTATGAGAAGGCGCGGCTCCAGACCGAGATGGAACGTGAGCAGATGGCGGACCTCGAGAAACTGGCCAGCGTCTGGAAGGACGCCAACACCACCGCGGACGAACCAACCCTTCTTAAATACGTCACCGCGCTTGTGGCGACGGCGTCGCCGCGCGTCGCCTATGTCGGCACCATGTTCGAAGGCAATCACTGGGAATATTCTTTTCTGCAGGATCCGCCGCTCTCCTATGTGAACGAGACGGACGAAGGCATCAAAGACGTCATGAACCTGCACAAGATTCTTCAGCGCATTACGAAGTTCAAAAGCAAGCCCGTCATCGAGATTTCGAAGCCGGTCGGCCCGCATGAGTACGTGCGCATCGGTTATTCCGAGGACGTTCTGAACGGCCTTTACCGGGAAGCGCTTGAAAATTCGCTGCGGCGCCTCGCGATGGCCGGCGGCGTGGCGATCTTCGTCGGTCTGATTCTCGCCTACTTCTTCAGCAACGCGCTGCTTCAGCCGATCCAGAACCTCATGACGGCGGCAGAAGCGCTGGCCAAGGGGCAGAAGGGCGTTAAAGTACCCAAGGCGTCCGACGACGAGCTGGGCAGTCTCGTGCACAGTTTCAACCACATGTCCGACGAGCTGGCGAAGCTGGATGAACTGAAGGACGAATTCATGTCGCACGTCACGCACGAGCTCCGGTCTCCGTTGACGACCATCATCGCCACCATCGAACTCATGGGAGAAAACGCGCTGGTGAAAGCCGAGCCGAAGCTGAAGCGCTCCGTCGACCGTCTCATCTACGGATCCGAGCGTCTGAACAAGCTCGTCGACAATATTTTGGATTTGATGCGGATGGAAGCGGGCAAGATGAATTTCGACATGCAGCCCGTCGACATGACCAAGATTCTCGTCGAGATGGCGGATTTCTTCGAACCGCGCGCGCAGGAGAAGGGATTGACCATCAAGGCGGTCGTTCCGCCTTCCTTCCCGCTCGTGTACTGCGATCCGGAAAAGGTCCGGCAGGTTTTCTCGAACCTCATCTACAACGCGATCAAGTTCACGAACACGGGCGGTATCACGCTCTGGATCAAGAACACGAAAGGCGTCGCGCACATGGCGGTGCAGGATTCCGGCGTCGGAATCCCCGCCGATAAGCTGCAGAGCGTGTTCAAGAGATTCGAAACGATCAAGGAAGTCCGGGACAAGGTGACGAAAGCGGAACCGGGTTCGGGTCTCGGTCTGAACATCGTTCTGAATTCAATCAAGGCGCAGGGCGGCCGGGTCTGGGTGGAAAGCCAGGTCGGGAAAGGCTCCGCGTTCCAGTTCACGCT
>JAYTIE010000121.1:0-11834 GCA_043732015.1 Elusimicrobiota bacterium | reverse complement strand
AGCGCCATTTCTTCGATGTTGGCACGCGTGGTCTCGAACCGTTCATCGGTTTCGGTCGGGTATCCCACCATGACGTCCGCGGTCAAACCGCAATCCGGCATGGCGGCCCGAACAGCACGGATCCGATCCTTGTAAAAATCAACGTCATACCACCGCTTCATGTCGGCCAGAACACCACTGTCGCCGGACTGCATCGGAATGTGGAAGTGACGGCAGATCCTGGGCTCGGAAGCGACATACGCGATGAGATCGTCGGTCACCTCGGTTACCTCGAGCGACGACAGGCGAATGCGAAATTTTCCAGGGAGCGCGACCATTCTTTTTAAAAGTCCGGTCAGGGTGACGGCGGTGCCGTCCGCGTCCTTGGCCCGGTACAGGCCGAGACGGATTCCGGTCAAAACGATTTCCTGGTATCCATGCGCGACCAGCGCCTGGATTTCCGCCAGCGCGTCCGCAACCGGCTTGCTTGTCATCGTCGGGCGAACCGTCGGAATGATGCAGTAGTTGCAGGGCGCGCGGCAGCCGTCCTGGATCTTGAGGAAGGCGCGGGTACGGCCGGCGAACTGGTGGATGCCCAACGGGCGATCCGCTACTTCAAAGCCGACGCACGACGGAAGCTCGGCCTTCTCGGCGTTCGTGTACAGCTCAATGCGGGGAGAAATTTTGCGGACTTCCTCAGGCGCGCGCGTCGCGTAGCAACCGGTCACGATGGTGCGCGCCGTCGCGTTGCTGCGCAGGACTTTGCGGATCATCTGGCGCGCTTCCTTGTCCGCGAATGAGGTGACGCTGCAGGTATTGATCAGGCAAAGATCGGCCTCGGCGGGATTTCGCACGAGGATGTCGGCGGGACCGGCCATGCGATGACGGAGCAGCTCCGTCTCGTACTGATTCACCTTGCAGCCGAATGTGTAGGTCCAGATTTTCATGACTGTGTATTCCGCTGATTGAGTTCGAAATCGAGAATGGCCAGGGCGGCGAGACCGGCAGTTTCCGTCCTAAGCACATTGTTCCCCAACCGCACCGGTTGAGCCCCGGCCGCGACCAGAGCGGCTTCTTCCGCCGCCGTGAATCCGCTCTCTGGCCCAACGATGACGCCCATGATAACCGAATCTCCATTGAAAAACGAACCTTCCGGCGCCCGGCCATCAAACCAGGCGGCCAGCGGCTGAGCAGCAAGGGAGGTGGACAGCAGGAAGGAGGGAGCGCCGGCCAGACTCTTGATGAGCGCATCGAAGCTGAGCGGCGCCGTCACGCTGGGAAGATCCGGGCGTTCGCATTGCTTGGCCGCGGCTTCGGCGATCCGGGCCCAGCGCGCCTGCTTCGCATTCCCCCCATCTTCATCAACACGAATTGGGGATTTTGAACTGAGGAAAGGGGTGATCTCGACCGCGCCCAGCTCGACGGCTTTCTCGATCACGTAATCGAACTTGGGGCCTTTCGGGAGGCCCTGAAAAAGACGGAACCGCGTGCGGGCTTTCGGAAGCGGGAGTTCGGCGAGGATTTCGCCATCAACAGCGGGAACGGTGGAATCGATCGCGGCGATGCGCGCACGGAAACGGCCTCCCTGGCCGTCAAACACCGTGACAATATCGCCGACCTGCGCCCTCAGGACGCGCGCCAGATGACGCGCTTCGTCTCCCTCCACGCGGAAGCGATGACCATTCCGGTTTTCGGGACGGACGAGAAACTGGGCCACGGCTCAGGAACCGAAAACGCGTTTGAAAACGCCGTCGTCCTTGCCGAGTTCGGGCTCGCCCATCTTCTCGGCGAGATTCACGACAATCTGCCGTTCTTCCTTGGTCAGTTTTTTCGGGACTGTGACCTGAATGCGAATGAACAGGTCACCGCGCGAACGCGAGCGAAGGTGCGGGAGTCCCTGGCCGGCCACGCGGAACATGACACCTGGCTGCGTTCCTGCCGGAATCTTCAGTTTCACCGGCGCTTCGAGGGATTCTACGGAGATTTCTCCGCCCAACGCCGCCATCGGGAATGAGATGGTGCGTTCAACTACGAGATTGGCGCCGTCGCGCTCAAAACGCTTGTCTTCGGGAACGCGAACGACCACATACAGGTCACCCGCTGGCGCGCCCCGTTCGCCCGCTTCTCCCGCGCCGCTGACGCGGAGCGTGGTTCCATTCTCGACACCCGGCGGAATACGGACTTTCACCTTCCGGTTCTTCTGAACGCGGCCGGTGCCCGAGCAACCGGTGCAGGGATTTTCGATCACTTCGCCGAAGCCACGGCAGCGCGGACAGGTCTGCGCCATCGTGAAAAATCCCTGCGTGATGCGGACCTGACCGCGTCCGTTGCAGTCCGGGCAGCGCTTCTGGCTTGTTCCCGGCTTGGCGCCGGTTCCGGTGCAGACCTCGCAGGTCGACAGATTCGGTACGTCGAGCGTCATGTCGACGCCGACCAGAACGTCCTTCAGCGCGACGTCTTTGTCGATGCGGAGATCGCGGCCCGCCTGCGCGCCGCCCCGCTGGCGGCCCCGGCCCTGGCCGAACGCTTCTTCGAAGATGTCGCCGAAGATGTCGCCGAATCCGCCCCCGCCCCCGAACCCTTCGAAGGGGTTTCCCCCTCCGAAACCGGCGCCCGCGGAGCCGTCCACGCCGGCATGACCATGCTGGTCATAGATCCGTCGCTTGTTGCCATCGCTGAGCACGCTGTAGGCTTCGTTCAGTTCCTTGAACTTCTCCTCAGCCTGCTTGTTGCCCTGGTTCTTGTCGGGATGATGCTTGATGGCCTCGCGGCGATAGGCGGCTTTGATCTCGTCTGCGTTCGCCTGTTTGCCGACGCCGAGCGTCTCGTAATAATCGCGTTTGGCCATTTTAAGTCAGGGATTCCTTATTTCTTTTCTTCTTCGACGATCTCTGCTTCGACGACCTTGTCGCCGTTCGCTGAGGTTCCGTTCGGAGCTGAAGCGCCATCGCCCGGCTGAGCCGCGCCCGCACCGGCGGCTTGCTGCTTTGCCGCCGCGGCCTTGTACATCTCTTCGGCCAGCTTGTGGGACGCCTTCAGGAGGTCGTCCTTCGCCGCCTTGATCTTCTCAAGGTCGTCAGCCTTCAACGCTTCCTTGACGTCGGCGGCGGCCTTCTCGATCGCCGTCTTGTCGTCCGCGGAAACCTTGTCGCCCGCTTCCTTCAACATGTTTTCAACATTGTAGACGACGCTGTCCGCTTCGTTTTTTACTTCGATCTTCTCTTTGATCTTCTTGTCATCTTCGGCGAACTGCTCGGCCTGCTTCACGGCCTTCTCGACGTCTTCCTTGTTCATCTTGGTGGACGCGGTGACCGTAATGGTCTGGGACTTGCCGGTAGCAAGGTCCTTCGCACCAACGCTCAGGATTCCATTGGCGTCGATGTCGAATGAGACTTCGATCTGAGGCACGCCGCGTGCCGCCGGAGGAAGCCCGGTAAGGTCGAAGTTGCCGAGAGAGACGTTGTCTTTCGCCAAAGGGCGCTCGCCCTGCACGATGTGCACGGTGACGGCCGGCTGGTTGTCAGCGGCGGTCGAGAACACCTGGGACTTGCGAACCGGAATGGTCGTGTTGCGCTCGATCAGCTTCGTGGCCACGCCACCCAGCGTTTCGATGCCAAGGGACAGCGGGGTCACGTCGAGGAGAAGAACGTCCTTCACTTCGCCAGTGAGAACTGCGCCCTGGACCGCGGCGCCCATGGCGACGCACTCCATCGGGTCAATTCCGCCTTCGGCTTTCTTCCCGACGGCTTCTTCGACGAATTTCTGGACGATCGGCATGCGCGTCGGACCGCCGACGAGAATGATCTTCGTGATCTGCTCGCGGGTGAGCTTCGAGTCCGAGATGGCCTGTTCGATCGGGTGCTTGCAGCGGTCGATGATCGGCCGGATGAGCTGGTCGAGCTTGGAACGGCTCAGCTTCAGCGTGAGATGCTTGGGGCCAGACGCGTCCGCCGTGATGAACGGCAGGTTGATGTCGGTCTCGATCGTCGTGGAGAGTTCGATCTTCGCCTTTTCCGCCGCTTCCCGCAGACGCTGGAGCGCCATGGGATCATTGCGGACGTCGAGGCCGGATTCGTTCTTGAATTCGGTCGCGATGTAATCGATCAGCGTCTTGTCCATGTCGGTTCCGCCGAGCTGGGTGTCGCCGGAGGTCGAGACGACCTGGAAGACGCCGCCGCCGAAGTCCATGATGGTGACGTCGAGCGTTCCGCCGCCCAGGTCGAACACCATGATCTTCTCGTCGGCGCCTTTCTTGTCGATGCCGTAGGCAAGGCAGGCGGCCGTCGGCTCGTTGATGATGCGGACCACTTCGAGACCGGCGATGGTGCCGGCGTCTTTCGTGGCCTGACGCTGGTTGTCGTTGAAGTAAGCGGGAACAGTGATGACGGCCTTGTCGACCTTCTCACCGAGATACGCTTCCGCGTCCCGCTTCACTTTCTGGAGGATGAACGCCGAGAGCTGCTGGGGCGAGTAATCCTTTCCATTGATAGCGTAGTTGAAGTCCGTTCCCATCTTGCGCTTGAAAGCGCTGACGGTTCCGTTCGGGTTGGAGACGGCCTGGCGGCGCGCCGGCTCTCCGATCAGGAGCTGCGAATCTGCTCCCTTGGTGAAAGCCACGTAGGACGGGAAAGCTTTCCCGCCGAGGCTGGTTCCTTCCGCCGACGGAATGATGGAAGGCTTTCCGCCTTCCATGGTCGCGGCGGCCGAGTTTGAAGTTCCGAGGTCGATACCGATGATTTTAGCCATTGTCTTGCTCCTCCTTGGATTGTCCCTGAGCCATGCCTGCGGGATGGCTCGCCACGCGTACGCGCGACGGCCGGACGATCGCACCATTCAAGGTGTAACCCCGCTGAATTTCGTCCACGATCAATCCGTCTTCGAGAGACGGATCGATAACCTGGGCGATGGCTTCATGCATATTCGGATCCAGCTTCTTGCCCTTGGCCTCAATGGCCACGAGCCCCTGGTCCGTCAAAAATTTGTCCACCTGGTTTTTCAGGAGCGCGATTCCCTTCTTGAGAACCTCCACGTCCTTGGCGCCTTCGGCTGAGATCTGCGCCTGAACCATGGCATCCGCGAGCGACAGAACGCTGCCCAGCACTTCTTCCTTACCTGCGCGGCGCGCGTCAATGATGCGCTGCTCGCTGCGGCGGCGAAAGGTCTGCATTTCAGCGTGCTGGCGGAGAAGCTCATCGGAAAGCTTGTTGCTTTTCTCTTTCATCTCGTCGAATGACTGGCGAAGAATCTCCAGCTCCGAGAGTTTGTCCATGAGCTCCGGTCGAATCTCCAACCCGTCCTGCGCTTCGAGTTCTTCTTGGCTCATTACAATCCTTTTTCGTTATCGAGGCGCGGACGGCCCTCGAGATATCCGTTCATGAGTTTCGCCACCGTGTTCACGATGGCCATCATCCGTTCATATTCCATGCGCTTCGGTCCCAATATCCCTACGACTCCAACAGGGCGTCCGTTCACTCGGTAACCCGCAGATATCACACTGAATTCCTTCAGTTCTGGAAGTTCGGCACCGATGCGGACCTGAAGCCCTTCCTGCGACAATCCGCGGGAGAGAACTTCCCCCAGCGCTTCCTTCTCGTCCACCAGCTGCGCAAACGAGCGCATGGTTTCGTAGTCCTGAAATTCCGGAAAATTGAAAATATTGCCGGCGCCCTCGATCCGGAGGTCCCGCCCGAAGTCCGTTCCGAAAAGCGTCTTGCCCAGCGTGCTGAGGAGAAGGTGGCTTTCGCGCGTTTCCGATTCGAATTGCGCCAGTTCCGTGGTCAGTCGCCGTTGCGCCTCCGGGAACTCCAGGCCCGACAGCTTTTCATTCAGGAAACGCGACGCCCGCCTCAACGTATCATTGTCCGGCATCCGGTCGATCGGTACCATCTGATTGCGGACAAATCCGGATTCCGAGACCAGAACCGCCAGAATCTGTTCCCGGCTATACGGAATCAATTCCAGATGCCGCAGCTTCTCAACCGTTTCCTTGTTCGCAAGGACGAATCCGGTGCACTGCGACATGGCCGACAACACCCGGGTGGTCGATAGCATCAAATCTTCCAGCTCGTGATGGCGGCGCTCGTACTCATCCTTGATCTTGATTTCTTCCTGAACGGCGAGACGCTGCACGTTCACGATGGAATCAACGTAAAAACGGTAGCCGCGATCGGTCGGCATGCGGCCCGCGGACGTGTGCGGATGGGTCAAAAAACCATCGCGCTCCAGTTCGGCCAGAACATTCCGGATGGTCGCGGGCGACAGATTAACCTGGTAGTTGTCGACAATCGTGGACGATCCCACCGGCTTGCCGGTGCGGATGAACAGATGCACCACCGCCTGAAGGATCTTTTCCTTCCGCGCCTGCTGTTCGTCTGATGGAAGAATTCTCATGGGTTTTTCTGGCACTCAATAAATCTGAGTGCTAGCAGTATAGTGATGCTCGAAACTCATGTCAAGCAGTCGCAGCGTGCGGCTGCCAACTCAAAACAACTGATTTTCAGTGGCTATTAGGTAGGCTCGGTGACGAAGTGGTGAAAAAGCTGGTTGGAAACCAGCCATCCGGACGGTGTGAGCACGAACCGTCCGTCGGTTTCCGAGGCCCAGCCTTTGGAGAGAAAGACGTCCAACGTGGGAATTTTCATCTCGCGCAGCGCGGCCGCGGACACGCCCGTGCGAAGGCGTAAGCCCAACATCAATTTTTCACGCTCCTGCTCGTCGGGCGAGAGAATCAGCTCCTCGCGTTCCGGCGCGCGTCCCGCCATTCCGGATTCCACGTAGGCCTGAAATCGCGTGGTGTTCTTCCACCGCATTCCCTGGCAGAACCCCGCCGCCGAGACACCGGCGCCGATGGAATCCCCGTTCAGCCAGTAGCGAAGGTTGTGTGCCGACTCACGGCCGGGACGGCAGAAATTGGAAATCTCATAGTGCACATAGCCGCGCGCCTGAAGGGTGCTGGACGCTTCCATATACATTTCCGCTTCCTCATCATCGTTCACTTCGACGCCCTGTTTGGCGAATTTTGTTCCGTATTCTACCTTCAGCGCGTAGGCCGACAAATGATCGGGCGACAGGTCGAGCACGCGTTTCAGCGTGTCCCGCCAATCCGCGAGCGTCTGGCCCGGAAGGCCGAACATGAGATCCACGTTGATGTTCGTGAACCCGATCCGGCGGGCGGTTTCATAAGCCTCCACGAACCTCTCGTAGGAGTGAAGACGGCCCAGACGTTCCAGCATCGCGTTGTCAGCGGATTGAAGTCCGAGGCTGAGGCGATTGATACCGGCCTCACGGTAGGCGGATAGCCGTTCTTCCGTTGCGCTCTCAGGGTTCGCTTCCACGGTCGCCTCGGTGACGTGAGAGAGGTCGAAGTGGCGGTGAATCGAGTCCATCAGGGTTTGAATCTGAGGAACGGTCAGCGCAGTGGGAGTTCCCCCGCCAATGAAAAGCGTCCCGATGCTGGCGGGACCATGGACGGAGAATTCGTGATCGAGCGCCTTTAAGTACGGATCAACCTGGGAAGGACGGTCCGCGAATGTGACGAAGTCACAGTAATCGCAGCGTTTGTCACAGAAGGGTATGTGGACGTAAAGGCCGGAGCCCGTCATCTAAGAAGCCGGAACCGGGAGACAGGCCAGTACAGAAGCCAGGCTTTCCCCTTGATGGCTCCGACTTTGAGAGGTCCCCAGAAGCGACCGTCAAAAGATCGGTCGCGGTTGTCGCCCATCACGAAGATGCAGCCCTTGGGCACGGTGATGGGACCAAAATTGTCGCGCACGTCGTTCCCGGCAAAGCGGGCGAACTCCCCCGTTTCCCAGGCGCGCTGATACTGGTCTCGCGGCAGGCCTTCGATACCGGGATAAATGGCGTCTTCTACGTGCTGCTTGAACGGTTCGACCCGTTTCACGCCGTCGACGAACACCTCTTTGTTGACCACCTTCACTTCCTGGCCTTCCAGGGCGATGCAGCGCTTGATGAAATCCTTTCCGTAATGCTGGTCATCCTTGCTGGGAGCCGGGAAGCGGAAGATGACGACGTCGTTCAATTTCACGTGGCTCATCGGGAGAAGTTTGATGTCGGTGAGGGGCACCGGGATGCCGTAAACGAACTTGTTCACGAACAGGTGATCCCCTTCAAGGAACGTCATTCGCATCGAACCGGACGGGATCTTGAAGGCCTGGACGACAAAAAACATGACAACGGAAGCGAGCAGGATGGCGGAGAATCCGGTGTCCGCCCATTCCAGATTGTCGACGAGAACCTCTTCGCGCTGTTGCGGCTTTCCGCCTCGCCAGTAGCCGACGATGGCGCCAATGGCGAGGCCTGCCACACCGCAGAGGATGCCGTACTGGACCGACTGGTCCATCTTCTCCGTGTACGACGCCATCAGCATGCCGCCCATGACGGCGAAAGTGGACCAGCAAAGCGCGTTCGAGAAACTCGGAACCCAGCGGCTTTCGGACCAGCTTTCCCTGCGACCCGCGTAACGGAGCAAGAGCCCGTAGACGCCGCACCACATCGACAATCCGAACAAAGTCCCTTCCATTAGGATTCCTCCGACAGCGATAGCACCGCGAGGAACGCTTCCTGCGGAATTTCGACAGATCCAAACTGCTTCATCCGTTTCTTTCCTTCTTTCTGCTTCTCAAGAAGCTTCCGCTTTCGTGAGATGTCGCCGCCGTAGCACTTGGCCAACACGTCCTTCCGGACGGCGCGGACGGTCTCACGCGCAATAATACGCCCTTCGATGCGGGCCTGCAGCGCAATTTCAAACATTTGGCGCGGAATCAACTCACGCATTTTCTCGACAATGCGGCGGCCCCACTCATAGGCCCCGGCCTTGTGGACGATATAGGAGAGCGCGTCCAGCGGTTCGCCGTCCACCATGATCTCGAGCTTCACGAGATCCCCTTCCTGGTAACCGATCGGCTCGTAGTCAAACGACGCGTAGCCGCGAGAGATCGATTTCAGGACGTCAAAGAAGTTGACCACGATTTCAGCGAGCGGCAGCTCATACTGCAGGCGGACCCGCGTGGCGGTGATGTACTTCATGTCGAGCATCTTGCCGCGGCGGTTCTGGCAGAGCTGCATGAGAGCGCCCATGTATTCCGACGGCGTCAGAACCGTCGCTTTTACGTACGGTTCTTCGACGGACAGGATTTCCTTCGGGAACTCCGATGGGTTGCGGATCTCGCTCATGACCGCATTCTGGTCGTGCACGCGGTAGACCACGTTCGGGGCCGTGATGAGAAGATTCAGATTGTATTCACGCTCGAGCCGCTGATGGATGATGTCCATGTGCAGAAGGCCAAGGAAACCTGCGCGGAAACCAAAGCCGAGAGCGATGGACGTCTCGGGTTCGTAGGAGAACGAGGCATCGGTCAGATGGAGCTTCTCCAGGGCGGTCTTCAGCAGTTCGTAGTCGCTCGAGTTAACCGGGAACATGCCGCAGAACACGAACGGCTTCACTTCGTGGTAACCGGGGAGCATCGCCGTCGTCGGCCGGGCGACGGCCGTCACGGTGTCGCCGATGTGGACCTGGGCCGCATCACGGATGCCGAGGATCAGGTAGCCGACGTCTCCCGGCGTGAGTTTCTCCGCGGGAACAAATTTCATGATCGGGTGGCCGAGCTCTTCGATATCGAACTCGTCGCCCGTGGACAGGAAGCGGACCCGGTCGCCCTTGCGCAGCGTGCCCTGCATGACGCGGACCTGGATGATGACGCCCCGGAACACGTCGAAAATGGAATCGAACAGGAGAGCCGACACCGGCGCGTCGGGGTCACCCACGGGCGCAGGGATCCGGTCCATGACCGCTTCCAGAACGGCATCAATGTTCTGACCCGTCTTGGCGCTGATCAGAATGGGATCGTCCTCGATGCCGAGGAGCTCCATCACTTCTTCGTGCACGCGCTCAGGATCGGCGGCCGGCAAATCGATCTTGTTGATAATCGGAACGATCTTCAGTCCCGCGTCCTTGGCCAGCTGCGCGTTCGCCATGGTCTGCGCTTCGACGCCCTGCGAAGCGTCCACGACCAGAAGCGCCCCCTCGCAGGCCTGTAGCGCGCGCGACACCTCATAGGTGAAGTCCACATGGCCGGGGGTATCGATCAGGTTATAAACGGTGCCCTTGTACATCATGCGCACCTGTTTGGCCTTGATGGTGATGCCGCGCTCACGCTCCAGATCCATTCCATCCAGGATCTGGCCGCGCATGTCCCGGCTCGCCACCGTGCCGGTCATTTCGAGAAGGCGGTCAGCCAGCGTGGACTTCCCGTGGTCGATGTGCGCAATAATGCAGAAATTCCGGATGTTCAGAGGCATGGAAGAAACCCTTTAGTTGACGGCGGGGCGTTGGCCCAGGCGGGAGGTGGCGAACAGGCGAAGAATTCTCTGCGCCGCTTCAACGGAAGCGGCGTTCATGACTTCGCGGGTCAGCTGCACGCATTCGGCGTGACTGGTGGACCTAATGACTTCCTTCACGCGCGGAACGGCGCTGGGAGCCACGGAAAGTTCGTCGATGTCGAGGCCGACGAGAATCGGGACGAGATCGGGTTCGGACGCCATCTCGCCGCACACGCCGACCCAGCGGTTGCCGATGTTGTGGCCCGCCTTGACGGTCTGGTCAATGAGGCGAAGAACGGCGAGATGCAGGGGCTGATAAAGGCTGGCCACGTTTTCGTTGATGCGGTCGACGGCCAGCGTGTACTGGATCAGGTCGTTGGTGCCGATCGAGAAGAAGTCCACTTCGCGGGCCAGGATGTCGACCATGAGCGCGGCCGACGGGACTTCCACCATCATGCCGACTTCCATGGATTCGTCGAACGGCGTTTCTTTCGCGCGCAGTTCACTCTTCACTTCCTGAAGTATCGCATTCGCGGCGCGCAGTTCATCAAGCCCCGACACCATCGGGTACATGACCTTGACCTTGCCTTCGGTCGACGCGCGAAGGATGGCACGAAGCTGGCTTTTGAACAGCTCTGGGTATTTCAGGCAAAGGCGAATGCCGCGCAGTCCCAGGAAGGGATTGCTTTCGGGAGACAAACCGCCGACACCGAGCGCGGACATTTTGTCTCCGCCCAGGTCCAGGGTCCGGATGATGACCGGGAAAGGGATGGACGCGCGAACGGCGGCGCGGTAGCTCTGATACTGCTCGTCCTCGGTGGGGGCGCTGCGGCGGTTCAGAAAAAGAAATTCAGTGCGGAATAGTCCGATGCCCTCGGCGCCATGCGACAGCGCCATCTTCACATCTTCCGACGTTTCGATATTTGCGGCCAGCGTGATGCGGTGGCCATCGGTCGTCTGAGCGGGAAGATCGCGCAGTTTCTCGAGGCGCCGGACTTCTTCCTTCCGCTCCGCCTGCTCGTGGCGGTATTTCTGCAGCGTGGGGGCATCCGGCCGGACGATGACGAGGCCTTCGTGGCCATCGATCACGACCATGTCTCCCGTGCGCACGCGGCTCGTGACGTCGCGCATGCCGACGACCGCGGGGATGTTGATGGACTGCGCCAGCAAAGCGGTGTGAGCGGTCTTGCCGCCGATGTTCGTGGCGAAGCCGAGCGAGATCCCCTCTTTCAGGTTCATGGTGTCGGTGGGGGTCAGGTTGTGGGCGATGATGATGGAAGGTTCGGTGATGGACTGGATCGTTTTCTTTTCATGGCCCATCAGGTGCCGCAGGATCTTGTGTCCGACGTCGAGGATGTCGTACTTCCGGTCGCGGAAATACTCGTCCTCAAAATTCTCCATCACCTTGATCGTCCGGTCGATGACCTGCGTCAGCGCGAACTCCGCGTTCACGTGGTTGGTCTCGATGATCTTGATGACGTCCTTGTTCAAAAACGGATCGTTGAGGATGAGGAGGT
>JAYTIE010000120.1:0-11894 GCA_043732015.1 Elusimicrobiota bacterium | reverse complement strand
TTGTATTTGGACAGGCTCTCTGAAATCGGCATTTCGTCCCGCTCCGCCGTCATGGAACAGGCCGCGGCGGCGGCGCCGACATCGACTTACCTCGCCTCATTCAAGTCGATTCTTTTTTACGGCTTCTATGACCTGACCGGTCTGCAGGTCACCTTTTTCGAGGAAGTCAGCCGTCATCACAGGACTGAGTTTTTTCTTCCGTACCTGCATCGTCATCCCGATCACGAATTCTCAGGCCGGTTCCGCGGCGATGTCCTTCACAAGATTCCGCATGAAGAAGTGCTGCTCGAGGAAGCAACGGAACCCTTTTATCTTTTCCAAGGGCCCGGCGAGATTCACCCCGTCGGATCCGGCCCGATGGCGCTCTCGGTGCGTTGGCCCGGTGTTTCGCCTGTCGAGGCGCGGGTGGCAAATGTGTCCGGCCTTCGCGATGAGGCCTGGATGTTGGCGGGCGAAATACTGGATCAGCATCGCACGGGCGTTCCGTTCAGCCAGATTGCCGTGGTCGCCCGGACGCGTGAGCGACTGTCCCGGTTTGTTCCGGTCTTTGAGGAGCGCGGGATTCCTTTCACGACCTCCTGGCAGCGAACGCTCGGCGAAGCGCCTCAGACGGACATTGGTCTCGGCCTGCTTCGGGAAGCCATGGAAGGCGTCGCTCCTCCGGACATCCGCCACTGCCCCGATTTGGTGGTCGCAGAGGCCGCGGCCACCGAAACGGCCCCGTCCTGGCCGGCTCAGGCGCCCTGGCCTGATCATGTGGCGCTCGCCGTGGCGGTTCTGGACCGTCGCATTGATCCGAAGTCGGATTTCAGTGCAGCGGCCTGGAAGGCGCTCCGCAACGCGGTTCTCACGCTCGGGGATTTTTCCCGGCTGTCGGATTCCGCCAGCCGTGGCGATTTCCTCGAAGCCGTTCGTGACCGCTGGACTCGTCTTCCGTCTGGTTCCGAAGGAGGCGGCGTGGGCGTGACCCTTTTGCACGGCGAAGCCGCGCGTGGACTTTCGTTCGATGTTGTTTTCCTGGCGGGCCTCGAGGAGCGCGTTTTCCCGCGCGTCGTGCGCGAAGATCCGTTCCTCCGGGACAAATCCCGGCACGCGATCTCTCATACCATTGGTAACAAGATCGGTGAGAAGATGCTGGCGCTCGCCGAAGAACGTCTTCTTCTTCATCTGATTCTCGCCTCCGCGCGGAAGTCGCTTTACATCACCTACCAGCGCTCGGACGACGAGGGGAAGATTGTCGGCGCTTCCAGTTTTCTTCGCCGCCTCATCTCCGAGTGGGGCCTTGAGTTCGACGCTGTGGTCAACGTGATCCCACGGCGGATGATCGACAAGCTTTCCGCCGTGACGCCCGCGTCGCTGGGCGCCCGCGATCTCATTTCGGGACTTCTGATGGCGGGCCGCTCCAAGGACGCAGTCCTGCTCGCCCGCGCATTGGGCCGGGACGAGATTTCCCTGGCGCGCGGCGCTGCGGCCGTGGATCAGCTTGAGCGGTGGGAAAACCCGGGACCGTTCGACGGTTTCGTCGGTCCCGCAATTGGCGTGAATCACTTGTCGGCCGCGGGGATGTCTCCCTCGGGTCTCGAAACGTACGCGCGGTGCCCATTCCAGTACTTTGTGAGCCGGGTTTTACGTGTGTCACCGGTGGAAGAGGTGGCCTCTCCGGAGGAGATTGCCGCAGATGTGCGCGGAAAGCTGGTTCACCGTTTTCTTGAAGTTTTCTATCAGGCCTCGTTGAAGCGATTCCTCGGCGTCTGGCCGGAAATTCCGCCGGAGGACCTCTTCGACGAGACGTTCGATGCCGTTTTCTCCGAGCGTCCCCTCCAGGTTTTTCCGCTCCTCTGGAACGCGCTCCGCGACGCGCTGAAGGCGCAGACATTCGCGCTCGTGGCGGCGGACTTCCGCGTGCTGGCCGAGCGTTCGCTCCGGCCCGCCTATTTTGAACAGAAATACTCTTCTACGGCGCTGGACGAAGCGTTCGGCGGAATCCGCTTCCAGGGCATCATGGACCGGGTGGACGTCGGCGGAGGCCGCGCACGCGTTCTCGACTACAAATCCGGGTCCCGTTCCAAAACGCGCATCGCGACGAGCGTGATCCGCGGGGAAAAAGCGCAGCCCTCCGTCTACTTGAAACTCGCGGGCGAATTCCTGAAATCCGAAGGCGTGGCGGCGGACGCCATCGACTTCTCCTACCTTCATCTCGGTGAGGAACAGCCATTGTCCGAGTTGGTATCGACGGACTGGAAAGCCATCGAAGCCGAAGCCGTGGCCACGATCGGGATGGAACTTCATTTGATCGCTGAGGGGCAGTACCCCATTCTGCCGGGCCGGCATTGCGAATGGTGCGACGCGGCCGTTGTCTGCCGGAAGACCGACAGCATCTCCGCATTCCGGACCGAACCCGCATCGGCCGAAGTAAGAAAGCTTCAGAAAAAGAAATCCGGGGCCGCCTCGTGACGCTGTCGCTTCCGCGGCCGGCGGATCACGATCATCGACGACTCGCGGCGGCCGCGCTGGACCGCAATGTTGTCGTTTCCGCGGGCGCTGGCACGGGCAAGACACGTCTTCTCATCGACCGCCTTACGCTTCTGATCCTGGGCCGGGAATTGCCCGTCGAGAAGATTGTCGCGTTGACGTTCACAAAGAAGGCCGCCGAGGAAATGCGTGACCGCCTGGAGCGCCGTCTCCGCGACATCATCGCGGATCCCCGCGCACTGGAACTCCTGAACGACGAGTATCCGGGCGACCCGGACAGACGGGTGGCGCTCGCGACGAAAGCGCTGGATGACATCCCCAAAGCCCAGATCGGAACGATCCACAGTTTTGCGGGACATCTCCTTCGCCTCTACCCGGTTCAGGCCGGCGTCGACCCGGCTTTCCGCGAGGACGATGGAACCGGCTTCGACGCTTTGTTCGAATCCGAGTGGCGCGCGTGGCTCGGAACCGAACTAGCGCTGGAGAGCCCGCGGGCGGCGGAATGGAAAAAATGGCTCGCGGTAATTGAGCTTTCCGACCTTCGCGCGCTGGCATTTTCACTGTCGGCGCTCGACCGGCCTTCTGAATCGCTGGGAAAACCAGCGAATCTGAAACCGCTTCTTTCCGAAACGATCAACACGCTCTCGGGGCTTGTGGCGCGCCTTGGCATTCCGAAATCCACCCGGACTTTTGGACCGAAGCTCGAGTCGTTGAACCGTGTGCTTCAGGCCGTTCACGACGGAGAGCGCCCGGATCCCCGCGATATCATCGCGACCCAATCGATCACTCTCCCGAAAGACTGGGACAGCGATTTAGAGGCGAGCGCGGCCATGGACACGATCGTCGCCCGCGCTGAGCGCGCCGCGGCCGTTGACGAGCGTCTCGTGCGGGCGGCGCACGCAGCGGTGGTTCCCTTTGCTGAGCGCCTGCGCCGCGAACTCGCCCGGCGGGGCGTCCTGTCCTTCGACGATCTGCTCGTGAAGGCGCGGAATCTGGTCCGTGATCATGTGAAAGTTCGCGCGGCATTGAAAAAGCAGTACGAAACCTTTCTGGTCGACGAATTTCAGGACACGGACCCGCTCCAGGGGGAGGTCCTTTTCTACCTCGCCGAAGATCTGGGGTCTGATGCAACGCACTGGCGCGACGTGGAGATTGGCCCCGGCCGGCTGTTCGTCGTGGGCGATCCGAAGCAGTCCATCTACCGGTTTCGCGGCGCTGACATCGCGGCCTTCGAGGAGTTCTGGGACCGCCTGATTGAGCAGGGGGCCGCCCGCGCGTCGCTGTCCTGCAACTTCCGCAGCGAACCGCACATCCTGGCCGCCGTGAATGCGGTGTTTCCAAAAGTCATGCGCCAGGAACGGTTCGTCCAGCCCGCGTACGAGGCGCTTTCCTGCGGTGATGAACGGGCCAGCGGGGAAGGAACCGAAACCATTGTGGTTTCCGTTCCCGAAGGGGAAACGGTTTCGTCGGAAGGTCTGCGCGCCTTTGAAGGGACCTTTGTCGCTGACTGGATCGAAAAAAATGTGGGCAACGAGATCAATGGAAAGAAGCTCAACTACAGCGATGTCTGTATTCTTCTGCGCGGCACGTCCGCATTTCCCGAATACTTGAGCGCGCTCCGTGACCGTGGCATTCCTTTTCTCACTGAAGGAGAGCGAGCCTACTACCACCGGCCAGAGGTGATGGAGTTCGCGAATCTCCTGTCGGTTATTTCCGATCCTTCTGACCGGCTCTCCCTCGTGGGTGTTCTCCGGTCACCCATGGGCGGGTTGACCGACGCCGAGATTGTCCAGCTCTCGACAAACGATTCTCTCGATATCCGCGAGAAGCCGCGGGTCCTGAAGGAAAAAGTGGGTGCGCTCTACGCCACGCTGGACCGGTTGTCGCGCGAGGCCTACATCCGGCCGTTGCCGGACGTGATTCGTGCGGCGTTCGATTTCACCTGGCTTCTGGAATTGTCCGCCGGACGCCGGCACGGAGAGCAGGCCATCGCGAATCTGCGGAAGGCCGCGCAACTGGCCGAAACCTGGCTCGAGAGTGAAACGCTGACGCTGGCGGGATTTGTCCGCCGTCTTCGTGATTACCGCGAAGACAACAAGAGCGAGGGCGAGAACCCGCTCGCGGATGTTCAGTACGACGCCGTCCGCGTGATGACGGTTCACAAGGCGAAGGGGCTCGAGTTCCGTGTCGTCTTCCTGCCTAATTTGAGCGCCCAGCCCGGTGTAAACGCGCTCGTCCCTGAAATCATTCGCACGGACTGGCGAACGGGAGGTTTCGGCCTGCGGCTTCCGGTGGCGGGCGTCACCAATGGAGCGCGGCTTCTCATCGATGAAGATGTGGAACGCCGTGAGGCCGCGGAAGAGGTTCGCGTTTTTTACGTGGCGGCGACACGCGCGCGTGACCGCCTGTTTTTCCTTCTCCGTGAGAAGACGCGCCAGGCTTCCCGCTTCGCCGGGTATTTGAGAGACGCCGGCGCCTGGCCGGAGGAGAAGACGGACACTCTGACGCTGGGCGACGTGACCGTTCCGGTCCGGCAGATTGTCTGGGAGCGGCGCGGACCGCCGTCGGCTGGACTGCCGTCCACCTTTGCGTCCGGGTGGAATGTTCCGGCCCTTTCCCTTGAGCTTCTGAAACGTCAGGACGAAGCGGCGCTCTGCCGCGGAAGCCGGCTGCTGGTCACCCCGACCTCGCGTCTTCAGGAGAAGAAGCGCGCGGCCGAACCGGAGAAGCGCGCGTTTTCCGATGACGAGCACGACCTGGACCGAACCCCGGCCATCATGATCGGGCACATCTGCCATTCCGTTCTCGAGAAGCTGGATTTTCCACTCCCCAAAAGGAGCGGTGCCAAACGCGTGACCGAAGCCATTGAGGCCGCTGCGTCGCGCTTCGGGCTTCTCCCTGAGAATCTGAACCGGAGAGAGATTCTGGAGGAGTGCGCCGCCATCCTGAAAGTATTTTTTGCCTCGGACAGCTACGGAGCCATTGCCACCGCGACAATTGAAGGGAAAGAAGTCCCGTTCTTCTATCCCCTGGGGACCGGGGACGCTCCCCGGCTCATGCGGGGGGTCATGGACCTCGTGTACCGGGATTCGGGCGGTCTTGTCGTGGCGGATTACAAAACGAACCGTGTGGATGCCGCCACCATCGCCGATGTCGCCGAGTCTTATCGTCCTCAGGGCGAAATCTACGTGAAAGCCATCGAAAAGATCACGGGGGAGAAAGCCGCCTTCGAACTCCTCTTTCTTCGCACCGGCGAAGCCCGCCGGCTCGCCATTTAACGCCCCGCGCAACACTCCTGCCACGCGTTCCCCACGCCCATCGCCGACGTTCCTCTGGAATCAGATCCTCCTCTCCGGTTACAACCTTTTTACAGGGTATTAAGGCCCACTTAAGGATTGGAACCGTATCTTCGTGTCAGGAAATATCATTCAGGGAGAACTCTCACCCGTGCATCCAGACCTTACTTCGGCGACCGATGCCGCTCGTCGCAGAAAAAGATACCGATTGACCATCAAAGCGTCCACCGCGGGAATGCTCTCGCTGGTGATGCTCGGTCAAACGGCATTCGCCTACAAACCAGATGTGTCCCTCTGGAATGAGCGGAAATCCGGAAAATCGGTTGTGCTCGCGTCGGCGGCACCGCTCGATGCCAATCTCACGAAGCCCGCGGCCATCCAGAGAATTCTTTCCGATCTCAAAGCTTCTCCCGTCAAAACCGAAAGCCATTCGCTGAGCGCCCAGCTTCCTGCCGCTTTCCTGTCCGAGATCAACATCAAGCACGCGACGCAGGGTTCCGGTTCCGGCGTCGTCGTCATTCTTGAAGACGTTCACCAGAACGTGGAAGCGCAGCGTCACCTGTCGTCCGCGCTCCTGACGCTGGCGTCGGAATCCGGTACGTCGCCGGTGTCTGTCGCGCTGGAAGGCGCGGTGGGGGAGTTCCTGTTCGACACGTTCCATAAATTTCCGTCCCCGAAGCTGGCCCGCGAGGTCGTGGATTCTTTCCTGGAATCCGGAGATCTGGCCGGCCCGTCCCATGCCGGATTCGCGAGCTTTCCGGTGGCCGGTCAGCGCGGATTGCGTTTTACCGGCGCCGACGACGCGGTCCATTATGTCCGCAACGTCGACGCCTATAAATCTTCGGAAGCCCTGAAGGCCCGGACCGCGGCGGCAGTCTCCGGCCGCCTCAACACGCTTCTGGCCGCGCGCACCACCACTTTCTCGAAAGACCTCCTTGCGCTGGATATTTCCGCCGAGCGCCATCACCGGGGAGAGATGCCGCTGTCCGACTACGTCGCGGCGCTCGCCAAAGTCGTCGAATCGCCGTCGCCGGTGATCTCCCGGTTTCTGTCGGCTTCCCAGATTGAGCGGAAGCTGGACATGGGCGCGATCGAGCGCGAACGCCGTTTGGTACTGGAGAGACTCGTCTCCAAGCTGTCGGAAACGGAGATTCGCGCTCTTGTTCAGTTGACTTTCGGGTATCGCCAGGGCCAGGTTACCTTCGGCGGATACTACGCGGCGCTGGAGCGCCTCTGCCAGTCGCACGAAATCGATCTTGCCCGTACGCCGGCTTTCAATTCCTATCTCAAGTATGTCCTCCTGTCCGACAGCATTCAGGCCGACGCCCTTTTCGCCGCCATTGAAAGCGCCGAGACTGCTGCCTACGCGCATCTGGCCACCACCCCGGCCGCCACCCGGCTCGTCGTGGGCCTTCAGCAGGCTCGCCGCGCCCAGCGCCTCCTCGATTTCGCTCTGACGTCCGCCGAATGGACCGCTTACAAGGCGAACACCTCGGCCCTGTCCGGCCTCGATCTCTCCGCCTTTGAACGCTTCTATAAGGAAGCGGAGTTCCGGGACGCCGCGATGGTGAAGTCTGTCAGTTCGGGCGAGGGGCTTCGCGTTCTCGTGGCCGGTGGTTTCCACACGGAATCGGTCAGCGCTGCGCTTCGCAAACTCGGTTTGTCCGTGATCGTGGGAACGCCCCGCCTCACGAAAGTGGGAACGGGCTCCGCCTCTTCCTATTTGTCCGTGTTCGACCGCGAGAAAACGCCGCTCGACATGATCTTCTCGGGACAGAAACTGTTCCTCGCCGCGGTTCCGGCGGGAACGAAGTCGCCGCTCCTCCCGATGGGCACAGCATTGCAGCAGGCCGCCAACACGGTTGCCGTTCTCACCGCGGCAACGAATGGAGATTTGCCGAAAGCATCCGGCGTCGCGCAGGAACTGGGCGTTCCTGTGGCCAACACGACAGTGAAAACCAAGGGAAACACCTCGGTCGTCACCGAAATCGCGACGAATGGCGACGTGGTCACCAGCACGGTCTATTCAGCAACGACGAAGATTCCCTTGGCCTCAGGGACGACCCGGCGGCTCGTGGCGTCCTACTTCGTCGACACGCATGTCGGCGGTCGGTCCAGCCGGACTTTCCTTAACCGGGTTCTTCTCATGATTCCGGGACTCACCCTCATGGCTTTCTTCAGTGGCGTTCTGGTCGCGGGTTCTCTCATCGGGATGTCGTCGCCTTTGACCAGCCTGTCATGGATACTTTTCCTTACCGGCTTCGCGCTTTCGGTTGTCTTCATGGGTCAGGCCATTTCGATTTATCAGGCCCGTTCAACGAAAGCGAAGTTCTACACCTTGATCCCGGAACTGAAAGGTCACGGCGTGGGCGCTTCCGACCTCTATGGACCCGTCGCCAGTGTGGTCAAGGGCGCGATTGTTCTGAATGGATTCTATTTCGATATCGCCCAGGGCACGTCCCGTTTCCACGGGTTCCAGCAGCGCTCGATCATCAATGAAGAACGGCGCCATCTTCGCTACCAGGAGCGGCGAGGTTTGCTTCTGGTTGACAACCGCTCCCGCTGGAGTCTCATCCTTGAGGAAATTGTCGTCAACTACCTGATGCCGGTCGGCGAATGGATTTTCACGTACGAGAAATCGTTGGATGAGCGCCGGGCTCCGCAACGGAGCATTGATTCTTCCCTCATCCGGGAGCGCGCTGACATCGAGGCACTCCTTGGCAAGATAGATCTCGAGGTCCAGAACCCGGGAAGCCAGACGTTCGAAGAATTTGTCTTCGTCTCGGACCAACACGGTGAAGTGGGTTCATTCAACGATCAACTGATGGACCGCTTTCTCTCCGTTGTGAAGATCAACGGTATTGAACCCATTGATTCCAACCGGAACCTCAGTTCTTCCAGGCCCTGGACCGCGACGGAGCTCGATTCCATGTTCGCGAGAATGGCTGCGGAACAGGGAGTGGGTATTGAGCTGTCCATGCTCGAAAACGCGCCCGATGTGCGCACCTTCGTGCAGACCATCAGCAATGGTCCGGTGGGGAAGATCTATTTCCAGAACCTTCAGGCGCTGCTGGATGAAAAGGCCTTCGGTCCCGAAGTCGCCGCGCGGGCAAAGCAGTACATCGATGCCGGGTTTGATTTTCATCTGGATGCCGAACTGGCGATCGACACCCAGATGGCGCGTTTCGGTTTCAACCTGAGCCAGCTGAAAGGAAAACTGTTCATTCACAACATTGGCGACTTCATGGACCGTGGTGATTTCGGCATCAAAGTCTTCCTCCGGTCCGTGGAGCTGCATAAGGCTGGGATTTCGGATTTCGTCCCCGGCAACCACGACTTCTGGGTTCTCGGTGCGGTGAACGCCCTGCATCTGCCGTTCTACAACGGCTTCGATCTGTTCAACTACAAAGACGGGCACGAAGAAGAACTGGGAGACGTTGCCGATATCCTCGCCAGGTTGCACGCGCGGGACGACAACGCCCTGACCCGTGTCGCGCTTGAAGATACCCGCGACCCGCGCGTCTGGTCCCGGTGGCTGGCCGAGTTCATGGCCTTCAACAAGGACCGGCAGGAAAAATTCTGGAACGAACACGCGGACAAGCCGGTCAAAGCGCTGCACGCGAAGATGATGCTGATGATAGCGGACGAATCTGTGGGTACGCCTGAAGCGCTGACGGCGGCGCAATCGAATGTCTGGGATCGCCTGCGCGGATTCAAATTGGTGGACGTGTACACCGGAACGCGGGACGTGAGCGGAATGTCTCCGGTCTGGTGGGCGAAAGTTCTGAAGGACATGAAGGACCAGTATGCCCTGATTGCGCCTGACAGCGGCGAGGAGCCGGATGCGTTCCAGAAGGTCTGGCTAGACGCGATCAAGCTGATCGAGGACGTTATCATCGTTGAGTACAACAAGGATTTTGACCAGAAGGTGCGGGTGGAGAAAAAGCCGTACTGGAGAATTTTCCAGGCGATCAACGACAAGGCCTACACCTCGCCCGCCTGGGCCTTCAAGGACTGGCTGTTCCATGAAGGTTGGGGACCGACGGTTCTGAAGGAACTCACTGCCATCATGCAGACAAGAGAAGACGCGCAGGCGAAACTCGAGAACCGGGCGGCCCGGAAACTTCCCCCGGTGACGGCGGCAAACTTTCTCGAGAACCCCATCATCATGGAGATTGCGACCTTCTTCAAAAGCAACTTCAAACTTTACGGCCGCGACATTCATCAGACGACCTACATGCACTCATTCCTCCCGGTCGATCTGCTGGAGACGATCACGGATGAGTACGGGGCCGAGATTCCGAATCCGGGATACGGCGAGTTCTACTTCAAGTTCAAGGGCGATGATGACCACGTCATCGAGTACCGCGGCAAGGGCCGCGACGGGTATCCGTCGGTCTGGGAAGGTCTCGACAAGATCGCCAGGATCGTTCAGGGGAAATCTGCGCCCGCGGAACTGTCGGAAGCCATGGCGCTTGTCCAGTACTGGTACGGCGACAACACGACAGAGGCCAAGCCGCCGACCGTGTCGGATGTCCTTCAGAAACTTTCAGCCAAAACGGCGGACGGCAAAAGCGGCGCCAGGCTGCTCGGCGAGAAGAATGGTTTTCACCGCCTCGTTACCGGTCACATTCCGCTGCATGAATTCAAGAAGCATTTCGATAAGAAAGGATTTCCCACTGGATGGCTGACGGATGACACGGTCGCGTTCAGCGACGGCGGGACCGCGGAAAAATTCGGCTTACGCGGATACGTCATCATCTCCAACCTGGTGAAGGGCTTCTTCAACCGCGGCCGTGAGAGCAAGGAGCGCCGCGGTATCCTGGACAACGCTCGCACCGTGACGAATGTGAAGGACATGAGGGCGAGAGAGACGGAGCCATCCGTCATTTTCACCAGCAAAGGCATCGCTGCGCGCGATTTCATCCTGGAGGTCAAGCGCAATCTTGAAGAACGGCTCCGCGCGATCGATGCCGCGATGGGCCGAACGGTCGCGCGCAGCCTCAACAACCGGGCGATGCTCGCGCTTCCGTTCGTCGCAATCCTCATCTCAACGTTGTTTGCCGGAGAATTTAGAGAATCCCTGATTCAAAGCGCCGTCGTTTTCCTGAGTGGGCTCGGGAGCGTCTGGTTCATGTACCAGTTTTACGTTCTGTTGATGGCCGATCTCACGAGCGCCAATCCGGAAACACGCGGGGCGCTTCATTGGGCGGTGGCAAGGTACAGTGATTACCGCAGTGCCAACGTCGACGTGGCCGTCGTCCAGGGCGGACAGATCTATCTGAAGAAGGATTTGATGTCGCGCATGACGATAGCGCAGCAGATCTCGATCCTCTCCGAAGAGATGCGCCACGTTCGTTACCAGCGGTACTGGGGTCTGACATTCCTGGGGCGGAACCTGTCGAGCCTCGCGCTGGAAGAAATCGCCGTGAATATTTTCATGCCCTTGTTCGAGTTCTTCCGTCCCAACCCGGAGATTCGGGCGCTTCGAAATCCGTATTCCGTCGCTAAGGAAGTCGGCCGGGTACTCGGGAAGATCCCCGTTGCCTCTCGGGTGCTGAACAGCCTGAGCGTTCCCACCCAGGTGCTGGAGACGATGACGAAGGATTTCATGCTGGAGATGGAAAAGGGAGTGAGTGACCGCCCCGGTTCTCTCGAGATGGTCAACACGGGAGCCATTCTTCCCACGGGCCGTGAGCGGGGAATCAATGTTTCCATCGATTGGGGCGGAAGCAAGGGACGCGTTACCGTGTGGGAGCTGGGAGCCGGAGATGTCAACGGCCGCATCACGGAAGTTCGCGGCCTCCCCGGAGACAGCGCGGAAAACGCGGGCGACCTGCGGGAATTTGAATTCACGCTCGCACAGAAGAAGAACCCGCGTGCGTTGTTCACGTTCATTACCCAGAAAATCGACGATCTCGTGAAACCGTCGTCGCTCGCCAATGGACAGAAAGAATTTTCGGTCGGAATCACTTTCGCCTTCCCGGCCACGGAATGGTCCAAGGACTGGGAAGACGGCGGGAAGCCTCCGATGGATGAAAAAGAACTGATCAGGGAGTTCAACAAGGCTTTCGACGATCTCGGCATGAAGAACGTCCGGGCCAATGCGTCCGCCAATGACACGCT
>JAYTIE010000119.1:0-4683 GCA_043732015.1 Elusimicrobiota bacterium | reverse complement strand
CCTTGTAAACGTCCGCGATATTCAAAATGGAACCGGCGGCGGCAACGGAGCCCGCGATGCCTTTGTCGAGGGGGACGCGAATGGTTTCTCCGCCGGACGCGACTTTGGACCAGAGCTCGCGGGTCTTTCGGTCCACAAGGAAAAGCGTGGCGCGGTCGGCGTTCAGGACGGAGCGGGCTTCTTCGATCAGCAGCTGGAGGAGTTCATCAAGATTGGTGGTGGTGGAGGCGCGCTTGTTGAAGCGAAGGAGTACGGCGAGACGTCGTCGCCATTCGCTGAGTTTCTCAATTTTTCGTTGCTGATCTGAGATGAGCTCAAGACATTTGTTGATGGAACGCAGCTGGCTGCCGGTGGAATTACGGGAGGACTGGCCGTTCTTGGAACGGCGAGACCGCATTTTGGCTGAGGAAGCCTTTTTAACTGGTCTCATTGGATGCCCTGTTCAGGCGCCGGAAGGTTAGCTTTATCGTTTGTCATTGGTCAACGGACTCGATGAAAGCATAGCGTCAAATGTGATAAATTCCAGTGCGCGTGAAAAATTATTCTTCCCTTGCCCAACGGCTTGTCGCCGCTCTGTCCGAAGACGGGGCTTTTGACGACGTCACAACCGGGGCCTTAATCCAATCGAAATCAACGAAACTCAAGGCCTTCCTGCTTTGCAAGGCGGACGGTATCTTTTCCGGCGGTTTCCTGGCCGGGGAGATTTTTGGACTGCTGGACCGTTCGTCACGCGTCACCTCCGTCGTAAAGGACGGAACTCGCGTGCGACGGGGGATGAAACTCGCACACATTCAGGCGAGCCCGAGCGCCCTGCTGGCTGGAGAGCGTGTGCTTCTGAACCTCATTTGTCACCTCTCGGGCGTCGCGACGCTGACCCGCAAATACGTTGAAGCGGTGCGCGGAACCAAAGCGCGAATTCTTGATACGCGCAAGACCACGCCGCTCTGGCGGGATCAGGAAAAGCACGCGGTGCTCAGTGGCGGCGGTGAAAACCACCGGTTCTCCCTGTCCGACGCCATTCTGGTCAAGGACAACCACTGGGAATTCGCCGCGAAGTCCGGATTGTCCATTTCCAGGATTTTCGGACCAGACTCGAAATTCAGAAAAGGGAAAGCGCGCCCCACCTTCGTGGCGATCGAAGCGACCACGCATGCGCAGGTCTGGGAGGCCATCAAGGCCCGCGCGGACATCATTTTGTTGGACAATATGCCGGAGAATCAATTAAAAGAAGCAATCGTCTTTATTGAAGCCGCCCGGCGAGCGCTGAAGAGCGCATCCCCGCAAATAGAGATTTCGGGCGGAGTAGATCTGGCGGGTGCGAAACGGTTGGCACGGCTGGGAGCCGACAGGATTTCCGTGGGCGCTCTCACACATTCCGCACCCGCAATGGACATTTCACTGGAGGTCGCCGATGGTCGTCTCTGAGCTGTACCAGGTAACGCTTCGTCTCCCGACGGAGCTGCCCTGGTTAACCGTGGCGAAATATTTCGACCGGATCGAATCCACTCAAACCCGGACCGTCCAATTTCTTCCGAAAGAAGGCGAAGGCGCCGTGATGGTCATCGCCGAGATCCAGACCAAGGGAACGGGCCGGGACGGCCGAGTCTGGTCCTCCGCTTCGGGCGGGCTCTGGTTTACGCTGGCTCTCCCGCTCAAGAATCTCACCCTCGCGCAGGCCGCGCCGTTTTCCACGGTCGCCGCTCTCCAGATTGCGGAATCCCTGCAGGCCGTCAACAATCTTCAGTGCGACATCAAGTGGCCCAATGACGTCATGTACGACGGAAAGAAGGTCGCCGGAATTCTCCTGACCACCATCACGCGCAGCAAGAAGTCCTGGATGCTCGTCGGCGTCGGAATCAACGTGAACAACCCCCTTCCGCCGGAACTGGCGGACGTGGCCACGTCCATCGCGCAGATCCGCAAGCAATCGCAGGGGCGCTCCCGCCTGCTGGAAGCGGTGTTGTCGTCGATCTATGCGGCCTGGGAAGAATTCGACAAGACGGGTTTCGGGCCGTATCTGAAAGCCGTCGAGCAGCGCCTCAGCGGAATCGGGAAACCGGTTCAGGTGAAGGTGGGCACGCGGACCGTTTCCGGCACGATGAAGTCCGTTGATACGCAGGGCGGCCTCGTGGTGGAGTCGGCGGCTGGCCCGAAAACCGTCACTGCGGGTGAAATCACCGGCATTCCCGCCTGAAGGGCTCTGAATAGCCGAGGAACTGCTTTTCTCTCCAACCGTTGAACTTTTCACGATCATGACGATGCTTTCAAACAAGAACATTGGCCTCTCGCTTCTGGACCGAATCGGTAACACGCCGCTTCTCCGCCTGGACCGGTTCAATCATTGGCTGGGAGATTCCGGTTCGCAGATTTTCGCGAAGGCCGAGTTCAGCAATCCCGGTGGATCCGTGAAAGACCGCGCGGCGCGCCAGATGATTCTCTCCGCCATTGAGAGCGGGGAACTCACCAAGGACAAGGTCATTCTCGACAGCTCGAGCGGTAACACCGGCATCGCTTACGCGATGATCGGCACCGCGCTGGGCTACAAGGTGGAGCTTTGCATCCCGGAGAACGCGGTCACGAAGGCGCGCATCAGCGAAGCTTTCGGCGCGAAGGTCATCTACACCGATCCGCTCGAAGGCTCCGACGGCGCCATCGTGAAGGCGATCGAGATGGCCAAGGCGGACCCGTCCCGGTACTATCTGCCGGACCAGTACAATAACCCCAATAATTGGAAAGCCCATTACCTCACGACCGCCGAAGAAATCTGGGCGCAAACCGAGGGGAAAATCACCCATTTCGTGGCCGGCATCGGCACGTCGGGGACCCTGATGGGGACCGGACGCCGCCTGAAGGAGCTGAACCCGAACATCGAGATCGTCGCCGTCGAACCATTCTCTCCACTCCACGGGCTGGAAGGACTGAAGCACATGGCGTCCTCGATCGTGCCGGGAATATACGACGAAAAGGTACACGACCGTAAAGTGGGCGTGCACACGGAAGATGCCTACGAGATGTGCTGCCGGCTGGCCCGGGAAGAGGGCGTCCTGGTCGGATTTTCGTCCGGTGCGGCCTTGCAGGGCGCTTTCGAGGTGGCCCTGGCGAAGAAGGATTCCCTCGTGGTGACCGTATTTTGCGACGGCGGCGAACGATACATGAACTCTCGATTCTGGGAAGAAATGGTAAACTACTTCGAGAAATACTGGCGGACTCACGATCAGTTGCGATCTCCCCGCCCCGCTTAGGACTGAAGGCTTTGGCAACGTTTGTCGACATCCCCCGTTCCCTTTTTGACTCCATTGCGCGCTGGGCCGAGTCGGCCTATCCCCATGAAGGCTGCGGGTTGCTGATCGGGCGATTCGACAAAGACGGAACCAAGCGCGTCGTCGCGCTCAAGGCCCTCAAGAACAAACTTTTGGATGGAGTCGTCGCTGTGACCTTGCCGGCGGAACGTCAGAACCGGCCCGAGATCGGTTTTGCTTTCGACCCGACTGAATTCAACAACGCGACGCTCGCGGCCGAGAAGGAAGGACTGGACGTCGTGGGGATCATTCACACCCATCCGGACCATCCGCCGCGCCCGAGCCACATCGACGCGTCTCAGCCGTTTCTGGCTTTCTGGTCCGTGGTGATTGTTTCGGTGCAGAATGGAAAGACCGCCGAGATGAAGTCGTGGTTCCGCGAGACGGACGATGTTCCGTTTGTCGAAGAGCAGCTCAAAATTTCTTGATTTGTATTTTATAGGGGGATCTAAACCGTGACGACCAACGCCTCAACGCTGACACCCGCCGCTGCAGAAGAAGTTTTCCATTTCCAGAGAAACATCGCCGCTCTCAGCAGCGGAACGATGGATCCCAATGATTTCAAGAAATTTCGACTGAACAACGGTGTTTACGGAATCCGGAACGAGACCGATCGCCACATGATCCGGATCAAGTGCCCGGGCGGCGAGATCACCGCCGACCAGCTCGACGTTGTGGCCGACATTACCGAGAAGTACACGCGCACGAAGCTGGCGCATGTCACCACCCGTCAGGCCATCCAGATCCACCACATCCTCATCACCGACCTCCCGGAAGTCCTGACGAAGATCAACGCGTCGGGCCTGACCAGCCGCGAAGCCTGCGGCAACACGGTCCGAAATCTCACGGCGACGCCGTTCGCAGGCCTTCTCCCGGACGAAGCGTTCGACGTGACCAAGTATTGCCAGGCGATGTTCGACTATTTCCTCCGGAATCCCGCCGTTCAGAACTTCCCGCGCAAGTTCAAGATCGCGTTCTTCGGCGGGGGGAAGGAAGACATCGCCTACACCGCCATTCACGACGTGGGTTGGGTTGCCAAGACGCGTACCGTCAACGGCAAGGTCGAGAAGGGCTGGCAGGTTTATCTCGGCGGAGGCCTCGGCGCCACGCCCCATGTCGCCATCCTGCTTGAAGAATTCACGAAGATGGAAGACTTCTTTCCGACGGCGATTGCGACAGCGGCCATTTTCGACCGCCATGGCGACCGCAAGGACAAGTTCCACGCCCGCCTGAAATTCGTTGTCAAGAAGTTCGGCGACGATACGTTCCGCAAGATGATCATCGATGAGCGGACCGCCGTGAAGTCCACCCGCCCCGGCGGATGGAACTGGAAGACGCCCGAGGATGACTCCACGCCAATTCCTTCGATCCAGCCGAAAGTCGA
>JAYTIE010000118.1:0-32405 GCA_043732015.1 Elusimicrobiota bacterium | reverse complement strand
TCGCCGGCATCGCGGTCCTTATTCGTCCGCTCGCGCTCTATTATTTCCTCATTCCCGGGCTCATCGTCATGATCCAGAAAGCCGACATGACCTCGTCTCGGCGGCTCAAACAGGTCGTTCTGTTCGTGCTCGTCGCGTCCCTCCCGCCGGCGCTCTGGATGTACAGGAACAAGGTGGAGGCCGGATCCTTCACGATTTCGACCATTCAGGGCGTCACCCGTGCGGCCATTCTCGAAGAACGTTTCACGGGACTCGGCTATTACGAAGCCGTGGAACGGCTCGAGGCGCGGTTTCGCTCGGAACATCCGAAGGGATACCCGACCTGGGCGGAGGAACATTCGGCCATGAGCGCGTGGGCGGTGAAATACATCGCGTCCCATCCGAAGGATTACGCGATCGTTCTCTACAAGGAAGCCGTTCGCCTGATCGCGGGAAATGGCATGAAATCCACCGCGTGGATGCTGTTCCGCGATCCCGATCACAATCCCTACACGGTCGTCGTTCATCCGAAGGAATCCAATCAGGAACAGGTCTCGTCACTCTCGAAGAATCACCCGTCCCTCGGCGTGGCGCTCGTCGTTTACCTGACGTTTTTGAGCGTCGTGTACCTGCTGGCGATGGCGGGGGCTTTCGTGGTCTGGCGGCAGAGAAAGGTCTTCGCGATCTGGCTCGTGCTGATGACCGGATACTTTTTCGCGGTGAGCATCGGATTCGGAACCGGCGCGCGTTACCGGTTGCCGCTCATGCCCGCCCTTTTCCTTCTGGCCGGGGCCGGCGCCGAGAGGATCCGCGCGCACCTGGCCAGGAAACGCGCTTGAAAAAATTCGACGTTCTTATCGTCGGCGCCGGCGTCATCGGTATTGCGACCGCGCGCGCCATCGCGACCGCGGGCCGCCTCGGCCGCGTCGCGGTTCTGGAGAAGGAACCGCGTCCGGCCGTTCACACGAGCGGCCGCAACAGCGGCGTGATCCACTCCGGCATCAATGCGAAACCCGGATCGCTGAAAGCCCGCTTCTGCGTGGAAGGGAACCGGCGGCTTCGCCAGTTCTGCAAGGACAAATCGCTGCCGATGCGGGAAGTGGGTACCGTGGTGACGGCGCTGAACGGCGCGGAGGAAGAGGTGCTGGCCGAACTGCTGAAGCGCGGGCAGAGCAACGGCGCGGAGGGCGTGGAACTGGTCAACCGGGAAGGACTCACGCGCCTCGAACCCCATGCGAACGGGCAAGCCGCGCTGTACGCGCCGACGGGCGCGATTGCCAGCGGCAAGGCCGTGGCGGAGGCGCTCGCAAAAGACGCAATGGCCGCTGGGGGCGAATTCTTCTTCGGATGCCGCGTGAAAAAGATCAACATATCGGAAAGCGGCGTCGAGGTGATTTGCGAAAACGGCGACGTGTTCGTCGCCCGGCTCCTGATCAACTGCGCGGGGCTGTACGCGGACAAGATCGCCCATCAATTTTCCGTCGCGCTGGACCACCGCATCGTCCCGTTCCGCGGCGAGTACCACCGCCTGAAGGACTCAAAAAGCCAGCTGCTCCGCTCCATGCTCTATCCCGTCCCCAATCTCGCCTATCCGTTCCTCGGCGTTCACTGGACGCGAACGGTGGCCGGAGACATCCTGATCGGACCCAACGCGACGCTGGCCTGGTCGCGCGAAAGCTATTCGCCGTTTTCTTTCAACGTCGGCGAAGCGCTGGAGATGGCCACGACGCTGCCGTTCTGGCGCATGTTCGCCCATGCGGACTTCCTGAAAACAATGTGGGGGCAGCTGAAGATTTCCCTCAGCCAGGAACAGTTCGTCGCGGAAGCTCGGAAGTTGATTTCCGGCGTGCGGCCATCCGACTTCGAGAAAGGAAAATCAGGCAACCGGGCTCAGCTCGTGAATTCGCGGGGAGAACTGGTGGACGACATGCTGGTCATGCCGGGAACGAGGTCCGTCCACGTGTTGAACGCGGTGTCGCCCGGCTTCACGTGTTCGCTTTCCTTCGCCGACCACTTGAGCACGCTGGCGGAAGCCGCGTACTGAGGGATTTCTACTCGCCGGCGGCGGATTCGTCCAGCAGCCAGACCTCGACGCCGTTTCCGATCGCGCCCACACCGCTCTTCTTGTGACGGAGAGACGCCTGCCCGCCGTGCCCTTCCACGCGAATGCGTGACGCCTTCACATCGTCATCCTTCACGAGGCGGCTGTAGACCAGCCAGGCGTAACGGCTTCCCAGATCACGGTCTTTCCCGGGATTCTTGTACGCGTTGGAGTACCCCTCCAGAATGACCGTTCCCCCCGGGCGCGAATTCACCCAGGCGGCCACTTCTGAAACAGGGACATCCGCCGTCTCAACCATGACCACTTTCCCGTGCCGGTATCCGAACATCTCTTCGCTGCGCAGGGCCACAAAATCGCCCGCCTTGGTGAACCTGACCGAAATCCGTTTCAGATCGTCCTTGGCCAACGACATTTCACGCTCGCTCTCGATCAGCACATCCGCAAACGCCGGCTCGCTCTGATTTCCCGCCGCGTCCCAGACCTGGAACGCCGACCGGTAAATTCCCGAAGCCACGAGAGCGTGGGTCTGCCGGTCCTGGCCATTCCAGTCAACGGCGCGGACGGGACCCGTCGACCAGAAGAGGGACACGGTGCGGCCGGTCTGGTCCATGATCTGAAGCTGCCAGCGGTCGATCGGGGACGCATCAAAGGCCGTCATCTGGAATGAAACCGGCATGGTGGACGCGCTCGTCAGTTGAAAGGGCGCGGTGGAAACGGTCAGCCGGACGTCGGGCGGCGTCGTGTCCACAAAGAATCTGTCTTCGTTCGACAGGTGGCCGGAACGGCCCCAGGTTTCAAACCGGGCATGATACAGGCCGTCCTTGGCGACGACGCCCTTCCGGTCCAGCACATCCCACATGATGAGCGCCGGCATCCCGGCACCGCTGAGGCGGGTCACCCGCCCTTTCTTGTCGTGGTCAATATCAAGACGCCAGCGGGAGACGCCGCCGTCCGCAATCAGAACGGGATAGAAGAAAGCCTGATCCTGGATTCCGTCCCCGTTCGGAGACACGTAGGCCGGATCAGCACGAAGGGAAATATCAGCTCGCTCGGAGCAGGAAACCGCGGAGGGAATCAGCAGCAGGGCGGAGAGGAGGAAAAGCCGGGAGATGGAGGACATTTTCAACATGGTCAATCAGCTCGATAAAAATCGGAAAGGGTGAGATTCGAACTCACGAGAGCCGTTAAGCCCTACCAGTTTTCGAGACTGGCGCCTTCAACCACTCGGCCACCTTTCCAAATCTGTCAGCGAATCCGGTGCTTGCCCGAAAATTCGCGCTGCAACTCACGGCCCACCGTCTTGCGCTTCAACGCGTCACGCTGATCGGGACCTTTGCGGCTCTTGGCGAGGCCCAGCTTCACCTTCACCAGACCGCGCTTGCTGAAATATACCTCGAGCGGAATGATGGTCAAGCCTCGAACCGTCGTCTTGCCCATCCACTTCATGATCTCGCTTCGCTTCAGCAGGAGCTTTCTCTTCCGAAGGGGATCCTGCGCCTCGAAAGACGACCCCATGGCGTAGGGTGAAATGTGGACGCTCCATAAATAGGCTTCTTCGCGGTCGATCCGGGCGAATCCGTCACCCAGATTGATGTTGCCGGCGCGAATCGACTTCACTTCGGGGCCCGTCAACACGAGGCCGGCTTCCAGCGTATCCAGAATCTCGTAGCGAGTCGTCGCCCGGCGGTTGCTCGCGGCGATCTTTCGTTCTTCCTTGTCTTCCTGTTTCTTGGGCATAGGTGCCCGAGGAAAGAGGAAAACGTCAAATCAGTATGCGCGGGAGGAGATTTGAACTCCTAAGGGATTGCTCCCACTAGCTCCTGAGGCTAGCGTGTCTGCCGTTCCACCACCCGCGCACTAAATTGTTTCTGCTCCGTCGGGAAACGGATTGTAATTAATTTGGCTGAACGTCGGCAGGGGTTTCGCCGAGCTGGGCCCGAAGCCGGTTCCGGCCTTCCTGTGCCGCGAGATGCAGCGGCTGGGCCTCCAGGGCGGCGCCGTACTCATTGGCCGCCTCCAGCACCTTGCCCTTGCTCTCAAGGCACCGGCCACGCCAATAGTAAGCGTCTGCCGAGTTCGGGTCCCGCTTCAGAGCGCCATCCGCCATCGAAATACACCCGCCGTATTTCTTTTCGTGAAATTTGATGTTCGCCCCGGCCACCCATGGCCAGGCCGATTTGTCGTCTGATTTCATCCAGCGCCTGATGTCCGCTTTCGCGCCTTTCTCGTCGCCGGATTCCCAGGCGGTCTGGATCGACATGACATGCGCAATGCCCGGGGCCGTGTCCTGCACGGCCTTTGGAACGGGGTCCGGATCGGCGGCCTGGCAAACGGATACAAAGGCGAGAGCGGCAAGGAGGCTTCTTTTCATCGGGGGATTATAACATGCGGCCGGACAGAATCCCGGCCGGCGAAGGCGAGAACGAACTATTTAAGCGGCGTTTGCCTGCGGGGCGCTGCCCTCAATAATGTGGCGGCAGGCCGTCACCGTGCGGCGGGACACCGTTACGCCGTGTGACTCTTTCAGCCGGCGCGCGATGGCGAGGTCCGTGGCACGGGGCATGTCGGGGAGGACCTTCTCGAGAATCGACAGCACGACGCGGCGCTGACCGGGCATCAAATCAGAAATCGCCGCTTCCTGGCCCCAGGGCAGGATGAGGCTTTTGCCGGACACCACACGACTCACGGTGCTGGGAGCAAAATCGAGCTGATCGGCCAGCTTCCGGAGTGACACCGGTGCCATCCGGGAAGGATCCCGGGTTTCGAAATAGTCGCGATTGAGAACCATCAGCCGCTCCAGAACCCGCCAGAAAGCACCCTGCTTCATATTGGAAAGTTCCATGAGGCCGACCAGGCGTCGAAGGCGCGACGCGTCTTCTTTTCCGAGGCCCCGCCCCGACTGCCATTCCTTCAATCGCGGCCGGTCAATCTCAAAGAGGCCCCGGACGAGATGTGGGAAATAAAACGATACCGCGAACGCCCCGGACTCAATGGCCGCCACCTTTCCCAGAACATTGACCGGTTCGGTGTCAGACAGCGACGAATGATGGATCTTGTCGATGCTCGTCGACACGGCGGACAGCAGATCGTCTGCGACGATGACGTCCGGGGTCATCGTTCCTTCATGAAGAACGACCGCGCGCTCGAAGGCGTCGTGTCCCATCCGGGAAGCCATCTCCAGCAGTTGCCGGCGCTTCTCGAACATTTCGGCCTCGGAGACTTCGTGAATGGGAGAAGGCGCGTCGTAGAATCCATCGGCCAGCCGGCTATGTCCAAAACGCTTGTACCGCACAATCGGATTGCCGTCGGCGGGGCGGGTAAGTTCAAGGAAAAGCGGGTCCTTTTCAAGGGTGGACAGCGCCTTCGCCCAATCGGGCTCAGACATTTCCATGGCCTTTGCCATCTTTACGCGGCCCACCAGCGCCGTCCGCTGCTGGGACGACGAGTGACCTGACGATGGATTCGAGAACGACTCCGACATGGACCCTCCGTTGGCCCTAAAACCTATCCCTCAATGGATAACGGTCCGGCGGGACTGTTGCAAGGGGTTTTTCACGACGGTGGGAACGAGTGTTTAGCGCGCAACGGCAACCATTCCCGCGATGCGGGAAGAGTCGCCGGAGATCTGGTAGAGGTAGACCCCGGATTCCACAACCGATCCGCTCGAGTTGCGGCCGTCCCAGGTCAGCGTCGTGCTGGTGCCGCTCGAAATCAGTCCGAGCGACGCCACCTCATGTCCGGACACGTCGTAGAGGTGACCCTGCACATCCGCGGAGGTCGGATTATCAAGAACGAATCTAATCTGGTCGTTGAATCCGTCGCCATTTGGCGTAACAATATTGGCAGAGAGGTCGGTCAGACCCAGAGCCCAAACCGGGGCCGAGCCCAGAAGGAGGATGCCTGCGATGGTTAGGAGAGTCGCTTTCATACCTGGAATAAGTCTTGCTTCAGAAGAGGGCATTCTCAAGGCCAGACCCCGGCAATCATCAAATGTGGAAACGCCTCTAAATTTCAATGTGATTACGGACACCGTCGAAATTATGGACTGCATCCCGGCCTCAGAATTCATGACCTGGAACCAACTGTGATGACATCACCAGAAAATAAGAAAAATCAGAGCGTTTCGGTCATCATCCCGTGCCTGAACGAGGTGAAAACCATCGCGGCCTGTGTCGCTGAAGCGCTGAATGGCTTGAAGGCCGCAGACCTTCGCGGCGAAGTCGTGGTGGCTGACAACGGATCGACTGACGGAAGCCAGGACGCGTCGGTGAAAGCCGGCGCCCGCGTCGTGAAAGTCCCCCGGCGTGGATACGGCGCGGCCCTTCACGCCGGCATCCTGAGCTCCACCGGAGACATCGTTGTGTTCGGCGACGCGGACATGTCGTACCCGCTCATCGATGTGGGAGACCTGGTTCGCCCCATTCTGGCCGGCAAAGCGAGCCTGGTTCTCGGTTCCCGTCTCGCCGGACACATTGAAGAACGCGCCATGCCCGTCCTGAACCGTTATCTGGGAACGCCGGTCCTTTCCTTTTTGATCCGCCGCCTTTTCAAAATGCCGATTTCCGACTGCAACAGCGGGATGAGAGCGATCAGGAAAGTGGACTACCTCAGGCTCAACCTTCACTGCTCAGGAATGGAATACGCCTCAGAAATGATTGTTCGCGCCGCGCAGATCAAACTCCCCTACGCCGAAGTGCCGATCAATTTCCGGAAAGACATGCGGCTGCGTTCCCCCCATCTCTCCCGCTGGCGGGACGGGTGGCGCCATTTGAAGTTCATCCTTGGTAACGCGCCCTCCACGCCGCTCGTGCTGGCACCCGCGATGGTGGGACTCACGGCACTCGCAACGGCCGTGCTCATTTCATTTCAGGGACTCTGGTGCCCGGATTGCGACGTTCATTACCATTCCGCCTTCATCCTGATCATTCTCGCCGTTCCCCTGATCCTGATGACGACCACATTCCTACTGATCCGGGTTCTGACCGCAGATTTCCACGAGGAAGACCTCTTGGTGAAGCGCCTCGTCAAATTCAGCGAAAACGCCGCCATGTTCTATACCGCGAACGTCATTTTCCTCTGCGCGTTCATACAGGTTGTCGCCGTGTCCATCGACTGGTGGACACACAGCTTCGGCCCGCTGAACCGTCTCCCCGAAATGATCCGTCTCATGGTCTTCGCGGTTCTGGGCACAACGGTCTATTGCCTGGACATCGGCCTCGGGCTGCTGCCCCTCATTCCCAAACGAGACACGCCGGTTGACTAAGAAGCTGCTCGCCTTCGCCGCCGTCGCCCTGTCCACCGGCCTGCTGCTGGGGGGCGCGCTGTACAACGGGTATCCGCTGATATTCTCCGACTCTTACCCGTACATCAAGTCGTCCTTCACGCTCTATCCGCCGGTTTCGCGCCCCATCTTTTACGGGTACCTGATTTTCCTCACCCGAACGGTTTCGTTTTCCACATCGCTCTGGCCCATCGTGATTCTTCAGGCGGCTATGGTGTCCTATCTGATCTATCTGGCGATCAAGCGCCACCTCGATTCCGATGCGCTTTTCTATATTTTCTGCACGGCGTTCCTGGCCATTGGGTCGAGCGCACCGTGGTTCGTGGGCCAGATCATGCCGGACATCTTCACGGGCATCCTGGGCCTGTCGCTGTTCGTTGTCTTCTTCCGCTGGCGGTCCCTCAACCCGATCAATCGAATCCTCGTGTTCATGCTGGTGGCCGTCTCGGTCCTGACTCACCTGTCGCACTATCCCATCGCGATAATGACCCTCGTGGCCGTTTATCTCTACCAGCGTTTCTTCACGGCGCTCCATATCGATGCCAAACCTTTTCTCTGCGTCGCCGTCATCATTGTGGGCTGCTCGTTCCTGTCGCGAATGGTGAACAAACACTTCACCGGATACTCTTCCGTATCCAGCGTGGGCCACGCCTTTATCATGGGACGGCTGGCGGAAGATGGAATCATCTACCGTTTGCTGCGCGATCATTGCGCCGAGGAGAACTATGCCCTCTGCGGAGAGATAGACCGGCTGTCGAATGTGTCGGTTTCCGGATATCTCTGGGGTGACCACAAGATCATCAAGAAGATCGGCGGATGGGAGGGTTCACGGGAAGCGTCGTGGAGAATGATTTTCGACTCCCTGAAATATTACCCTGGGGACCACTTGAGATCAGCCTTCAACGCAACGTGGCGGCAATTCTTCTCGTTCTGGACGGGGCAGGAACTGACGCCTTTCCGCGCCCAGCGCGGCAAACCGGCCGTCGAGACGTACCTTCCATGGGAAACGCCGCAGTTCCTGGGCGCCCGCCAGATCAATGGGCAGCTACGTTCGACCCTTCATCCTCTGGCGTACCGGCATCGCCAGATCATCATCCTTTCCCTTCTGATTCTGGCCGGGGTGACAATTTACACCCGCTGGAGCCCCTGGGAGTTGAAACGAAATCTTATCCTCGCGCCGTACACGCTGATTTTTTTGCTGGTCAACGCGGCGGCCATGGGAATATTCTCGGGTGTCTTTGACCGGTATCAAAGCCGGGTCATCTGGCTGGCGCCGCTCGCCGCGCTCGCTTCAATTCGGGAAATTCTGCTCAGCATTCTGGCCCGTCGTAAAAACGCGCAACTGCAGGCTTTAACGGAGGGAGAGCACATTGACGAAAGTAGACAATGATTCCAAGCAGCGGCACCTGGCGGAGATTTCGAAAATCAAGGAAAAGTGGGCCCTCGCTTTTCGCGAGTACGAGGGCGGAAATTTTTCCGGCGCGTCGCGCCTTCTGAACGAAGCGACGGCGGCGTCGCATGAAATCGCCAAGGTCCTGGCAGACGAATATCCTGAGTGCCTTCTCAGCCACAAGGTCAAGCTGGCGTCCAACGGTGAAAAGGACGAGACCTACTCCGAAAAAGAACTGAAAACTATTTTTTCGAAAGTGTCGAAAAACATTCGTGTGCTCCGGGGAGAGATTCAGGCCAACTACCCCGGCGGACTGCCGCTCCTCAGCCTGTTCCGGAGCATTCCCGACAAATCCACAGTGCTCATCATGGCTGGTATTGCTGCCGTCATCGGCATCGGCATCCTGGGTAGCCGTCTCGCCCCGCAAAAAAAAGGCCTCGCGGGGGATTACTACGTCGGGACCAACTTCGAGCGGCTTTACAAGCACCGCGTCGACAAAAAGATAGATTTCGACTGGGGGTACTCGGCGCCCTTTCCATTGATGGCGCGCGACTACTACTCGGTCCGGTGGACCGGATATCTCCGGGTTCCGGAAGACGGGACCTATGATCTTGTCGTCCGTTCCGATGACGGTTGCCGGTTGACCGTCGGCAACGTGGTGGTGATCGATGACTGGAAATGGCAGGCGCTGACCGAGACGCGGGCGAAGGTGAACCTCAAGAAGGGTTACTATCCGCTTAAACTTGAATATTTCGATTTCAGAAAAACAGCCGCGGTGTACCTTTCCTGGAAGTCAGTTATCGATGCGGTCGAAACCATCATACCGCCGGAAAACCTTGTCACTAGCCGGCAATATCTCAACCCCGATCTGCCGATCAGGACTCTGGAGGTCCCCGCCAGTGCACAATAGTCTCGAGAGAATCATTCCTGGCCAGGTAAAGCAGGGAGAAATCACAGGCGAAGAGAGTCTGAAGCTCCATCTCGACCGGTACGCCTTCGCCGCGGACAATCTCAAAGCCGGACGAATCCTGGACATCGCGTGCGGCGTGGGCTATGGAACAGATGTGGTCATCAAGAAGCGCACCTCGGAGGTCGACGAGATCGTCGCCGTCGATTTTGACGGAGGCGCCATCGAATACGGGAAGAGTCACTACCCGAATCCAAAAGTCCGATTTCAGCAGGGCGACGCCTATGCTTTCCAGGATTCAACCGGCTTCGACACCATCATTTCTCTGGAAACAATCGAGCATCTCCCCGATCCAGTGAAATTCGCCTCCTCGCTCAACACGGTTCTGAAAAATGGCGGACGGTGGATCTGCTCGGCCCCTGTCACGCCCACAAAAGATGCCATCCCGTTTCACATGACCGATTTCACACGAACCACCTACCGGAAGATCTTCCAGGATCTCGGATTCCGCGAGGTCACCCACCTCCTTCAGATCCAGCCTTTCAAGCCTCTCCAGGTTTTGATGGAAAATGAAGAGCGCCTGGAAGGCGTGAGAAAGAATCTCATCTGCTATTACCTTCGCAATCCGGCCAGCGTGTTCAGCCGGCTCACCGCGCTACTGCGGTACGGGTTCAACACCCATTACCTGACCGTCGTGTGGGAAAAACACGCGTAGCGCGGTTTTTCTCAACCCGGGAGTCATGAAGTGTTGAAGGAATAGCGCGCCCGTCATGTTCTTTTTCCTGTCTTCGAAAGAATTCCTGAAGCGGCACGGAAATCTCCTTGCATGTCTGACCATCGGCACCGTCGCTTTTGCCGTGGGCGCTTTCATCAACGGCTTCCCGCTCGTGTCCGGGAACGATTCGAATTCCTACCTGATAACCTCGGTCGGAATGATCCCGCCGGTGGACCGCGCGGTCTATTACAGCGTCTTCCTCCGGTTCTGCCGCATCTTCTCGGCGTCTCTCTGGACCGTCGTGTTCTTTCAGGGGCTGATTGCGTCTTATCTGATTTACCGGCTCATTCGGCTGTCCGAAGGCGGCGTTCCACTATTTCTCTCCATCGCGCTGGTTCTATCGGGAGCGAGCACTCTGCCCTGGATCGCGGGCCAGATCATGCCGGACTTTTTTACGGGGGCGCTCGGGATCGTCGTGTTCCTTATTCTAAACCCCGATGAACCCGTTCCGGCGCCCGCGCAGTGGCCGGTCCTTGGGCTTTTTTACGTTTCGCTGCTGACACACTTTTCCCACCTGCCGGTGGTCGCGATGAGCATCGCACTGTACGCGGGGCTCCAACTGATCGGCCAGCGGCGAATCAGGTTTCTGCCCCTGCTCCAGATCGCGCTCATCATCGCGGCGTCGATCGGAACGACGATCGTCCACCGGCGCCTGACGACCGGAAAGGCTACCTACACGCCAATGTCTCACGCCTATTTGCTGGCGCGACTTACAATGGATGGCGTCACTTCCCGTCTTCTGAACGAACATTGTGCCGAGGAGAAATATAGTTTCTGCGAGGATCAATGGGCATTCCGTCCCAGAAACGTCATGAAGTTTCTATGGACGAATGGCGGTGTGCTGCCAAGGTTCGGCGGAGTGGAGGGGACGAAGGGCGAGTCGCTCAGAGTAATCTGGGACGCCCTGCGGTTTTATCCGCGGCTGAATCTCGCCCTCGCCTATCACGGGACCGTCGCCCAATGGGGCGCCTACGATATTGGCGACGAATTCAACCTGAGCCGCAGGCGAACGCTGTACTCCGATCAGATCATAGAAACGATTTACCCCGCAGATGCCGCGGCTTTTCTCTACTCGAAGCAGGCAACGGGAGAATACGGCTACATCACCGGATTTTTCCACAGAACCCACAAAATTGTCGCCACCATTTCTCTGTACACGCTTCTCGCCGCAATGATCATCGCGCTTTTCGCTAGACCCGCCGATCCCGTTCATTTTCTTTTTCCCGAATTCACCCTCTGCTTCCTGCTTTCCAATGCCTTCGTGATGAGCTTTTTCTCTGAGGTGATCAACCGTTATCAGGCGCGAGTTATTTGGCTGGCGCCTCTGGCGGCGATCCTCGTGGTCCGGCCCGCGTGGCAGAGCTGCAAAAAGATTTCCCTTGTTCCAGAAGTAATGCTTAACGGGATTCGGGCGACATATCTGAATACGACCGGCCCAATCGGGAATCTTTTAGCAGCGCGTTCGGCGAAGAAGGTGGCTATCGCCCTCGCAATTCTAGCAGCGGGAGCGCTTGTCTCTCATTTTCGCGCGGATCAATTCGGTCTTCTTGGTGAATATTTCGTGGGCAGCAACTTCACGCAGCGTTACCGAAGCCGGATTGATAGGGTCATCGAGTTCGACTGGCGATACAACTCACCGTTCAACGGATGGATCGCGGACGAATACGCGGTCCGATGGACCGGCTACCTGCACGCGCCAGTCGACGGTGAATATAAATTTCACATGACGAACGACGATGGCGCGCGTTTTTGGATAGGGAACATATTGCTGATCGATGATTGGAAAGTACATGGACCGACCCGCAATTCCGTTGCAGTGACGCTGAAGAAAGGGTGGTACCCGATTCGAATTGATTATTTTGAATACATGCTCACGGCGGTATTCAAGCTGAGATGGGAAGTTCCCGGAGTAGCGGGAGAAGCGACAATTCCCAAAGAAGATCTTTGCCCTGCGCGAGAACTGCTCCGAAAGGGCCAGTCTATCCTTGTTCTGAACTAGCCAGTCTCAAAATCACTTCGTTCATCTCATCGAGATTTTTGCCAACTTTTCGAACACCACAAAGCCTTGTTTTTCTGTCTAGTCGCAGGGGTGTAGGTTCTTTCTTCAAAAGTAAAACGGGGCTCGGATCTGGTTGGGAAAAGCGAACCCTTCCGGGTTCTCGAATAAACCGCGCTCTTTAAGCCTGGCTCGCGAGGAAGCGGGCGGCGATGGGGTTGAACAGGATGGCCAGGATGCCACCTTCGATCGGCACCATGAGCTCGGTGTCCACGACGTTGGTTCCAAATCGGGTGACAATCTTGCGCAGCGTGCTCGCGACGCCCGTGGCATTGGCGGAGGAAGCGCTTGCCCTCAGGTCTTTGTCCACGGCGAACCGGGCCCGCCCCGTCCCCATGAACAGGCGCCCGTGGGCCTCGAGAGGCGTTTCGCCCTTGAGCGGTACCAGGGAAGCGATTCCTTCCAGGGAGACCACACGGATCGGGTTAGCGCCGATCGCTTTACTTGCCATTTCCAGCGTTGCTTTCGGCGCCACAACGATGACGTTCTTGCCCTGCCCGGGCGCCTGCGCCGCCAGCACCTTCTTCACAAAATCCTTGTCTCCTGCGTCGTACATCACATAAACCACCTGCGATGCTTCTTGGCGGACGATGGCCCGGTTCGTTTCGGCGTCCATCACGTCGGCGATCATACCCAGGCCCATTTCACGAAGCGCCCGCGACGCGGTCGACTGCGTCCACGCTTCCTCGGCCACGGTCGGAATTCCAAAGGGTCCGGCCAGAAATTCATTGAGCGCGCGATCCGCGAACGGATGCGTCAGTTCGTGCGCGAAGAGTCCCACGGAGTGGATCAGCGCGGTGCGCATGTTCCATTCAGGATCGAGCGTGATTACAATCCTGTTTTGTTTTTCGTCGAAGGTGGCTTGACCCGGCTGCAGGTCTTTGGCCTTGTCATCGCGGAACACGACCATAATCTCCAGATCCTGGATTTTAGCGTCCCACCCTTCCGCGCCAGCAACACGCGCGATGACGGGCGCGAAGCTGGGCTTCAAAAGTTTCAGCATCACTTCGATGGCTTTCCGGCGTTCTTCCGACGTCTTCGATTGATCGTCGCCGTTCTCCAGCAGTTCCTTCAGCCCGCTTTCGTCGACGAACCCGGTTCCCTGCCTCGCCTTGTCCAGTTCCATGTAGAAATTCTGCTTTTCCATGCCGCTGAGAAGACGGAGGGGCTCGACGAGATCCTTCACCATGTCCCGGCCCTTCAATCCTCTTTCCAGCACATCGGCGCGGCGCGCCGCTTCCTTGCCGGTGACCACGCTGAGGCGAACGGCGCCGAGTTCGTGCAGGATCCAACCGCGTTCTTGTGCCGGCAGCGCGGAGATCGCCCCATAATGGTCGAGCTCGTTCATCGTCGTCCGCATACCGCGGATGATTCCACCGAGCTGCCCGGTCTGCCCCGCCAGCTGAAGGCCCGGCAATGCGCGCATCTGCTTGGTCAGTTCGCGAATGACCTGGTCGAGTCCGAGGCCCTCGTGGTCAGTTCCCTCCAGGAAGGAACCGATGTCCTTTTCTTCCACGCGGCCGGAGGCGACCGCGAAAGCTGCATTGAACGCGACTCGCAGCGTCTTGGTGTCCGCTTTCTGGTCATGCACCAGGGTCCACATCTGGTCGATCAATCCCTTCGCCGCAGCGACTTCATCTTTGTTCGCCATGTCGAACAGGGGCATCGTCGGGACGGGGCGGTCACCGAACCATCCCCGCAGCCAGATGGAAAGGCGGGCCAGGGCGGAGTTCGGCTCCTGAGCGCCGGACAGGAAAGTCAGGTTCAGACTCTGGAATGGTGGCGGGGTGGTCTCGGTCGCTTTCGACAACGCGTCTTTTTCCGTCAGCAACACTTCGTGAACGGCGTTGAACCCGATAACGCGACCCGTGGAGTCCGCCATCAGCATGAGACCCGAACCCAACATTCCCCGCTCAGTTTCATAATCCTGAACCGCCTTGGCGGTGAAGGTGTCGGCGATGCTCGCGCGCGCGTCCGTTCCATCGAGGTGCGAGTGCATCAGCGTGACCGGCCCGTTGGCCGAGAGGCGCTCGTAGGTGCGCCCCGTGATCATGACCCCCTCGCGGGTGGAAATGGACTCCGCGTTGAAAGCCACGAGTTCAAGGACGAATTTGTTCAGATTCACGTTGGGATTCGGACGCGCGAGGAATTCACCCAAGGTGGCTTTCGGATTGAAACCGGGATCCGCGCGGACCGCAGCGGCCGTCTGCGCATCGACTCCCTCGAGAAGCGGCCCGATGTTGATGAGGTTCATCCATTCCGCGAACGGAGCATCAGGCGCCAGCATCGCTTCCACGGCCGTCACGACTTTGTTGTTGGGTTTGCCGAGTCGGGGCTCATCGGCGCCAAAGTCCATCGCTTGGGCCATCGCGCGCAGGCTCGCCGTTCCCTGGGCCGGCGCGCCGCGGAAGGTCAGTGTGCGGATCAGGCGCGACGCCACCGGAATAAAGGTCAGTCGACCGTCGACGCTGAATTTTGGCGGCGCATGCTCAATCACCGCAATGCGTTCCGTTTCATGATTCGCGAGCTTTCCTGCGGCTTCACCGACCACTTCATTCTCCACAAACCGCGCCGGATGCTTACCAAATCGCTCATATTCATAATTCCGCGCCTTGCCATTGCCGGGCAGGGTTTCCTCATTGGCGTCGGCGGTGGTGGAAGACCGCCCCGTTACCCTGCTGACCATGGATTTCGTGGCCGAAAGCAGCATGCCGACGATCGCCAGCGCCCCGATGGTGACCAGGGTTCCCGTGACGAGTCCTATCAGGTTGAGACCGCTGGACACGACGCCGCCGCCGTCCGACGCACCAGCGAAGCTCTCGATACCGAAGAAAAGACCCAGGACGAGTCCCGCTGTCGTTGATTTTTTTCCAGGAAGCAATCCCGCCAGCGTGTCCAACGTTCGGCTGAGCCAGCTACGGCCTGGCGATGTCTCCGTTCCCGTCGCCGTTGCACCGGCGGGCTGAGCGGGTGCCGCCCGTTTCACGAGCGAGAAATGGCGCTCCACGGGATCGTTGGACCATGAGAACTGGTCCGCCCTGGAAAGATCGGCAGGCAGCGTCGCTTCCACTCCCACCGCATTTTCCGGCGTGATGAGAGTCCACTTCTTCGTGGACGAGTCCTGAACAAAAACCTGCGTGATGTTGCCTGAGTCTCCTCGAAAGACAACCAGGCCGTCCCCGCCACCGCCCGGCGGAAGGAGGCTGCGGTCGCCCATGACCGCCGGCGTCAGGTGATTCGCGAGCTGGAACAGCAATTCCTCGTGGCTGTAACCATTGAGGTTTACGAAAACGTTTTCCAACAGGGGAGACAACTCATCCTTGAGGGCGGCGGGCGCGGCTTTCGGCTGAGCGGGCTCCACGGCGGGGGGCTGCTGCGGCGCGACCGGATTCGTGGCGGAGTCGTCGGCATCGGGCGCCGCTGGATTGGTCTTCGAATCGTCGTCGGCATTCGCAGGAGGAGTTTGCGGCGCCACAGGATTGGCCGGAGCGACGGGAGCGACCGGTGCCACGGGGGCCACCGGCGGCGTGGTCGGATTCGGAACCGTCGCATCTGCTTCGTCGTCAACGTCGGCGGAGGCTGGCTGCAAAGTTTGATCATCCTCATCGGCGGCGGCGTTGGCCGGATTGAAAAGAACATCTACCGGGACCCGGTAGGTGATATCAGTCTTGTGGACATCATCCCCCGCGACGATCAACACCGGCGTTCCGGCCGGAATGACCTGCCCGGGCGACACGGGAACGAGACCGTTGCCGGCCGCATTGGGCATGGTAACAATCCGGTTCGCGCCCGCCGTGAACTCCACCTTGGCCGGCCGGCCATTGGCGCCGGGTGTCACGGCAATTTCCCAGGCGTCGTTCGCGTTGGTGGCGGTGGCGGGACGAATAACGAGCGCGCCATTCTCAGATTTAATTTTCGCCACGGTGCGCGTCGGCTCCGTGGGCTTGGCGGGAATTTCGGAGAGCTTCCATCCGCCCGCTTCTTCGGTCAAAACGTGGAATCCTTCGAGACGCACCGGCGCTATCGCCGCGTAAACGGGGAGATTCGTGTCCCATTTCTCGACCAGGTCGTTGGCGCCTCTGGATCCGCCGGGATTCAGGACATTGGCAATGGTATCGGCCTCGTCCTCGGTGACCGGCGCTCGCGCCGTAGCACCGGCAATTCCGAGCGGCGTCGCTCCGTAATAAACATGCGTGAGGACCTGGAGCACGCGCTTGCGGTCATTGTCCGTCGCTCCAAAAGCCGTGCTGAGAACGCTGTCGAGCGCCGTTGTCACCGCACCGTTGGTCCGGTTGGATGAGAAGATCGCGAACTGGAACTTCGCGATGTCCGCCTTGGAAACGCCGGCATTCTCCAGGATGGTAGAAATCACTTTCAGCGCGTTCTGCTGCGCCCCCACCACGTTGTTCGCCGCCTGCAACGCGGCCGGCGACAGGGTCGGCGGCAGCAGGCCCACCAGCCGCGTGTGAACGGTGCCTTTCTGGAGGGCCTCCCACTGGTCGCCAAGGACATTTTCCTTCGGCAGCGTTCCGAGAGCGCGCTCGGTGGTGTCCAGTTTCTCAAGGGCATTGAGCCCTTCCGGCGTTGAATCGGGGAGGTAGTGCTTGATCACCTGCGCAACAGTGGGACGGCCGTCGCCCTGGTCGGTCGCGGGGAAGTAGGCCTCGATTTCCCCAAGACCGATTGTCTCGTCCTTGTGGTCGGCCTCGAACTGACCGATGGCTTCAAGGAATGAAAGATCACTATCGGCTTTTAGCAGCGGCTCAATTTCCATGTCCCGGACATTGGCCAGCGCTTTGCCGTCGGCATCCTTCTCATTGCGGAACAGCTTCGCGATCTCGCCCGCCCGCTCGTGCCGCCCGCCGGCCTTCGGAGACAACAACAGGAACGCCGCCGCGAGATATTGCTCGCGCTCGTCGTCCGACAATCCCTCCGGCATGCTCTTGATCACATCATCAATGGTTGGCCCTTTCACTTTTGTCTTGGAACCGCCCATCATCGCTCGCATCTGCGCCAACGCCTGGGGATTTCCTTTCAATTGGGCGGCCATTTGCTTGAACCGCGGATTATCTTCCGCTGCCTTGTCCGCGGCTTTGTCCGCAGCGGCCTGCTCCTTGACCTTGGATTTGAGAATGGCTTCCGTTGCGCGCGCCATGTGCCCCATCTCGGTCGGATTCGCGCGATCCATCAGGTCCGCGAGTTTCCCACCAAGCCAGTTGAGCGGCATGATTACCGCCAGCGCCGGGTTCACGCCCAGCAGGAGCAGGATGCCCCCAATCGTCGCCGCAAAACGAAACGTCCCGGGAGCACCGAAAATTTTTCCGATACCGCCGGCCTTCGCCATCATCTTTTCCATCGGATCGGGTTTGCTCGGGTCCGATGAAATTATTTTCCCGACAAGAACGGTCGCCAAAAGGGATACGACCGCCAGGGAAATGGGGCCTCCCGCGACGAAAGCAAGGCCGATGCCCGCGACGAGGCTCGCGCCGCCCGCCACCTTCGCCACCGTCTTTGGAATCGGGATGCCGAAGATGGTTCTTTCCTTCGCCTTAATCACCTTCAGGAAGGACGCCTCAGGCGTCTCCGACGCGGCCGCATCCATCAGATTCTTGAAAGAGATTCCGTCCAGCGCGCCGTCCGAAGGGCCATGAACCGCCGCCATCGAGGTCAAACGCGTCAACATGCTCATCGCGGCCTCTTTCTGGGACTTGGTCAGCGCGGCGCCCCGTGAATTCGCATCTTTGGGAAGCCCCGCGAGAATGTCGAGGGCCGCGGCTCCCATCTTTCCCCGTTGTTCATCGTCGGCGTGGGTTCCGACAAAAAGATCACCAATGGGTCTGTCAGCCGCGGTGCTCGAGATCATCTTGGTCAGCATCGCGCCCGAAATCAGCTTCGTGAAATGCCAGATCGTTTTCGGCCAGGAACCGGACGGAGAGGTCTGTCCGCGGGCCGTCATATCGCGCCGCGCTTCGACATCTTTCAGCACGGCGCGCGCCCACGTGTGCACCGGCTCATCGCCCGGAAGACCGGCAATCACGCGCACTGTTTCTTCCTCGGAATTTCCCGAAATCGTGATGCGGACCGCGTCCGGCATGTGGACGTTGTCGTTACCCAGGAGGCCGCCCAGGCGGCCCATGGTCGAGATCAGTGCCTCCATGTTGAAGTTCTCGTGGGTACCTCCGTTTTCGACCCAGGCTGCGACGAGGTCCTCCCCAATCTGTTCGTTCGTTCGGCCGGGCGTCAGGGGCAAGCCTGCCTGGGTTCGGAGCCGATTCTTGTCGTCATCCGACATGTTGGCGAGCCCCGCCGCGGCGGCGGTGTTGGCCTGATGTTCGTAGGTTGATGATTTTGTGGGAGTGAGAGTGCCGGAGGGAGAAAGGGTGGGAGCTGCTTTGGAGCCAGGGGCCGCCGTGGGACCTCTCGGCGTTCCTGCAGAAGCGTCGATCTTGGTGGCCCCACCTTTGGCGCCCGCGACATCCTTCGACGTGCGGGTGGTGGGCAGAAGCAGGTCCGCCAGGCGAACGACCGTGTTGGCCACCGCCTCCGCCGGACGGTTGCGGCTGTCCGTCGCCACATTCACGAAGGCGGCCGTCTGAAATCTTGCGTCGCTATGCTCGCCGGCGAGTCTTTCCACGCCGTTGCTGTCCTTGCCCGTTGTTTCATCCGCTCCGTTGAAGAGCCTTTGCTCCAGACCGCGCTCGGCGAGAATAATATCGGCGATGCGTTCCACGGCTTCCACCCGGACCTGGTCCGAAACCTTCTCGTTCTTGGCCACCTGGGTCAGCCGTTGAATAACGTTTTGAGAGGTGGACCGGAAAGCGTCGAGCGCCTGCCGCCGCGGGTCCATCATTTCGGTTCCGGCCTTGTGTTCGCGCTCATCGGAGTGTTCGAGAATCTCGACCTGGATTTTTCCCAGCGCATCGCGGCCGGCCGAATTTCCCGCCGCGTCCTCGCGCGCCTTCCAGGCCGTCAATGGTTCCTTCAGGAGCTTCGATTCAATCTGTTCGTTGATGAAGAACATGGCCGACTGCCCGAGATTCTCAAGCGAGCTGAGTTTGGACGCCAGCATCAGGAGTTCGCCGGATTTCATGGTTCCGATGTCTTTCTTGAGCATCGTGTTGAAGGCCTTGTCCGTATCCCGGAAGAAGAGTCCTCCATCCTTCCGGCCGAACCGTTCGCGCATTGCTGAGTCCACCTCCTTCGCATGCTCCACCCGGGTCGTGAGAATGTCCGTCTCCACCAGTTCAATGCGGACCGCGTCTCGCTTGGTGCGGTCGACGCGTTTCCAAGCCTGCATGCGCGATTCGGACGACATCAACTCAAGCCCCATGAATACCGCATTCACGCGCTGAATACTGCCTTCAATCAGATCGCCCGCACTATCCAGCTCGCCCGCTTTGTTTTCAGCGTCGAAGCTGAAACCGCGGAGCCCGAGCTCGGTCGAAAAAATAATCAGGCGCTCCTTGGCGGCAGACCCCGCCACCGCTTCGCCGTCCCGGGTGGCTTTGCCATCCGACCAACGCAAGCCGTCCTTGCCGCCGTTTCCGTCCAGCACTTCGCTGCGCCGGACGATGTCCTTGAGATTGGCTTTGCCCTGGTCCCCTTTGAATTCCGGAAGTTGTTCGGTGAGCACCGCGCGCCGGGCGATGTCGACGGCCTCGCGAATGCTTCCGGCGGTGGAAACCCGGTCGACGAGCTTGGAACTCGCGCCGTTTCGGGTCAGCGACTCGGAGAATGTCGCGATCAGATCGCTTTCGGATCGGGCGCCGATCAGAATGCCGTCTTCGTGCGCATCGGACATCTCAATGGCTTCGGCTGCTTTCTTCGCCTTATCACCCTGACCTTTCACGTCGATGAGCGATGTCTTCATCTCTTTTGATTCGCCCCAGGTTCCTCCGCGCATTGAGTCCTTGGGCGAAGCATCGAATGCGTCCTTGACTGACTTGACTGAATCGACCTTGAAGTCGTCGTACGACGACGAATAGACCTGCGTCAGTTCGATACCCAGGGTGGCCTGAATGATTCCGTTCAGCGCGTCGGGCGTACCGGTGGCGCCGAAGCGGTGGATATTCCGGCCGCCCTGAAGCGCCTGGATGAGCGTGGCCGAGGCGCTGGCCTTCGAGAGACGGATGTCGTTGAGGCTGACAAGCGAGTCGATGGCCTCTTTGCTCATGTTCTTCATGCGTCCCTTGCCTTCCACAAGAGCGCCCTTGGAGGACCCCAACTGCCGCCGGTACAAAAGCACCGCGGCAACGTTGAACGTGGTGCTCGAGTCAATCTGTCCGCACTGGAACTCTCCCGCTTTCTTGTGCGTCGGCCGGAGGAATTCTTCCTTCGGCGCGCCGTCCTTGGAACCATCGGTAAAGCCGAAGATGGACTCCTTGCTGTCTCCCTTGATCGTGTCCATGCTCCGCACCGATACCATGGCGCGGAAAAATTCATAAACCTCACCGGAAGTAATCTCTTCCCTGCCCGCCTTTTTCAGGCCTTCCATGACGGCTTTCATGAGCGGCTCGGAGACATGGATGGCCTCTCCGGACTTCGAGTACCACATTCCACTCGACAGATCGTCGACGGGTTTCGACTTGAGGTCGCGGTATCCCGCCTTCGAGCCGCTCTCATTTTGGAGATGCGGATTGCCGCCTTCCGGGGTTCCGAAGACCGCCATGATCGCGCTCTCAATGGCTTTGCCCCGGCCAATGACTTCAGGACTGGCGACGTGCATCGTGTCACTGTTGATAAAAGCCATCCGGCTAAGGACCTGCGCGTCCACTTCGTCCATCGCTTTGATAAGCACGTTCTTCTTCATGCGCATGGCGAGCACCGAACCGGGATCGCGTTCGACCGAATTCTGGCGGAAACCACGCGTGTTCATGTCGCTCACCACGACTTTCACCCGGCCATTCACAGTGGTGCCATCGTACGCCTCTTCCTCCTTGCGGCGGCCTTCCTCATTATTGGCGAACCGGCCGTCGACCACTTCAAGACCGAGAGCGCGGAAAAGCTTTCCGTATCCTCCGGGGTTGTAGGAAACGTACTTCGACACTTCGCCGTTCGCGTAGGCCACGAGCTCGGCGGTAAAATTCATGGAGTCTCCCTGGCTCTGGCGGCGCATCACGTCCATTGCGATTCCCTGAATGAAGACGGCGGTCTTGCCTCCGCCCGCCTCGAGGCCGGCCACGCGCCCCACAATGAACTGGAAAAGCAGGGCGCCACGCTTACCGTTTTCGAGGCGTTTGTCTGTCTCGAAGACGGTATCGCCCTTCTTGACCTTGCCGAAGCTTTGAGCGGATGTCGTCAAAACCAGCGCCAGGCGCTGTCCAACGTCGAGTTTGTTCGGGTTGAATTCCGGGTTCTTGTTTCCGGGATTGAAAAGCTTGGTCAACACCGCCGCGCGACCATCCGCATCGAGGTCCTCATTCAGCAGCGTTTCGACCTCTTCGCGGCCGACGTTCATTTTGTACGCGTTCAAAAGATCCTCAAACGCTGCTCCGATATCTTTAAGGGTTCGTTCTCTCTCCGTCGGTTTCTTCCCATTGTAATCTTCGACATGCTTTTCAATGAGACCAATAAGTTTCTCCATGGCAGCGCGTGCCTTGGGCTCGGCAATTTCGCCGATCTCGCGCTTGAAATTTTCGAGGCTTTGCCGGTCCATGACTTTGGAGCCCGCCATCGTCTCGACCACTTCCGTGTTGCGAGTCAATTCTCCGAGTCTGGAAAGCGCATCGACGCCGCCCTCGGACAATTGGCCCCGGACGCGTGAGATCAGCTCGCGAAGTCCGGCGATCTGATCCCGCACCTGCCCCGTGTTGTTTGCCGGATTCGTATTGAGACTTGCTTCGGCTTTCGCCAGTCTCGCCTCTACCCGGCCCAGGGAGGCGAAAGCGCCCAGCGATGCGATGATCTCCGACCCCAGTGAACGAAGCGTTCGGTTGTCGGCGGATTTTCGACCGAAGAACAGGTTGCGAATCAAACCATGGTTCGCCGCAATCTCGCTCATGGACCAGCCGGCCTTGAGCAACTGCCCAACCGTCTTATGATACGAGGCCCATGCCTCGTGAAATGCTTTCTCTTTCTTGAGGTCAGCCGGCGGACCATTTTCAGTCCGGTCGATTAATTTCTCCATCAGGCTCTTGTCGGCGTCCCGGCCTTCCTTGACCATTATTTTGAGCGCCTCTTTCATGGCCTCGACAAGTTTGGCACGGCCTTTGGGAGACGTTCCCGCGGGGAAAACGCCCTCAACGTGCGCAATCAACCGCTCCAGGGCAAAGCCTTCGGCGAGCGAAGGGTCCGGGACATTGCGCATGAACGTGAAGAAAGATTCGACCGCAGGCCGGAACAACTCCACCATCAACGCCGCCCGCTCGGCCCTGGTCCCTTTGAAGCGAAACATGAGTTCCAGTGAGAGCCGGCGCGCCACCCGTCCCTGGAGCGAAGATCCGCTGTTTTCAAGCGCGGAGATGAGCCGTCGCGATTCCGGCACATCACTCGGGTCCAGGTTGTCCTTCAAGGCGTTGAACAGCTTGTCTTCGAAAAGGACTTCGTAGCCCGGTTCCCGGGACCAGTTCTCGTCCTCCGACCGGACTTCTTCCTCGGATTTCAACTTGGAAGTCGCGTCGCTCCGATCCTTGTTCGCAGTCTTGGTGTCTCCTTTGGTCCCGCCGAGTTCATCGGCCGCGTCAGCGGCCGCACTATCTTTGGGACCGAATTTTGAAGAGTCATCACGAAGGCCGGCATTTGCCAGCTCCTCTGCGCGTTGCGTGTGCCGCCAATTGGACAGGGTCGCGCCGCCATGAGAGAATTTCGCGTCGAGAAGTTCCCCGACGATGTCTTTTTTGACTTTCCCTGTCGGTGAGCCGGCAGCGTCCTTCACTTCGCGCTCGCGAATCTTGAAGCGCATTCCCAGATCGGCTTCCGCTCCAAGCAGCCCACGTTTCATCTGACCCAGAATGAAATTTCCTTCCCGAGCGTCGATGACGCCCTTATCAACGAGCTTCTTAATGATTCCCGGATCCCTCGTACGAAGCGAGAAAGACCCGTCGCGGCCGATGAACATGCGGTCGCGGCCCGACACGACCTCGACGCCGTTGCTGGTGATGAGCACCGTCATCTTTTCCGCGACGAAGAGGCCCGTGGATTCTGCGGTATCAAGCGCTTTCGATGCCGGCGTCGGCCCGGATGCAGGGACAGGGAATTTGGTTCTCAGACCCGCCAGGGTATCCGCGCCGGAAATGTCAGTGATGGAAATACCGCTTCGATCAGCCGAGTCCGTGACCTGAACGATCACCGACTGCTCGTCTTTCATCAAATCCTTGTTCGCTTCCCGGACTTCTGCGCGGATGTCTTTGCCTTCGGCGAGCAGCTTCACGCGGACGCCGGTTAAAGTGCCGTCCCCTTCAACCCGGACCAGGCTTTTGTAGTCCGTCGTCAGCTTGCGAAGGAACGCGGCCGTGGTGAACTGCGACGCAACCGCGAAGGCCTGACCGGCGTTCCCGCCCCACCGCACCTGCATGGCAATCGCTGCAGCCTTAAGATTGAATTCCTTTTCCGGCGCAAGACGCTTGAGATCTGACTTCACCCCTTTCAACTCGGCCTTCGCCGCCTCGAGTTTTTTCTCAAATCTTGCGGGATCGCTCTTGGCTTTCGCTTCCAGTTTCTTGATCTTGGATTCGAGTACCGACTTTCTCGCCGCCTTTCCTTCAACGCTCTCAATTCCCCTGACCCTGCCTTCCAGATATTTGTCCAGCTCACTGCTGGACATCGCCGAAATGTGGCTGAAGAGGGCCACCTCCGTAAGATCGGCCGTCACGACGAGAACCGTCTCTTCTGCCGCAAGACCCAGTTCTTTTCTTGCCTCACGAACATTCGGGTCCTGCCGGTTCATTTCCGTCAGGAAACGGGCGAGATCGGTCTTCGAGAGGGCATCGACAAGCTCTTTTCTCTGGGCGACCGACAGGCCCTTGTCGGCAAGAACCTTCTCCACCAGGGCCTCACCAAATTCTTCTGCCTTGTCGGCGGACCGGTCCTTTGCGGCCGCCTCAACCACGTGGCCCATCATTTCCGCGAGAACCGAGCCTTCCCCTTTTGCGAGCTTCAAGAGCTCCTCGCCCATCTTCCCGCCGTTCTCAAGGGTGGCGGTTTCACCCTTCTCACGAAAAATTTCCGTCGCCATTTCCGCTGCCTGCTTCGCGGCGGTCTCGGCTTTCAAACGCCCAATAATGTTCGCGAACTCAGATGGAGTGACGCCTTTCTTCCCAGCGAGCTCGAACACTCTTCCCAGAAGGGCTGCGTGCACCTCGTTTCCACCGATTTTTTCCAGAACACGAACCAGCGCGGAGATTTCCTTGCCCACCAGCATGCCGCCCAGCAGCGCGTTTGCCGCCTTGTCGTCCGAGAGCTTGGAAAGCATAAGGCCGAGCCCTTCCGCGGCGACTGTCGAGGCTTCAAGGAGCTTCGCCAGGCCATTCACGCCGGCCTCCTTGGTCTGATTGAGAATGCCCGCAAGCCTGTTGCCGCCATCGCTGCCGGCTTTGTCAAGGAGGGCCACAAATCCTGCTCGAAGCGTGTCTGACAGGCTACCCAAAGCCTTGCCCAAAGCGATGACAGCGTCTTTGCTGACAGCGTCTTTGCTGGTCATCTTGTTGAGAACCGCTGCCAGCGCATCCTGCCCGGAGGCGCCCAGCTTCGTCACGGTGTCGAACAGGTTCTTGATGGCGTCTGTCAGCGGGGCGCCCTTCGCGCCCATCAGAGACTTCACCATCACGGCCAGAGCCGCACCGCCGCTCTTGTCCAGTTTTCCAAACATCTCACCAAGGCTCTTGCTCTGCGTCTCGGACAAACCGTTGAACAGTTCACCCAACATTTTCCCAACCTCGGCCGCGTTCTTGTTGTTGGTCAACTTGTTGAGGAAACCGGTAAACCCTTCCACTTTTGTCATCGACTTCATGAAGGTCGCCAGGTTAATCGCGCCCTTTTCAGTCATCGCCGCAAACATATGCGCAAGCGCTGTGGCGGCTTCCGGTTTGATCGCGTTCAGAACCTGGGCGAATATTTTCGCGCCTTGTAAACCGACTTTGCCCAGGAAGGTCGCCATGTTCTTGATGGCGTTGGCGCGGTCGGTGGGGTTCAACTGACCGATCGTGTTGAAAATTGTGGCGAGATTCCGGCCGCCCTTCTCGTCGAGGTTCTTGAACACGACCGAGAGGGCTTTTCGGGCGTCCGCGTTCTGCGCGACCAGGTTGAGGACGTCCCGGAATACGTTCACGCCTTCGGGCGTGAGCTTTCCAAGGAATGCCTTCATCGCCTCCGGTTTCGCAACAGCGATCAATTCCGCCAGGAGGTTGATGCCCTGCTCAGTCAGTTGTTTGTCCGTGACGAGGGCCTGGAGATTTCTTAGGGCCAAGGGGTCCGCCATAATCTTGACCAGATTCTCGACGCCGCCCGCCTTCACGATGGACTGAAGGAATTGAAGGCCCTGCTTCGAGTTTCCAAAGGTGTTCAGGAGATCGGCGGTCTTGTTGGCATCCCGGCCTGTGGCTTCGAACAGGGCGCGGATCATTTTGGCTTCGGCGGAATTGGGGTTTTTTGCGGCGCGGTTGACGAGGTCGGCTGCGGCGTCCGAGCGGCCTTTAAAGGCGGCGCTCACATCTTTCATATCGGCCATTTCGGCCTTTCCAGGTCCTTCGGACGGGGGACCGGTTTCATTCACCATTTCCTCAAGCGGGGTCCGGCCGGCGTTTTGATTTTCTGGTTCCGCGGTCTCGGTCACTGTCTGTCTCAAAAGCTGGTCCGTTGCGACCAAATCGGCGTCCTCGCCGACGGACTTTCCCGACTTCCTCTCTACTTTTATGGAGGTGACGGTGTCTCCCTTCATGAGCCGTTCGTCTGTCTTCAATTCTTTGTCGCTCGTCTGGTCTTTCAGCTTCCCATCTTTCTCGACACTGACATCACGCTTTAGCGTGCGGTCACCCTTCTTGTTCGATACATCGACCGTGATAGAAAGCCCTTCGCCGCGCGTGTTGCGATCTCCCGAGGTCATCTCTCCTGTGACCTTGCCCTTTTTGTCGATGTTGATTTCATAGGTTGCGGACGTCCCGCCCCTGGTGCCGGACAGCTCGACTCGAACCGTGTATCCACCGTTTCCGTCGGACTGGGCATCCGCCTTGTGCTCCACGCCGTCAGACCCCTTGTAGGTGAAGTTCCCTTTTCCGTCGTGCGAGACTGTGACCTCGCTGGATTCGTTGAGAATGACCCGGTCGACTTTTCCTTTGGCATCGAAGACGACGAGCGCCGCTTTGCGGTTTGCAGGATCTGCCAGCAGTTTGCGCAACTCGGGCGACATGATGGAGGTAAGCGCGGACTGCCTGAGATTCGTAATTTCTTCGGCGCTCAACTTCACCTTGAAGCCGTCGCCCATCTTGATTTCCCTTGCTCCCCCGGCGCGCCCCGCCTCGAGAATCGCGTTTCCGAGCTCACTTCCGCGCTTCATCCGGCCGGAGGCGAACGGGCTGGCGAAGTCCATGACGCCTTCCCGCGCGCCACCGAGACGTTTCTGGACAATCATTTCCTTGGCGGAATGCGGCGCATGAATCGGCGCGTTGATGAAGCCCAGGAATTTGACCACCGAGGTTGCCAGCTCGTTGCGGGTCATGCCGAAGAGAACCTCGGTGCGGTCGCCCTTGTCCTTCCCGTCGGCCTTGGTCGCGTCCACAATTCCAAGGCTTTGCGCGATGTGCACCGCCTGGTGTTCAAAGATTTCAAACGTCTTTATCGTGAGCGGCATGACAAGAAGCTTCTCGATTCCGACCGCTGTCAGATGGAGAACGACTGCGCCTGTTTTGTTCACCAGGAAGTTCCCGGCGCCAGAAAGAGCGCGGTCATTCAGCTTGATGGACAAACTGCGAAGCTTCCCTGCCGACCAACCGACAATACCGACGGGGCTCGCTCCCACGCGGCCGAACGCGAAGAACGGGTGCATCATGAAAATATTGTTGAACGTGCCGTAGAACTTCGACGCGACTTTGTCGAGCATGCCGGAGTGCTGTTCTTCGTCAGGGGTCTTCCCGAAAAGTCCTGTTTTCTCGAGCGCGTCGTTGACGCCGCCCATCCAGGGGCTGAACGTCACTTCCCACACGCCCATGCCGATGGCGGCGCCCGTGCGCTCGGCTTCGAACGCAAGACGTCCGGCATTTGTGGATTTTCCAGCGGTGTCCACCCACTTCGACATCGCATTGACGCCGCCGCCGACAAGCACACCCAGGAAGGCTCCCTGACCCGCCGCTTTGCCGGCGCCCTTGAAGAAGTCGCCGGAGCCGGTCGTGTTGGTGTTCTTCACGCCGTTGATCATTACCATGGTTCCGGCGCCGGTCAGCGCGTACCTAATAAGGAAGGAAGTCGCCCGGGTGAGGAGGAACAACCCGGCCGCCGAGGCGTATCTCAGCCCCATTCCGACTTTGGCAATGCCTTGGGCATCCTTAACGGCCTTACCCAGTTTCTCGAGAACAACGGGGAATGCTTTCAAATAGAAGACGGCATCCTTGGAACCACCGACAGTCAACCTCCCGACGACTTTGATGAGGCCATCGCCCAACCGTGACAGCGCTCCGAATCCCAAGATCGCCACCACGGCGATGAGACCTCCCTGCAAAAATCCGGGAGCGTTGGGACCGCCGCCCAGAGCGCGGTTCGCTTCGGCCGCGAGACCGCCGGCAACGAAAACAACGGCAAACCGGCCACCAATATTCAGGATGTTCGCCACCATGGGGATCGCTTTCGAACCGAAGAGGCCCCAACTGGACAGCCGGGTCGCGATTTTCAGGCCCCCGTTGAAACCGGAAACGGCGGCGACGAGTTGACCGCCTGCCTTGAGAATGTTGAAGGCCTGGTAGGTGACGAGCGACACGAGGACCTGACGGAAGGCGGTCCACGCCTGCTTGGAGTCGTATCCTTTCTCACCACCGACAGCGATGTAATTGCTGACCGAGTTGTAGAACATCCGGCGGCCGACGTACTCGCCCACGTGGCCGAGTACCTTCGAGGTCGCGGACAAAACGACGCTTCCCCGCTGGAAACTTTGATAGCCACGGTACATCGCTCCGATCTTGCTGAGCGACCAGGTGATGCCGGTGTATTTGGCGACCGCAGCGACTACTTGCGTGATTTTGAGCGCCCGCGAAATGGCGGCGATGCGCGCAACGACAATCGCGATTTTGGCCGCGACGTAGCTACCCTTCGCCACCGCGTAGCCTCCGCCTGTCCCAACGGTCGCAAGACCCTCGAGGATGAACAGACCGACGCGAAAAAACGACTCAATGGGTTTCTTCTGGAAATCGCAACCCGCCAGCGTATCGAACGGCAGCATGGCGCCAATAATCAGTTCCCATTTCCGGTCCGCCATCCGTTGCCCGACCCGGCCGAATCCTTCCGAGGCGTTGATTTTCCCCGCCCGGATGTCGTCAATGTCGGTCTGATAGGCTTTCATGTTCTTGATCGCCGTCGTGTTCTCCTCATTGCCGAAGAACGCCGCGAAGTAGGACAGGCCGATGGTGACGTCGTGGTTGGCGTGGAAGGCGTAAATTTGCGCCGGCTTCGAACGTTCCAGATACGTAATGAAGTCTCTGCCACCATCGACTTTGACAGCCCAGGACGGGAGTATGCCTTTGCCCATATCCGCGACTTCCTTCAGATAGGCGGCCTTGTTTTCGTTGGCGTTTTTGATCTTGTCTTCGTCCCCGTTGGCCATCTTGATCGCGGTGTCATAGTCCACGGAGATGTTGGAGGTCACCGTGAAAGTGACCGGATGTCCATTGGAGAGCACCTCCTTCCCGTCCTGGATAATCGTGCTGGTGAACGTTGTCGCTTTCTCTTCGCGGGTTCCATCCTCTTTGATCCAGTACTGGATGTCGGCGCGGACCCGAAGGCCGTTATAAGAGGTCGTATTCCCTTCGGCGTCGACGTACTTACGATCCTCGGTTTTAAGGTCCACCGTCGTAGTTCCTCTTTCGTAGCCGGTCGTCTTCCTCTGAAATCCATTCCTGTCACTATTTTGAAAGATCATGACTTCGTTCTCGGGGTGGTTTGGGTCCTGGTTGATGTTCAACTTGATGTCGAAGATTTCTCGTACCTGCCAGTTTTCAGTGAAACTACTCCATCTCTCTTCAGAAAATCCCGCGACGCCGACAGTCCGAAGGCTCGTGTCCAGAATCACGACTGACCGCCCTTTGCTTTCTTTTTCCGTGCCGTCATGACTCCGCGTCCTCGTGGTCCGCTCCGTCAGGTCGTGGTAGTTGAACTGGGCATTCTTGGGAAACCGGCCAACCATCCCCGCCTTGACGGCGTCGGCGTCGTAGTTTCCATTTTCATCCTGGGAAACACCGCCAATCAGCGTTCCCGAGGCGGCGTAGCCGCGCTCCTCATTATTATCTCGCGTCGCCACCGTGTACTTCCGGAGGCTGTTCGGGTCGGTAATGGCATTGTTGATAAGAATGGCCCCTTCCCGAACTCCGAGCGCATTGTCCTGAACAACGACGTCGCCCCGAGTCACTTCGACCGCGTCTCCGGAGCGGCGAATGTAGATGCGCTCCGGGGTAGCCTGACGGGTCTTCTCACCGGTCGGGCCGCCACCACCGCTGCCGCGTTCCCGCTTCGTAATTGAGAGGTAATCGCCCGAGTCGTTCGTTTCTCCGACCTTGATGGCATCAGAGCCGCCTTTGGCGCGAAGAACGCCGTTCAGGGTGAATTCGCCAGCGGCGTAGCGCTTCGTGAATTCAGAACCCGACAGGATCTCGAAGCGGCCGGAGGGGCTTCGCTGGCTGTCGGTGACGGAATAGCGGACTTTCTCGCCGTCCCCTTCCCGGATTGTGATGAGACTGTTCTTCGAAATGCTGATCTTTTCTCCGCCGACTTTTCTCGCGTACCCGTTGCCCTGTCTCAGGTCGACGGTCCCTTCGGGCATGTACATCACGACGCCCGTGCGAATGCGATCGTCATTGAAGGCCACGCGGGTCACATCGAGGGCACGGTTATCGAGTTCATCGGCAGCGGCCTTCAGATCGGTTTCCGCCGCGTCAACCTTCCGCAGCAGGGCGCGGTCCGCCGGGGCCGCTTCCAGTTCCTTCCGCAAAGTGGTGACTTTATCGGTGAGCTTCGTGACATTAACGCGGAGATCGCTTTCATCGGCCGCGAACGCGCTTCCCGCCGACGCCAGAACGGATCCAGGGCCCCTTCCGGTCTTGAAGTCGGTTTCGACCCGGTACCGATTTCCGTCCTTGACCTGAGTAACCCAGGCTCCGTCGTAGCGAAAGCCGACACTGCCCAGCGTTTTTCCGGGAACGGGGCCAAGAGATTCGACGAAGCGAAAGCCCGTGTGATCTTGTACGAGAAAGCGGCGGACTTCGACGCCGCTTTTCTGACCCCTGACGATATAGTCAAACATCGTCACATGGCGATCCGGCTGACCGGCCCCGACCAGTCCCAGCTTTACGGCCGTCACCGCGATGGCATCTCCGTCGGCCCCGGCATGGAACATCTCGGCGCTTTCGAGATCCATATGGAAATAGGAAGAGCGGCGGCCTTCCATGGGACCTGTCATCACCGCATCCACTTTGGAGATTGTTCCGGTGTGGGCCCCGCCATTCGTATCGAAGACAATGGCATCCGCGTGCCCTTTCATCTTTTCCAGGTCGCCCTTGTCCGCAACGAGGAGGCTGTGCCCTTCTCTCACGCTAAGGTCGTACTTGACGCCGCGGAACTCGAATTTTCCGGCCGTGGCCGGCTTTCCATCGGGCCCAACGATCTCAAACATCTTCGCCTTCTGATTGAAGTGGAAATTATTGGTGCCGGGGCCGACGATTTCGAGCGGCGTCGCGGGGCCCACACGTTGTCCGCCCTGAGCGTTGCCGTTGTGCATGCGTTGTTCATGAAACGTCGCGAACGTGTTTCCACCGGGCGCCGCATCAATGCGAGTGACAACGAATTCATCGACTTTCCCGTGTCCACGCCGAATGGCCGCCCCGCCAGCGATGTCCGTCTGGATCCGCAATTCAAGCCGGATTCCACCGGTCCCCACGGCGCTGGGGACGTCCGCCGGGGCGATGACACTGAACCGGGCATTGCCCACACTGAGAAGACCGGAATCAACGAAGGTCGTGCCGCCTTCTATCACCGTAAAGCTCGGGTTTGTGACACCGGGTTTGTCCGTGGTCTCATAAAGAATCTCACTCGCCTTTTTTCCACGCTCACCAGTGTTCGTGTAAGTGGTTCCATCGGTGCTCTGGACGACGCCGTCCTTGATTTCCACGCGTCCCGGCTTGGCATCGCCGACACGAACCAGGCCCAGTTTGGCGGCGTCGGGATTCTCGTGCGCTTCACCAGTAACGACGAGCGTGCCGGAGGGTTTGACGGCGGCCAGACCGCGGACTGCCTCAACCCCCGGCGTCTCGCTTCCCTTTGGGCGCGCGACGATGCTTCCGCCGCGGACAGGGATAACGCCGAGGCTCGCCTCAATCGTCTCCTCCTTCTCCTTGCCATCCTTGATAATGGTTCGCTTTCCGACGGCGCCGTCCGGCGTGTGTATGTCGTAATTTCCATCCGCGACCACACCGACATTAATTTTGACGCCGGCAGACCATTTGGTTCCCATCAGGTTGGCGCCAGTCCCGAATGCCCCGACATTCTTCGAGAAATCAGTCGCGCCGAGCACCTGGAAGGCGGGCGGCTTCGTGGTCTTGCCGTCCCGGGAAATGGACAGCACCACGCCGACTTGAGCGTCTGTGGCGCCGGGAGCGGGGAGAACGATGCTGGTGCCGATGCTGGCGCCGTCCGCTTGATCTTCGAATTCGACGTTTTTGGTCGCCGATCCCTCGGCATCCGGCACGCCGGGCTGGCGATCGGGGTCGGCGACCGGATCCGCACGGCCGGTCGGCTTTGGCGGACGGTCTGCTCGCACCACGACCGTC
>JAYTIE010000117.1:0-4700 GCA_043732015.1 Elusimicrobiota bacterium | reverse complement strand
GTGTCCGGCGCATCCGCCGGCGGCATCGCGGCCTCGCCCGGGAGAAGCGGCGTGGTCACCGGGCGCATCACGTTCAATCCCAAATATCACCTTCAGGATGGCGCCGAAAGCCAGGGCCGCATTTTCATGGCCCCGTACACGACTCCGGACGAACTCGGCGCGATCACGGCGGCGCGCGCGATCCTGACCACCGGCGGCGGCATTCTCAGCCACGCTTCGATCACGGCGGCGGAGCACGGTCTCGCCTCGGTGATCGTGGCCGGCGCCGAGTGGATTGAGGAAGGCGGCGAAAAATTTGTCCGGGTCACGGTGCTTCGTTCCGGCCCCGCTAAACCGAACGCGGACGGCGTCCACGTGTCGGGCACGCTCGCCACGGAAGTCCTGATCATCCGTGAAGGCGACGTGGTGACGGTGGACGGCGCGAAGGGCGAGATCACCGTCCAGCCGCAGGGCGCGCGATCGCTGGTCCGGGACGCGTTGCAGGAGCTCTCAAAGCCAAGCGCGGCCAATACCGGTTTCCTGACCACCTGGCTTCTCGGCGCGACCGAAAAAGTCCCGGAAGCCGAGGTTGAATCGCTTCTCGCGTTCCTGTTTTCACAGGCGGCCTACGACCGCGGTATGCCTCAATCTGCCCGCACTGAGTTGATGACCGCGTTCGCCGCGACGGCCGCGCGATTGACGCCGGCGGCCCGCGCCCGCGTCGAGGGACTTCGGGGCCGCCTGACCGCCCGCCTCCGCAACGACATCACGGACGCTCTGTCAGCGCTTCAGGCCGGTGTCAGGAGCGGCGCCAGCGTTCGCACGCTCGAAGCTCTGCTCACCCGCGTTTCCGACCTGACGACCGAGGCGATCACCACGGCGCTGCGCCTGGGTCTGGACGTGACGGTTTTTCAGACGATCGCAAAAGAACTGCCGCCGCTCGTCGGTCAGGTGGAAAATGCGCGCGTGCACGCGCGCTCCGAGTTGATCGGACAGGCCCGAGCTTTAAAGGACCGTATCGATGCCACGGCCGCCGATGAGCGGGACCTCCCCGGAGACCTGTCGGAAGTTCGTCGCGTTCTCGCGGCCGCGCGCGGACTGGGCCTGCAGATTGATCTTCTGCTGGACCTGAGCGCGCTGGGAGCGCTGGAACAAAGGCTGACGCACGAGCGCGCGCAGCAGGTGGCCGCCCTCGCAGGTAAGACCTCCTTCACGCTGGACCAGATCGACGATGATTTCGTGAGTCTGGTCGGTGGAAAGTCGGCGAAGCTCGGCGCGATCTTTCGCGTGGTGCGTGCGGAAGGCGGCACCGTTCCCGAAGGTCTCGCGGTCGCCACCTCGGCGTTCCAGAAATTTCTCAATGAAAATGAGCCCGTGAAAATCGGTCTCGCGCGGTTGGCCGCCGCGATGGACCAGGTTCTCTCCCGGGAGATGCCGGACGCCGAGCGGGAGGCCCGCATCAATGAATTGGCGCAGGAAGCCCGCGCGTTGATCCTGAGCGGCCGCTTCGACGAAACGTCCGGTGTCGGCGCCGAAATCATGAACGCCGTGACGCAGGCGGGCCTCGACAAGGAGCTTCTGGCCGTGCGTTCCTCCGCCGTGCAGGAAGACACCGAGAACGCGGCGTTCGCGGGCGTCGCCGAAACCTATCTCAACGTGGACCGCGACCATCTGCTCGAAAAGGGCAAGGAGAACTGGATGTCCTTCTGGATGCCGCGCGGCGTCATGTACCGCGCCGGAGAGTCCATCGCGCAGGTCGACGTCGCGCCCGCGGTCCTGAACCAAAAGATGGTGGACGCCGACGTCGCGGGCGTCATGTTCACGATCAATCCCGCAAATGGACACGACGACGTCGTGATCAACAGCGCCTATGGGCTTGGCGAAGGCGTTGTCTCCGGGATCGTTCAGGCCGACAAGTTCACCGCGCGGAAATCCGACGGGCAGCAGACCGAGCTGGCGGTCCGCGGAAGCAAGCGCGTGAAGGTGGTCCGCAAGGCGAACGGCACGGGCACCGAGGCCGTCAACGTGCCCGCTGAAGCGCGCCGCGGGCTCTCCCTGACGCCCGACCAGGTCACCCGGCTGACGAAGATGGGCGCGGCGTTGGAGCGCTATTTCGGTTTCCCGGTGGACATCGAGTTCGCCATCAAGAACAACCAGATCTTTATCCTCCAGTGCCGTCCCATTACCACGGCCCGCCGCGCCGACGTCGATCTCGTGGGCCGGGGCCGCAGCGACACGCAGCCCGGTCAGCGGCTCACGGCGACGAGCTACAGCACATCCGCGTCAATTTTTGAAACCAAAGCGCAGGCGCTGAATCTGGCGGCGGACCGTTTGAAGCTGGCCGCGAGCAACGCGCGCGCCAACGGAAAAGTGCTTCTCGGCGCGGCGCTCAGCACGACATCTTTCATGCTTCGGTCTCTCTACGGTCTCTACACCGTCGTGCTGGTGAACTGGGAGACCCTGTTCCAGGCGCCGGTGATCGTGGCGTTGCTCATGGTGTCATCTCCGACACTCGCGATTCCGCTCGCCATCGCACTCGCCGTCGGTATGGCGCCCCTGTTCGCCGTCGCGCATCCCGGCCTGCCCGGCGAATCGTCGCAGGAGACCGCGTCCCGCCGGCGCCTGCTGGCGCTGGTCGGCCTCGTGCTGGGACTGTCGATCATCCCCGGTTTCTTCTTCGGGATGGGATCCGGCGCGATCATCATCCCGATGATTCTCCACTCGCTTTATAACGGCGCCGTGCTCTTGCTTCGAAAGGCCGGCGTCCGGCTCCCGCTGGCCTCGATCACCGATAAGGAGAAGCCCGAGGATCCCCGGCGGAACGCCGAGCGCGTGAACGCGGTGGCGGACCGGGTACTGGCGGTTCTCCCCGGCCTTCCGGCCGCGCAGCGCGCGGCGCTGAAGACCGCGATCCAGAACAGCATCATCAACCGTCTGGGAAGACCGGAGGACCTCCGGTTGCGCGATCTCGATCGCAATGGCGTCGCGCCGGGCACGCCGTCAACGACATCGGACGTGGCCCGCGAACTGCTGAACACGATCGATGCCGTTCTCGCGGGCACGCCCGCGGAATCCGGATCCGAGGCAATCTCCGTCCTTCTCGGCGCGCAGGAGGCGCTTCGCGACCTCTCGAAGGTCCAGCGCCTGGACGATCGGCTGCGTCTCGACGAATCCAGTTTTATTCAGGTGGTGACGGAGAGCGAATCGTTCGTCGACCAGACCGCGAACGCGGCCGCCGCGTTCCTGCGCAGCGACAAGGCCGCCACCGGGACGCTGATCCTGACGTCGGTCGGCGACGCCACGCACGCGGCTCTGCTGAAGGCGCTCGACAAGAAAGGAATCCAGCCGGGCAGGAACGTCATCGTCCAGCAGGCCGGGAAGAACGAGCTGACCGCCGATGGCCGCCTCAATCTCGTGGCGGCGGCCTACCGGGCGTTGTCGGGCGGCGGCTCGACGGGATTGTCAGCCGCGGACGCCGGACGTCTGGCGGAGCGTCTGCAGGGAACGCGCCACTTCACCCACGATCCCGCGCGGGTCGCGTTGGACGCGGACGCGGTGCTGGCGCTGCTCGAAAGCGCGGGCGCGCGGCTCGACCGGGCCGCCTTGAAGCTTTTCCTCGAAGACACGCAGCGTGTGCTCCAGTTGCTGGATCAGCTCGTCCTCCCCGTGAAGATTCTCGGCGGGGACGCCCAGGTCCGCATCGCCCGGCTCATCAGCCAGCAGGCGTAAGCGGCGGCCATCAGGAACAGGTAAAAAAGACCCATGAGAAAGGATTTGTTTCGGGATCAGGTGCTGGATTCGCTTCACGACCTCCGGGGGTTGGACTGCAAGGCGTTGTACAGCGGCTACGGCTTCTGGTGCGCCACCACGTTTTTCGGCATCGTCAGCAAGGCCACGCTCTACTTCCGCGTGAAAGACAACACGCGCGCCGACTTCCAGGCCGCGCGCTCCTGCCCGCTGCTCACCCGCGGCGGCAAGTACGACCTGGAATTCCTCGAAGTCCCCGCCTTCGTCGTGAAAGATCCAGAGTTGCTGGTCGACCGGGCCACCCGCGCCATCGAAGGCGCCCGGAAAACCAAGAAAGGCCGGAAGCGGAAAATTCACTACCGCTAGCCGTCCCCGGGCTGCCGACGCGATTGCGCGTCGGAGCTGTCGTCCTCCTCGAGGGGCACCACTTCGTAGGCCTTGTTCTTCCAGAGCACTTTCGCCGGACACAAAAAGTTGTCCCCGGTCGTTCAGAAGATAGCTGTAGCCCGCGCCGCCGGCCACCATTCCGTTGAGATGGCGCTGGGAAAGCTCCAGACGGGAGGACTGACGAACAAGAACGGCCGGAAGCTGGTCAAACCGTCGCTCGCCCACTTTTTGAACAACCGGATTTATTATGGCGCGTTCGAATGGAAGGGAAAGCTCTACCAGGGGAGCCATACCGCGATTATCAGCAAGGATCTCTTCGATCGGGCCCAGGCGGTTCTTCATGGCCGATTCCATCCGAACCGCGCCCGCCGAGAGTTCCCCTTTAACAACTTGATCCGCTGCAGATCCTGTGGCTGCAAGGTTCTCGGCGAGGAAAAGAAGAAGCGGTACACGTACTACCACTGCACCTTCACGAAGGGGCGGCATGATGTGCGGCCCTACATCCCTGAGGGGCGGCTTTCCGCGATGTTCGAGGACTCCGTCCGCCACCCCCGACATCGCGGACTGGCTGAGCGCCGCGAGATCGG
>JAYTIE010000116.1:0-12090 GCA_043732015.1 Elusimicrobiota bacterium | reverse complement strand
TCGCCCGCGATCTCGAAATGAAGCTCGGCGAAGCGGAGATCCGAGGGCTTTCTGGATTTCTCCGCGAACAGAGCGTGAAAGATCTGCTCATGGCCGCGCTTGAAGCCAGGTATCTGTTCCGACGTAACGTGAACTATTTCGTTCTTGAAAACAAAGTTGTGATCCGGAACCACACGACCGGGGAAGTGAAACGCGATCAGAAATGGGCCCGCGGCATCCACACATTCATAGAAATCAAGGAATCGCGCACCGGCGCGGTTCCGATCCAGAACCCCACCGTCAGCGACGTGGCGATGACCGCCCAGTCCTTCTACAACGAGCTCTGGCACTGGAGCGGCGTGGCAGGAGTCCTGGACGACCGGACGAAAAAGGAACTCGACGAAGGGTACAAGGCCAGTATCGTCGACTTCCCCGCGACATTTGAATCGAAGCTCGACGTCCGGCCGCCGCAGTATTTCCGGACCGAGGCGGAAAAAATTGACGCAATCGTCGAGCAGGTGGTCCGCCTTCACGCTTCCCAACGTCCCATCCTCATCAACGCTTCATCGCCTCAGGAAGCGACCGATATTGCCGATCGCCTGAAGACGGCGCTGCCGCCCAGCAATCTCTTATCGGTAATCGATGGACGAGACGAAAAGCGCGATGCGGCTGTGTGGGAGCGCATGGGTGTCCGGAACGCGGTCACCGTCGCCGCGCAGGTCGCGAGCCGTGGTCACGAGATCAAGATTCCAGAAGAACTCTACGAGCCCGTGAACGTCCCCGGGTTCGGCCCGGTCGGCGGACTCGTCGTCGTGAACACGCAGCATGCGGTGGCCGCGCGCCTGGAAGCCCAGGTGTGGACCCGCGCCGCTCGCCGGGGCCGGCTCGGCCTGTACCTTCAGTTCGATCACGCGGACGGAAACGACCTGCTGACATCTTTCGCACCCGACAGGCAGGCCGCCATCCTGGCGAGAAGCGGCAACCCCGATCCCGTGGAATTCCGTGAGGCGATCGACCGATCGCGGGACGTCCGCTCTGAGTTGCTTGGCAAGCGATACGCAGCGCTTGAATCGCGTTACAACCTGCTCATTCTCGCGCACGGGCAGTTCGCCGAACTCGCGCGCGGCATGGTCGCCAGAGGCGAGGAGCCAATCCGTTTTTTCAATCTGTCCGCTGAAATCCTGAACCGCGCCAACGCCGCTATTCAGGTCGCCGATGACGACGAGTTCAAGGCTCAGCTGGAGCGCCTACGGGAAGAAAGCCGCTATATGAGCGGTGTCCTGAATACGCCGGGGCTGATATTCGCGGAACACTTGCCGCTGACGACGCGCCTCCGCCTTCTCCGCCGCACGCTGAATATGAAACAGTCCGAGCTCGCCACGGCGGTCGGAATCAGCCGCGTCACATATCGACGCATGGAGGCTGGTCTTTCGGTTCCGAAACCGGTCACGCTCCGGAAGCTGCTCAGGTACTTCACGGAAACCGCCAACTTCAGTGTGTCCGATATGGCGCGCGTTCTCGGACAGCCCGACGAAACCACGTTCCTGAGGGCGACCGCCGGTCTTCCCGTTCGCGACGTGCTCCGCTTTCTTCGCGAGAGCCGCTGGATGACGCGGGAGGATCTCGGAAAACTTACCGATCCCCGGCAATCCGAAAACATGGTGTTGAAATGGGAAACGGGATATTTCGTCCCGAGCGAAGATGAAATCCGGCAGATCGTGTTTCACTTCGTGGAGCATGAAGGCTATTCGCTCCGTTCCCTGCTGGGCGCCTTCGGCATCCCTTCCCCCGAAGCAGTGCTCGCGTCGCTTCAAGGCAGACCGCTCCGCGAAATTTTTCAGGGTCTGCGCGGCGGCCGGTCCGTCCAGGAAGTGGCCGATGGAACAAATTCAACGGTCCAGGCCGTTTGGAAATGGGAGAAGGGAACCCGTCCGCAGGACGCGACGCTTCGCGAAATCATCAACTATTACTTTCGCCAGGGATACGACCGCGACGCGCTGCGCCGGCTGTTCGGCCTTCGCGGTATCGCCGAGACGCAAAAGGATCTGGCGGGAAAAGACAGCGGCACCGTCATGCGGGAAGCGCGCGAGACGATTCCGATCGGCAAAAACGAAATGGCCGGGTTAGTCGGATTCAGTCTTCCGACGATCACCAAATGGGAAAAGCAAGGGCTGACCGTCAAGAACATGCGCCGTGTTGCGGCCATCCTGAAAAACCACGGCTTTTCCGAAAACGCCATTCTGCGCGCTGCCGGAATTCCGGAGTTCCTCACCTTCCTTCCAGGACTCGTTGGCCGGCCGATGAACGAAATCATCACCGAAATCCGTGAGGTGACCGGAGAAGATCCTGCTGACGTCTACTCCAGCGTGCAAGCCAATGCCGCGGACTTCGCGGCCTGGGAGGCCGGAACGCCCATCCCCCGCCAGTTCCGCGTCCGGCTCGTCGCGCACTGGAGCATACACTGGCCCATGCCAGCGAAACTGCTGCGGCAACTTTTTCACGTTCCCCATCATCGAGATTTAACCGCATCACTGGCAGGGCGTTTGCCTTCTGAGATCCTTGATCTCCTTGAAACGCCGTACGATCTCACCGACTCACTTTTGGCGGACAACAGCGGCGCGTCGCGGGAAGTGCTTGCCGACTATCGCGCCGGCCGGCCAGTCGATGAGCACGCGCTCGAAGAACTTTCGATCTATTTTTCCAACGTCCACCGGTTCGATCGCGTGCTTCTCATGTCTGCGCTGACCGCGGCCAATGGGCGGACAACGCCGGTCCTTCAAGGACCAGTCGCTCAGCCAGGGAACAATGCCGTGGCTGACACCACGGTCCAGCCGGACGTTTCCGCCCCTCCCAACGAAGGCGGCGTTAATGGCGTCTGGCCGGTGTGGGCCGCGCTCCACCGCTGGGCCTTGAACGCCGACAACGCGCACGGCTCTCTCTGGCGGTTGAAAAGCGTGGTCGCCGCGATCGGATTCGTCGAAGAATGGCTGGCGCGACCAGCCCTCGGGATCCTGGCGTTCGCCGCCATCAACTGGCTGGGGTTTGATCCTCTGGCGGTCTACAGCGTCACGGCCGTTCTCTACGCTTTGACCTTCGCCAGCCGGCTCGTCCATCCGGCCGGATATGTGGGACGCTCCAGCGAAGCGCGGCAGTTGACAAAGGGAGAACGCGGGCGCCTTTTCGTTCTGGCCCTGACCCTCGGCGTCATTCAGTTCGCCGCGCCTCTCCCGTGGTGGCAGACGTACCTTCTGCTCGGCGCGCTCCACGCCGCTTTCAATCTGTGGGCCGTCACCCGCAACCAGGTCCTCGGCATCGTTCCACACCAAGTCAATCTGGCAGCCGAGGCCCTTTTATCGGACGCCTCCACGGAGGAAGAAAAGATTCAGGCCATCGACACCATCGCCTCGATGCCCAGCACGATCGATCTTTCGGTTCTCAACAAGGCGATCACGAAATATGAAGCCAACGAGCGCATCGTCCTCAAAATTCTCGAAGCGTTCGTGACGCTCAGGAAAACAGGCGTGCTGAACCGGAGAGAGATCAAGACCGAGAGCCTGCGGGGCGTCATCTGGCACGCGCTCCGGGATTTCGGATATCCGCGGGATGGCGACAATTACCACGATGACCGATTCCGCCTCGTGGCCGAAAATCGCGGCCACCGGTACCGGTTGGAATTCAAATTTCCGCTGGAAACGCCTTTCGACGAAATCGACAAGGTCATCCAGCGGATGCAGGAACTCTACAACCAGAAGAACTCACGCATCTCCCCCACAATCAACAAGTGGACCGACCCCAATGAACCGCCCAACACGCGCGGACATATCACGATCGAGATCCCTCTTTCCCATTCAAACCTGACCGATGTTCAACGCATGTTCGGAACACTGGAATACATGCTGAGCCCCCGCGGACGGTACCGCGCGTACCTGCCGACGGAACTCGCGAACAAGCTGGAGGAACTCGCCTGGGAATTTCTGGACGGCCTGGATCCGAATGACCCCGACTACGTTGATCTCGTCAAATTTATTTATGGAGATGGAACCGAAGATCAACCCGGTCTTCTGACGGCCTTGCGAAATCAGTCCCGGTACGGTTCCAAGGAATTCATTCCGGTGGAGTCGAACCCGGAGGAAATGACCAATGCCGATGGATTGCGGTCGGATGCCCGGATATCCCTCAAAAATATTACGGACCTGACGTGGAACCTCGCGATTTTTACGCATTTCATCCCTGAGGACGTTCAGCGTTGGGGATTCCTGGCGCGCGCCGCCGGCCCCCACAAGGATGCTGCGTACCTCAAGGGCCTTCTCTATGGCCTTGAGGAAGACGATTTCATGCTTTTCGTTTCCAACGACACGCTGGGTTTCGCCGTGACCGTTCCCCTCCGCCTGTACCTCGGCGCGCTGATCGGCGTTATTGGATATGAGCACCCGGAGACCGGGAGATATGAAGACGGGAAGGTCGCTAACTTCACGGGCCTTCAGCTCGCGATGGAACATTTCCTGCGCAAGAGATATCTCCGCCAGGACGCCATGAAGTGGGACAAAGGGCGAAGCCAGGGAGTCGTTCGCTACCGAAAAGCCACCGCCTGGTACGATGAAACCGGTTACCTCAACGAATATCTCCCTGTGTATGACCGCGTCGGTGCGGGCGCCGTCAAGATCGCGCAAATTCACCGGATCCAGAAGCCGAATCCGGATCCCGTCTACGGAGTCGACTACGTCGACCCGAATCCCGAGATCCGGTCCATGTACCATGTCCTCCCGGATGGCTCAAGAGGGGCGGATTTCACCGACCAGGAAAAAATCGGGCTCGAAATTCCTCTTCCACGGGCGGACCAGCTGACCACTTACGTGATGAACGCCATTTATCGCCAGGCCCGATCCACGCCGTTCCTGGACAAGCTGAAACGGACCGATGCCCTTGGAAACCCGATCACTCCGAAGGTCTGTATCGTGGACGAAGTCGGAAACGGAACCTTCGACTTTCTCATCAAAGCCGTTATCGAGTGGCTCAGCCGAATGGACGATTCCGAAATCCCGGTTCCCGTCGAACTGGAAAAACTGCGGAGAAAAAGCGCTTTCAAGCTTACGGCCGCGGAAGTCGCCCGGTGGAAGCAGCTTGAAGACGAGCGACTCAAACTGCTGGACGCGGGAGACGCCATCGACGTTTCCATATTCATCGGCCGCCAGCGAAATGTCGCGGAGTTCGGGGGACCTGTTGAAGGTTACCCAAGCCTGCAGATCGGGAAGATCATGGCGGAACTCGGCAAGAGCCTGGCGGAGGCGCAGGAAGCCGTGGAAGGGACCACGATGACCGCCAACCAGATCCCGCATCTCTACGAAATCAACAAGGCCAAGGTTCCGGGCACCCCGATTCTGGGAGACATTCCCATTCGGTATGAAAAGCCGGCGATTCAGGTGGGCGCGTATCTGACAACGCTGAAGACCTACAACGGGCTCGTCAGATACTACCGCACCCTGTTTGACCGGTTGGCGTCGCAACCCATGATCGCTCTGTTGAAAAAAGAATCGACCCCGGCCGCCGTTCGAGAACAGATTCTTTCCTCTCTGGATGAGTTCAGCTTCCGGGCCACTCTCATCACCATTCTTAAGGAATCCAGCAAAGATCCCAAGGTCGCGGCGGCCCTTGCTCCGGTGATTCCGAAGATGTTCAGGCATTTCTTTGAAGAGCCGCTCGTGTTTGACGAAACGGGTCCCATCGCGGTTCGCTATTACGAGTGGCTTAGATCCGAAAGCACGATGCTCAACGTTCTCGCCGGAGATTCTCACCCGTTCCCGGATGTGAGAGCCATGGCGAAGAAGGCAAAGGAGCTTCTCGAACTCAACAAGGCCCGCATTATTGTTTTGACGATGAGCCTGCCGGATTACCGAAAACTGACGATCAAACAGATCGCGCGTCTAAGAGCCGCGGGCTACTATCCGGCGCCCGTTATATCGACGTCCGAATTGGAAGCCGATCTCGAAACGAAGCGTTTGCTGGAAGCCTACAACGCCGGGTCGTTCCGAAAGGCGACGGTGGAGGAAGCGATCAATCTCATCCCCGCGCGAACGCCGGCCGCCACGGGAGGGAATCAGGGATCCACGACCGTTCTCAGCCTGGCGCCGCTGGCGTTGATCGTGAGCGAAGACCCGGCGCTCCAGATGATCGGTCTGATCCTGAGTTTTTCCGTGATGGCCTACCTGACGTTCCAGAAATATTTCAATCGTCGCGGATTCCGCGCGATTTGGGTGTCGGTGTTGGAATCTCTGGGCGCGCTCGTAAAATCTTTCCCTAACGACCTCTGGAACCGTTTGTTTGGCGGCAACCGAAAGGAACCGTCCGAACCGACCGAACACGAGGAAAAGGTCGCCGCCGCGCTAATCGAAGCGACGTCTCCAGAGGCGGCGACGAACCGCGCCGAGACCGCGCTCGCGCTGAACACCGCTCTGGCCGGCGTGGAAGCGCCCAGCGGTTTGACCGGAACACTTTTCGAAACAATCGCCGATCAGACCAGAACGGGCCACATGGACACGAACCGGCTGGGTGTCGCCATCGCGCGCGCGTGGGAGAAAAAGAACGGCGCCCACCTCGATGAGCACGGCGCGTTCCAGCTTCTCATGAAGGCGCACGTGGCAGCGTCCCGGCCCAGCGCCGATCCCCTGAAGCAACCCCTTTCGAACGAGCAGACCGGAACCCTTTGGGCCATGAACGAGCAGAATGCCGGTCATGCCGAGGACATCATCCGGCAGGCCATGGCCGAAGGCGGACAGAACCGGCTGCTGATCGTGGCGGCCAACGAGAAACTGGCGGCCGAAGCCCGCGCGGCGGCCGGGAATATCCCCGGCATTGAAATCGTTGTCGATGACGGGAAAATCATGGCCGACGAGAACGGATCGCAAACGCTCGATCTCTTCGCCCTCGAAAATCTCGCAATTTCTTCATGGGGAACCACGTTCTGGGCGTCATCCCGGCTGCGCGTGCTCGCGCCGCCGGTGTCGATCAACATGAGCGGCCTCGGCACGGATTCCAGACTGCGAATGGCCGCGTTCCTGATCATCGACGCGGTGGGCGCTGTCCCGATCAGCGTCGGCGCCCTTGAGAACATGGCGGCGCTCGCCGTCGTCATCGGTCGCCAGGCCTAACGAGTTCCGCCGGAACGAGGGCGGCGTTGTCTATAATGCGGGGAATGACGCGCCGTACTCCCTCTTCTTACGCCTCCTGGATCTTGGTCATCGTCCTGCTTGCCGTGGCAGGCTGCGCCACCAATCCCGTCACGAACAGGAAGCAGGCCCGCCTCCTGTCGGCGGAAGCGGAACGGAAGATCGGCCAGGAAACCAAGAAACAGATCCTCGAGCAGTACCGCGTGCTGGACAGCACCCCGGTCACCTCCTACGTCAACCGCGTCGGACAGCGCCTGGCTCAAGTGAGCGACCGCCCCACGGTCGACTACGATTTCACCGTTCTAGACAGCGATCTCATCAACGCGTTCGCCGCGCCCGGCGGATTCGTCTTCGTGACGCGCGGACTCATCGACGCGGTCAATGACGAAGCCGAACTCGCGATGGTCCTGGGCCACGAAATCGGCCACGTGGCCGCGCTCCACGGCGTCCAGGAGATCCAGCGCGAAATGGGGCAGAACGCCCTGACCGTTCTCGGGAGCATCGGAGCCGCTCTCGTGGCGGGCCCGGAAGCGATGCTGATGGTGGCCAACAGCGCGAGCCTGTTTTCCTCCCTCTATCTTCTCGGGTACAGCCGGGAAAACGAACTCCAGGCCGACAATCTCGGACTTCAGTATCTCCTGCGGGCCGGTTACGATCCTCAAGCCTCGCTCCGGTTCCTGAAGAACCTTGAGAAGATGGGCGATGAAAATGTCCATGGCTGGGACCTGTATTTCCGGACTCACCCCAAAACATCGGACCGGCGAAAAATTATCGAAGCCATGATTGGATCGAAGGAAGAGGACTCCGCCATCCGGAACGCCGCGGAGTTTGCGGCCGTTAAGGCGCTTCTTCCGCGCCCGGAGTCTCGGGAACGCGGCAGCATTGCCGGAAAGCTGTACCGCAGCCCCATTCATCACCTGTCGGTCACGGTCCCGTCGAACTGGGACATGGGGTTCTTTCACCCGCAGGCGCTGGTCTCCTTCCAGACGAAGAACGGCGACGCGGAGGGACGCGTTTTCGTGGTCATGCTCAGCTCAACCACGAAGACCGCCGAGAACCTGGCCTACCGGTTCAGCAAGGACTCGGGATTTGAAACCCAGAACGGACGTGAGACACTCTATGGCTCCGGATACGGGTGGCTGGGGCGTTACATGGGAATTTCGCCGGGCGGGAAGCTGCTCGACATCCGCCTTTTCGCGACCATCCGGCACGGCCGAGGTTACGTGATCATGGCGGGAGCCAATCCGGAAAAAGCCGATTCCTACGCTCTGGATCTGGAACGGATACTGAGGTCGCTTTCCTTCGACGATATGCCAAAACCCACCTGAGAAAGATAAGGTAGATTTGGCACTTGCTGGACGGTTAGCTCAGCGGCAGAGCACCCCGCTTACACCGGGGGGGTCGGGGGTTCGAACCCCTCACCGTCCAATCACCACTCTTCGCGGCCCACCATCAGACGCTCCACTTCTTCCGGAAGCCGCCGGTACTCCATCCGTGTGAACCGGTCGTTCGACTCCAGAACCCCCGCATACTGTTTTTGCACGTGCTCACGCACATCACTGGGGAGGACCTTTTCAAGGGCCTGGCGATACTCGCCTGCCGCTACCTGTTCTCCCCGTTTTGCCTCGGCTACAATCGCGGCAGGGTCTTTCGCGGTGAGGGCTGATTTGAGGTTGATCCATCCGCGGTGAACCGCGGCCGCTGCGGTGCCGCCGGCCTGGGGGCTGGCGCCGAGCGCGTCCACGAGGGCCTGTAGTTCCGTCGCGTACTCCGCGCGCTGGGTGGCGTAACGGGTAAAAAATACCTTCAGGTCCGGATCTTCAACGGCCTCGGCGGCGGCGTGAAAGCCGTTTTCTCCGTCGTGGCATGCTTCTATCAGGCTGTTCAGGACCTCTGCCGTCTGTTCTCTGTTCATCGTGGCCTCCTGAGCAATGTTCGCTCTTAAGAACCTTACGCTTCGCGGGAGATGAAGTTCAGGGACGGCGGCGGCGGTTGCGGGGCGCGGGCTGGCAGGAAGGACAGAAATGCGTTCCCCGGCCAACGAGGACGATCTTTTGGATGGTGGCGCCGCAGACCGGGCAGGAAGTGCCTTCCTTTCCATAGACGCGCAGACGATCCTTGAACCCGCCGCGTCCGCCTTCCGTGTCGATGTAATTCCGGAAGGACGTGCCGCCCAGCTCGATCGACTCCGCCAGAACAAGCCGTATGGCACCGCATAGCGCTCTCAGACGGTCCACTTTCACCCGGTCGAGGTCCATGCGCGGGTGGATGCCGGACCGAAACAGGCTTTCGTCCACGTAGATATTCCCAAGGCCGGCAAGCACAGCCTGATTCATGAGAACCGCTTTTGCCATTCCCGACCGCCTGCGAAGGGTTGTAAAGAGCAATTCGGGTTCGCAGAGCCAGGCATCCGGGCCCATGGAAGATTTGTCATCAGTGGACAGCTCAAGCCACCCGAAGCGACGAATATCGCGGTATCGGAGCTCCCGGGACGTCCCGTCGAACACAAAACGCGCGTGGGTGTGGGGCAGGCTGCGGGCGGACGCGGGTTCGAACACCAGCTGACCGGTCATTCCGAGATGAACCCGCAGAATGGCCGGCGCCTTTCCCTTGGCCTCAAACGTCAAAAACATGGCTTTGCCGTGGCGGTGGATGGAGGAAAGGATTCGTCCGGTGAGTTTACGGGAAATCTCACGGAAATCCCCCTCTACAATCGAGGGCGTCATGATTTCTGCAGTCCGGCAGGTCCGGCCTGAGAGGGCCTTGGTCAGACCACGAACGATGGTTTCTACTTCAGGAAGTTCAGGCATGAGGGGTTTGACGGAAAGAGCGCGACGGGGAGCGACGCGCCAAGAAGAGCGACTGGGAAGCGGGATTTACCGGGGGTAGCGGCGGCGTTCAGCCGGAAGAGCGGACCGCCGGGGCGACGGCGTGTCGAACGACGGGAGCGAAAGAGACGGAAGCGGATCGCTGGCGAACTCTGATTCCAACGCACGGGGGTGAGACGAATCAGCATCTCCCAGGCGGAGCAACCGGTCGTCCATCATTGTCATTCTTTTTGGTGTATCCAGCATGAGATTGTCTCCCAAAAACTTTAAGATTCAGCGGTTATCGAAGCCCCGATTCCCTGAAAACCCCGTCGCACCGAACCGAAATTCCGTGCCGTGGCGGGCGACAGATCGTGGTTGTAGCAAAGCGAATCCGCGAAGAGAAGCAAATCTTGAAGAAGATTTTCAGGAAGCGGGACGAAGAACCTGGGCGGGATTTCCGGCGGCAAACATGTTCGGCGGAACGTCTTTCGTCACCACGGCGCCCGCGCCAATGACGGCGCCGCGACCGATGGTGACTCCGTGGAGAATGATGGCGCGACAGCCGATCCAGACGTCGTCTTCAATGCGGATCGGGCCTTTGCTTTTCGCGTGGTAGTTGTTTTCGATGATGTTCACGTCCCACGAAATGAGGACGCGGTCGCCAATCTCGACGGATCGACAGGCGTGAATCTGAGTTCGGTCGCCGACCGATGAACGGCTACCAATACGAACGGACGCAGGCGCGTCAGCGGTGCCGGTGATCGAGATTTTGACGTGAGGCCAGAGGTGAGCGCGTTCTCCGATTCGGAGTTCGCCGTGGGAGCGGGAGAGTTTCAAGGATCCGTCGAGGCGGAAAGGTTTCCAGTCCCGCACGACGAAGAAGAAAAAAGAACCGCGCAGGTAACCGAGCAATTTGGCGATCATGAGAATTTTATGCCCCCATTAAAAATCATTGGACCAACACGCGCCGCGCTGAAAACCGTCTGCTGAAACGAATGGTTAGGCGCCGACATATCGGATTTCGATATCGCTCGCTGACGGACTCCAGTCTCCTCCAATGAGAATAGGAATCTTAGCGAAGTCAATTTCCGTCCTTTTCGCGAGTGTCATCACAAATCCAAGGACTCGTTTGTCTCGAAAGGACAGTTGCTGCGCCAGGAAATGACCGATGACCTGGTAAAAGTAACCCGGATCGGCGCGGTAGAGTTCGTCGAACTCAGGAAGGATCACCAGCACAGCCCTAAACCCAGTGGCCCAATCCAGACAAGAATCGTTGAGCTGATCGTAACTCATGGTGCCTTTTTTTTGGCCATCTAGAACCGGCTTGATCGGGAACGTTTTGCGAGCAGATTTCAGATATCGGTCTGAGCTGCTGATGTGTTCACTCAACGTGAATACGGTACCGTTGGGGAACCTACGGAGAAATTGTTCTCGGACCTGACGAACTCGGTCCAGACGCTCCTCGCAGTTACCGCCCATCAAAATAAAATTTCGGGCTTCGATCATTGTTTTCCACTAAGCATAAGGCGCCTAACGTTTGAAGCTCAGCCGCGCGGCCAACCACTTGTCTCCAAGTCTAAACCTAGCCCGCAAAACCGCGCCGGCTAACCCGCTGGTTAGGTTGCATCTCAGACGAGCAGCCTCGATGACGCGATGAGCAACAACAACACGCCGAAGGCCAGATACACCACCCCAACTTTATCGTTCGAGGGCTTTTTCCCGAGATCGCTTAACTTGCCCAACTTGAAAGAGAAGCCCTGTTTATTCAGGCGAAGAATCCCGACCAAAATACACACGATCGAGAAAAGAAAAAAGATTGTCATATTCCCTCGCAACCTAACAGTAATTGAACCTGCAAAAAATCCACTGGTAGGATATTAAGAGAGGGGATGAGAGGACCTACCGACCGGAAGGTTTAATTAAAAAATATCCCAACTTGGATCGGTCTGTACTTCAGGTGATTGAAATATCGAAGCATGTGGAACCTCACACTTCGGCATTCACTTGCGATCCATCTACTGGGGGCAGGAAATGATATCCGGACCATACAAGAGCTTCTATGGCACAAGTACGTCCAAAATACCGGAGAAGAAATGCCCCCATGGAGAATCGAACTCCAGCTTCCGCCTTGAAAGGGC
>JAYTIE010000115.1:0-12130 GCA_043732015.1 Elusimicrobiota bacterium | reverse complement strand
TCTTCGTCGTGCCCGCGCCCTCCGCCGACGCGGCCGATCTGATCCCCAGCCTCAAAGAGCGCGTGCTGGACAGCCTCGGCGTGCGCAAGGTCCCGAAGAACTTTCACCTCGTCTCATCGCTCCCTCGGAATTCCAACGGCAAGGTCTTGAAACGCGAGCTCATCGAAAATTATCTCACCTCAAGGAAGGAAATATGAACGACTCCATGTATCGCCAGACATTCGACGAGATCCGCGCGAAAACGCCCGCGTCTCGCACTTACCTGACGGGAGAAAAATCCCTTTCCTACGGACAGCTCTTCGAGAGGGCGGACAAGCTGGCGGGACTTCTCGCCGAGAACGGAATCAAAGCGGGGGACCGCGCGCTGCTTCTCAGCAAGAACGATCAGGAAGTCGTCACCCTCTTCCTCGGGCTCCTGCGCTGCGGCGTGGCCGCCGTGATGGCGGACCCGGAAGCGACCTCGGCGATGGCGTGGAACGTGATCAACGCGTCGAAGCCCAAGGTGATCTTCATCGACTCCAATCTCGTCGCCGACATCGGCAAGGACGAGCTCGCGAAATCGGCGAAGGTGTTCGAGATCGAAGCGGGCAAAGAGAAACAGCTTTTCGCGAAGCTCCTCGGCCGTTCGGCCGCGTCGAAAGCCTCCGACGCGCGGTTCCCGGCGCTCTGGTCGACGCTGAAAGCAGGACAGTTGCCGGACACCATCGACAATGATGTCACCGGCCTCGTGCTCTTTACCTCGGGCACGACGTCCAAGCCCAAGGGCGTCGAGCTGACGCACAAAAACCTCATGACCCACATGGCCACGCTGATCCGTCATTACGGTTTTGACATGGAAACGCGGCTTCTGGATCCCGTTCCGCTCCATCACACCGACGGCATCGCCCACGGCGGGCTGCTGGCGTTCTCGTGCGGCGGTGTGCTCATCCGGGACGGCCGCTTCGCGATCCAGCGCGTCGCCGACTTCCTTGAGTCCATCTACCTGCGCAAGGCAACGCATCTTTACGCCGTGCCGGCGATGCTATCGCTCATGCTCCGTTTGGCCAAAGACCGCGCCGACAGCTTCACCACGGATGATTTCAAGTTCGTGATCTCGGGCGGCGGACACCTGGACGAGAACCTCTGGAAGAACTTCGAAGCGAACTTCAGGATCAAAGTGGTGAATGTGTACGGCCTCACCGAGAGCGTCTCTCAGTCGCTCTACAGCGGCCCGGACAACTTCACGCGCCGCGTGGGCACGCTCGGCAAGCCGGTGGACTGCAAAACGCGCGTCATCGACGAGAATGGCGCTGACCTTCCCGCTGGAACGATGGGCGAACTGCTCCTGGGTGGCGATCACATTATGAAGGGCTATCTGGACAATCCGGAAGCGACGGACGCCGTTCTGAAAGACGGCTGGCTGTACACGGGCGACCTCGTTCAGATTGATCCGGACGGCTTCTACAAGTTCATGGGTCGCCGCAAGAACGTCATCGTCCGTGGCGGAGCGAACATTTACCCTGAGGACATCAGCTTCGTCCTCCGCACCGTCGAAGGCGTCGCCGACGCCGTCGTCATGGGCTGGGAAGATCCCGTGTGGGAACAACGCGTGGTGGTCGCCGTGGAAGGCGTGCCGGGTCACAACCTGTCGCCGGAATCCGTTCGCGCCTCGCTGGCCGTCAAACTCAGCCGCGAGCAGTTACCGGACGAAATACACATCATCGAGATGCTTCCGCGCGGTCCCGCCGGAAAGATCGTCCAGCCGAAGGTTCGCGAACTCATCATGGCGCTCAAGGGCGAAGGCGCCGGCACCGAGGGCGACCTCCGCACGAAGATCTACAAGGCCGCGTCCCGCTGCTTCCGCGTTCCGGAGGCCCAGATCAAGGGCACGCTCAGCCCGGACACGGCGACCGGCTGGGATTCCCTCGCGCACATGGTGTTCGTGACCGAACTTGAGAAAGCCTTCGGAATCGAGCTCGAGCCGCGCGACATCATGAAGCTGAACACGGTGGCGGACGCCGAGACCATCGTCCAGGGAAAACTGGCCACGAAGGTCTAGTTATTTGCCGGGTTCCGGCTCCGAGCGAAGAACTTTCTCCGCGATGACGGTCGCGACCGCGCCCGCTTCGGCCGGACTGCTGCCGGCGCTCTGCTTCGCGTAGGCGCGTTCGGCCTTTTCATCCTGCATCCTGAGGTTGGGATCGTCGGTGTCATCACCAGGAAGGTCGATGCGGAGTTCCTCGATCACCATCCGGAGCGTGGCCGCGAGCGGCAGCGCCAGCAGCGCGCCGACCACGCCTCCCAGTTTTCCGCCGACCAGAAGCGCGATGATGACGACCGTTGAGGGCAGGCGCAGCGCGCTGCCGTAGACCCGCGGCACGATCACGCGGCTTTCGAATTCCTGGTAGAGGAGCATGGCGGTCAGAACGATCATGGTCGCCCCCGTTCCGTGAGAAAGCGCGCTGAGCACCGCCGGCGTCGTGGCCAGGAGACATCCGACGAACGGAATCACATCGGTCAGCGCGGCGAACGTCGCCAGCGCGACCGCGTTGGGGATCCGGTTCACACCGAGAAGCGCCAGCGTGAATGCGCCCATCGCGAGAGAAGTGATGATCTGTCCGCGCATGTAGCCGCCCACGATGGGCTCCATGCGGAGCAGAATTCGCGCCAGTCGCACGTGAAACCGCCGCGGCACGACCGCATAAAGCCCGGCGCGCATGCGCTTCTGGTCGGCCACGAAGTACACGGACAGCACGAGCGCGGTCGCGGCGTAGCCCAGGACCTCGATCACGCTCATCGACGCGGCCACCGTGGTCGCGACGCCGGCGTTGCCCGCCGCCTTGGCGGGCTTGAAGTTCCGCACCGCGGTCGCCAGAGACGCGGTCATCCGATTGGAATCCAGAAACTCCGCCACCCGCGCCTGATGTTTTGGAAGGTCCGACACCATTTGAACGATCTGGCTCCAGAGAGCGGGCAGCGTCAGGACCGCGATAATCCCCGCGGCCGCCGCGCAGGCGCCGAAGGTCAGCACGAGGGCCCAGTTCCGTTTAATACCGCGTTTCTCCAGCCATTTCACCGCGGGGCTCAAGGTGCCGGCCACGATCAACGCGAAAAGGATCGTGACCAGGAGCGGGACCAGCTGGCCTAAGGTCCAGAGGGCCGCGGCTGTCAGAACGATGATGGCCAGGCTTTTGGGCGCCAGCTGGAACTGGACCGTGCGCGGACTCCGGTCTGGCCGGTTGGCGTCAGTGAGGGGGACGGACTCTCGGGGCATGGTTTCTTCTCCAGAGTTTGGCGTTGCGTCCAAGTGAACTTATCAGATCCCATCACGTACGTGTATCGGCCCCGGGCGTGTCCCCATCCTTTGATGCCTGCGATTGCGATTCGCTTCAGCGAAAATTAGAAAAATTCGGTATAAAAACCCAATGAACGACGCCACCTTGAACTCTTTCGCCGGCCTGCCCCGCCCGTCGCGGGCCCTGGCGCTCGCCGCGCTCATCCCCTTCTTCGCGATCAACTCGTTTTCAATCCAGCGCTCACTGGTCGGCCTGGACTTCGGCGACCTGATGAAAATCAAAGTCAGTTCGGTCGAACGCCGGGAGAAAGACCTCCTCCAGACCGCGGCGGCGGTGCGCGTCATTTCCGCGGACGAAATCCGCCGCTCGGGAGCGACCAACATCCCGGACCTTCTTCGCGGCGTCGCGGGTCTCAGCGTCGCGCGGGTCAATGGCAACAACTGGGCCATTTCCGCCCGTGGCGGACAGAGCACGTTGTCCAACAAACTTCTCGTGATGATCGACGGGCGCTCCGTCTACACGCCTCTGTTCGCGGGCGTCTTCTGGGACGTGCAGGACATCCCGCTGGAAAGCATCAAGCAGATCGAGATTATCCGCGGCCCCGGCGGTACCGTGTGGGGCGCGAACGCGGTCAACGGCGTCATCAACATCATCCGCAAGTCGCCGGAAGAAGCGCTGGGGACGGTGGCGTCGGTGACGTCAGGTACCGAGGATCGTTTCATCGGCAACGTTGAGACGGCCTGGAAAGCGGGAAAGAAAACGACCGCCTCGGCCTACGGCCGCTACCGGGAATTCGACGATCTTCAGGCGCTGAACGGCGCCGGCGCCGGCGACCAGGGCCACCAGGGCGGCGGCGGGTTCCGCATCGACGGCAAGGCCAACGAAAGCGCGAGCTGGATAGTCAGCTCCGACGCGTACGGCGGGCAATTTTTCGAGAATCGAACGAATCCCGTGCTGGCGCCGGTGGCCGCCAACGTTCCGATTCACGTACAGACCGATGTGGACGGGATGAACGCGATGGTTCATTGGACCCAGGAGTTGGACGCCGCGGGCGCCGTCAGCTTCCAGTCTTATTACGACCGGACCCACCGGCGGATTCCGCAAATCTTTGAGGAAACGCGCAACACCCTCGATCTCACCGCCCAGCACCAGATTCCCGTGGCCAGGGTTCATCTGTTCACCTACGGCGCGGGTTTCCGCACCACCACGGACCGGGTCGGCAACACGCTGGGCGCTCGTTTCGAGCCCGACCGAGACACCGCCAACATCACGAACCTTTTCGTCCAGGACGAGATGCAGCTGCTTCCGTTCTGGAACGTGAACATCGGGACGAAATTCGAACACAACACCTACACGGGATGGGAAGCGCAGCCGAGCATTCGCTCCGCCTGGGAATTTACCCGGAACAATGTCCTCTGGGGTTCGGTCTCCCGCGCGATCCGGACGCCCACGCGCCTCGACCGCGATGTAAAGCTGCAGTCGGTGATCAGCGCCGCGCCGCCTGCGCTCTTGTCCGCGCAGGGAACGGATAATTTTGTTTCCGAAAAGCTTACCGCCTATGAGATTGGCTACCGCGGTCGTCCGGTCCAGCCGGTTCTGGTGGGTCTAACCGGCTTCTACAATGTCTACGATCATCTTCGCGGCGCGGGCTTCGGGCCTTCCTATTTTGAAACCGACCCGGCGCCCGCGCACGTGGTCGTGCCGCTCCTCATCAACAATGACCTTCGCGGTGAAACGTATGGCGCCGAATTGGCGCCCCGCTTCAAGGTGAGTGAGTGGTGGACGGTCCGCGCCGCGTATGGGTATCTCCATCAGCGCCTGCACGTGATTGAGGGCGGCAACGACATCATCGCCGCCGGCGCGGAAGTCACCGATCCCGTTCACCAGGCCTCGTTGCGTTCCAGCTGGGACATCGGTCCGCGCGTGGAATTCGACGCCGGCGTTCGCTGGGTCGGAAAGGTTCAGGCGGGCGCCGTCGACGACTACACCGAAGCGGACGCGCGCGCGGCGTTCAAGGCCACGGACGCGCTCACTTTTGAAATCGTGGGGCAGAACCTTCTCAATCCTTATCACGTGGAATTCACCGGGGGAGAGCGCGTTGAGCGGCTCGTCTACGGGAAGACCACCTGGCGGTTCCATTGAGGCGCCGTTCCCCTCTCTCCTTTGTGCGTTTCGCCCTGGCGCTTGCGCTGGCGGCGACCTTCGTCATTGCACCCCGCGCGTCGGCGGACAACTCGCTCGAACATCAACTGAAAGCAGCCTACATCTACAATTTCATTCGATTCGTTGAATGGCCCGCGAGCAGCGGAACCGGAGAGATTCTCGTCTGTGTCGTGGGACCGGCGTCCGTCCAGCAGGAAATGAAAGAAGAGCTGGAGGGGAAGAAAATAGGGGAGCGCGGCATCCGGGTTCACGGCGCGGCATCGCCGCAGGACGCCGCCGGCTGCTCGGTGCTGTATGTCGCGAACCGCAGCGCCGACGTGGCGCGCCGCTTCACGGCCGCCGTACCGCGCGACCGCGTGCTCACCATCACCGAGGCCGACGGATTCCCGGAGACGGGCAGCCTCATCAACTTCTTCCTCGACAACCAGACCGTTCACTTCGCCGTGAACACGGACATGCTGGCGGACACTCAATTCAAGCTCAGCTCCCAGATGCTGCAGTTTGGAACGATGGTGACGCAGAAGGCGACGGGCAAATGACCTCGTTTTCCCGGCTTTCGATTCGCCGCAAAGTCATGCTGGCGATCCTGGCGGGAAGCGTGACGACGGTGGGCATGGGTGGCCTGGCCCTCGTCGGCTTCGAAGCGGCAACCTATCGCAAGCAGGCGCTGAACACGGCCACAGCGCTCGCGAAAATCGTCAGCGCGAACTCGACGGGCGCCCTCACCTTCCACGACGCCGACACCGCGCAGGAAATTCTTCTCAACCTCGAGGACAATCCCGGCCTCATGTCCGCCCGGCTCTACGAGTTGGACGGTTCGACCCTGGCGACCTACCAACGCGCCGGCCGGTTGACCTCCCCGCCGCCTTCTCCGCCGTCGCCCGGATACGTGTTTGATTACCGCCGCCTCCTCATGTCCCAGCCCGTGATGCTTAACGGTGACCGCGTCGGCGACCTCTTCCTGGAATTCGACCTCGCGCGGGAGCGGGCCCGCCTCTGGACCTACGCCGGCGTCGTCGCGATGGCGATGGCGGTGCTGGCCGCGATCTCGCTGCTCGTGTCGTACGGTCTGCAGCGCTTCGTGTCGGCGCCCATTCTGGAACTGGCGCGCCTGGCCCGGCACATCACGGCGAACAACGATTTCTCGGTCCGCGCCCAAAGCGGCGGTTCCGACGAGATTGGCGCGCTCAACCGCGCGTTCAATCTCATGCTCCAGGCCATTCAGACGCGCGAGATCGACCTGCAAGAGAGCCGCCAGAACCTCGAACTCGCCCAGCGCGCCGGGCGCATCGCCTCCTTCAACTGGTTCGCGCGCACCGACGTTTTCGAGTGCAGCGACGAAATGTTTTCCCTGTTCGGTGTCGTCCGCGGGGAATTTTCTGGCCGCCGCGCCGATTTCCGGAAGCTGGTTCATCCCGAAGACGCCGCGAAGAACGAAGGCGCCATGCACGCCGCGCAGAGCAACGATGGGGAGCTCAACGTCGAATACCGCATCATCTGGCCCGACCAGTCGATTCACTGGATGGCGACGCGCGCGAAATATTTCTACGGACCCGCCGGAGAAGTGGAACGGATGGCTGGCGTCGTCCTGGACATTACCGAGCGAAAGCAAGCCGAGGCCCAGCTGGTTCAGCAGGCCGAGGCGCTGTACCGCTCCAACCGCGAACTGGAACAGTTCGCCTCCGTCAGTTCGCACGACCTCCAGGAGCCGCTCCGGAAAGTGGCCAGTTACGCGGAACTGCTCGCCGCCAAGTACGGCAAACAGATGGGAGAAGAGGGCGACCGCTACATCGGGAACATCACCGACGGCGTCAGTCGGATGCGGGACCTGATCCACGACCTGCTCGCGTATTCGAGTCTGTCGGGCGAGGAACTCCCCATGGAAAAAGTCTCGATGCGGGCCGTCGTCGATGGAATCCTGAACGACCTTGAACCCGCGATCATGGAAAAGAAAGCCGAAGTGAACATCGTTACGCCGCTCCCGGAAATAGTCGCCGGACGTTCCCAGATGCAGCAGCTCATGCAGAACCTGAGCAGCAACGCCTTGAAATTCCAGAAGGATCAAGCGCCGCGCATCGAGGTGGGCCATGAGCGGCGCGGCGACGACGACGTGTTTTTTGTCCGCGACAACGGCATCGGCATCGAAGAGATCTACGCGGAGCGGATTTTCAAGGTGTTCCAGCGCCTGCACCCGCGCACCCGTTTCCCCGGCACCGGGATCGGGCTGGCGATCTGCAAGAAGATCGTCGAGCAGCATGGGGGCAGAATCTGGCTCCAGTCTGTCGTGGGGGAGGGCACAACGTTCTTTTTTTCCATTCCCCAGGTCAAACCCAGACCCTGACGGGCTCAATGGCCACAAGACCATTGTCTCGCAGCCGTTTACATTCGTAAAGTGTTTCCGCAGTTGAATAAATTTTGAATAGCCGGCCTTTTAAGCTCCGTGTCCGCAGAAATATCGAGGGAGTGTAATGCAGAAAACATTTGAGCTTCTGATCGTCGAAGACGATCTGGCCGACGTCGACTTGATTAAAGAGGCGCTCAACCTCACGTCCAACCGGGCCTTCGACATCCATTTGAGCAACGTTGAGGATGGCGACCAAGCGATCAGTTTCCTCAAGAAAGAAAACGCTTTCAGCGCCGCGCCGTCCCCGGACCTCATCCTCCTCGATCTCAACATGCCGAGGAAAGGCGGTCACGACGTCCTGAGAGAGATCAAGACCGACGAGCGTTTCAAGGGCATTCCCGTCGTTGTGCTGACCACGTCCAGCTCCTCCGCGGACGTGAAGCTCAGCTATCAACTGGGCGCCAACAGCTACATCACGAAGGCCAGGAACTTCACGGATTTCTCGCGCGTCGTGAAGACCATCGAAGACTACTGGCTTAACGTCGTCTCCCTGCCGCGCGTCTGATAAGAACCAGCGCGCGGGCTCGTCATCTGTAATGGACGGGTAATGATCAGGACAGGCAGGGGTTGGTATTCTCGCGACGTGACACGCAGACCCTCTTTCTGGCCGCGAGCCGTTGCCGCGGTCTTCTTCCTCGGCCTTCAGTTGATTTCGTCTTCCGCCCTGGCTGACGAAACGGAATCTCCTTCGAATCCGCCGCAGGTGTGCGGAACCGATTCCTACACGCGCCCGCGACCGTTCGAGTTCCTCACCAACGTTCCCGGCGATATCAAAACCTTCGCCAAGACCACGTTCACCCGCAAGCACGCGCCGGTCATCGGCCTCATCGTGGTGGGAACGACGCTGCTCATCCTCACGGACCGCTGGACCCAGTTCAAGGCGCGCGAGGCCGGGTCCCGCCTCGGGATCACGCCTTCCCAGCATCAGGAAACGTTCGCGACCATCCCTCTGCCGGGTTCGAAGCATGGGCTTCAGCTGGAGGGCCCGTTCGACAACGGAAGCTCGCTTTATTTCATCGGTGACGGCATGGTGGACCTCGGGCTGGCGGGCGGCTTTCTTGGGTACGGCGCCATCGCGGGGAACAACCGGGCGATGCGGACGTCGTCAGGAATCGTTGAAGCCATTATCGGGGTCGGTCTCGTTGAGCAGGTCGTCAAGCGCACGACGGGTCGTCCCAGCCCCCTCGCCACAGACCACGACGCCGACATGTGGCGCTTCTTTCCGAATCAGCGAAAATTCCAGGCGCACGTGGCGACCTACGACGCGTTTCCGTCCGGGCATCTCGGCGCCGGCGTGGCCACGCTTACCGTCATCGCGTCGAATTACCCCGAGTACCACTTCATCCGCCCGGTCGGCATTACGCTTCTCACCGTGCTGGCCTTCCAGATGATGAACAACGGCGTCCATTGGGCGGGCGACTACCCGCTCGCCATCGGGATCGGCTATGCGTTCGGGCGCATCGCCTCGATGCACGGGAAAGGCCCGGTCACCGCCGGCGCCTTGCCCGACTGGCAGGTCTATCCGCTCGTGTCCTCCCGCCTCGCCGGCCTCAGCGTCACCCACCGCTTCGGCGCAAAGGCTCACCACCCGGCTTAAGGCCCGCCCCTCTTTCCGTCCTCCGCCACGCCTCCCGCGTTTCCTATTATCCCGTCCATGCTCCTCAAAGAACCGACGACGGACTGGAACAACAAATCGATCATCTTCATCCATGGCATCGGCCGGCAGCCGGCGGACTATGCCGTTGCCCTGCAGAAACGTCTGCATGACATTGATCCCGCGACCGCGGACGCCTCGATGTGGCACGCCGTCGCTTATGACGACGTCAACACGGCCATCGACGCGAAGGTGATTCAGTTCAACGGCGCGCTGGAGAAAGAGGGGCAGAACGCGCTCGTGTCGCTCGGCACCGACTTCCTGGTGGACCTGGTCAACGAGCTCTTCGCCGTGGATCCTTATCATTGGATCACGAACACGACCAAGAAGGCGTTCGTGGACGTGGTCGCCGAGGGCGTCAAACGCGGCGTTTCCCAGCGGGAGCACGAAATCTACATTCTCTCCCACAGCCTCGGAACTGTCGTCGCTTACGAGACGATGCATCACATCCTGACCGACCCTCAGGTCCTGGGCCTCACCAGCGGCTTCAAGGTGCAGACGCTCTTCACGCTCGGCTGCCCGCTCGCGTTCATCAAGGCCAACGAGAATCGCATCCCCTGCGTGAACGATCAGTTCATGCTCCGCGAAGGCCCCATTGAGCGCCCGTTCCGCGTCAACAAGTTCCGGAAGGGCCGCGTCGAGTCCAACATTGTTGAGTGGATCAACCTCCGCCAGAAGTTCGACCCGGTGGCCAGCCTGGTTCCGCTCACCGTGGCTGCCTTCAACCAATCCGTGGACGAGGACCGCGTGTTCGACGTGTTCCACACCGGCGCCAACCCGCACGACTTCGCCAACTACCTGGCGGAGTACGGCCCGTCCATCATGGAAAGCTTCCGTGGTTGAGTTTCGGCGGGCGGCCCTCGCCGCCGTTCTGCTGACCGTCGCCACCCTCGCCCACGCCGGGAACTACCTCTTTATCAGCCCGCCGTATCTCGTCGCCACGTTGGATGTCGTCAAGGACGCCAGGGAACACGCGCCCGCCGCCTTCAAGGGCGACGCGGAGATGGTCAAGACGATGGCCGTTGCCGCCGATGCCCTGGAAGCGCGCGTGCAGGACGTCCGCCGCGAGCAGGTCTTCAAGAAAGTGAAGGAGGACAGCATCACCGACCGCGAGGACGTCGTCTTCGCCGAAGCCCTGAACAACTTCAAGGACGGCCTGAACGCGATGTCCGACGCGGCCGGCAAGAAGCTTCAGGATTTGTTGCCGTCCTGGGACCGCTGGAACCGGATGGAAATCAATCTCGTCAGCCAGGGCCTGGATCAACGCCTCGCCGCCTACCGCACCCGTTTCGGCCCCGACAGCGAGCCCATCAACCTGGTCGAGTACCTGGCCAGCCAGACGGTTCTCCCCGGAACTGAGGCCGGCCCATCCGCCTGGGAACCCATCGCCCGCGTCTCCGCCGTCCAGGCCACCACCCGCGGCACCGGTTTGACGTCGTCCGTCCAGTTGGGCATGAACCACTATTTCCTGAACGGCCGCGCCCCCGCCCCCTTCCGCTGGATCGGCTTGGGCAACCACGTCGGCATCGCCGCCATGCTCCAGTACCTGGACCACCCGGGCATTCTGTCCGTCAAAGGCCGCCCCGCCTTCGGCGTCATGTTCCATTTGGACCGGAAAGAAATCGGCGTCTCCTGGGACAACGCGGAAGACCGCCTCAACCTGACGGTGGGCTACGCGTTCCAGTTTGTTCCGATGGTGATGTAGGAACATTCCCTGCCCTGAGGTTGAAACCATGGCCGCACCACTCAGAAGAATATATTCCCGCCGCCGTGCGACCCGGACCTGGCTGCTTTTGACGGCGGGCCTTCTCGTGCTTTCGGGACGGCTGACCGCCGCGCCTGGCGGCGCGCCGGTCCATCCGGGCGAGGACATGACGTTCGAGGTCGCCTGGCAGGGCGCCCCGGGGGGCACGGTCTCGATTCGGATTGGGGCGCCGGAGAACCGCAGCCAGCGGCGGGCGTACCGCGTCACCGGTGAGGCGTCGTCCAATATTGTGGTCGACCAGGTGTTTCGGGTTCGCGACCGGGTCACGTCGTGGACCGACACGAAGACACTGACGAGCCTTGGATATTCAGAACAGAGGGAAGAAGGCGATCAGCGCCGCGCCCGCACGGAGTTCTTTGGTCCCGAAAAGAAAATGCAGGACATCCTGTCGTCGCTCCTGTACGTGCGCGCCCAGCCGCTCGCCGTCGGCGCCCGGCTGTCTTTTTCCGTCCTCCAGAATGAGACGCGGTACGACGTGACGCTCTCCGTGCTGTCGAAGGAGAGCCTGGACACCGCCTTCGGCATCCGCCCCTGCCTCAAGACCCAGTTCCTTCTGCGACCCAAAGCGGGGGAAGAAGGTTCCGACGTGAAGGCCTTCGTGTGGTTCACGGCCGACCCCCGGCACATTCCCGTGCGGATCACCTGCGACCTCCCCATGGGGCCCGTGGCGGCGGACCTGGCGGGCTACAAGGCGGGGCAATGACGACGTTGACGCCGTTGGCCAGGCGCCTAGGGTTTGGCGCGCTGGTCCTCATTGGTGTCGGGGACATTCTGGGGCGGGGTTGTAGGGGCTGAACCGGTTCAGATTTCGTCGAGGGTGGGGTGGCCCGGATCGGGTTGGTTTTGAGAGGCGGTTTTTGTGTTAAGTC
>JAYTIE010000114.1:0-1719 GCA_043732015.1 Elusimicrobiota bacterium | reverse complement strand
TCGCCATGTTGCCCGGCGTTTTCCTCGCGCTGATCCGTTTCCGGAAGCGTTACGACACCATCATTACGTGTGATCTGAAAGTTCTGGGCCTTGTCGCGCTCGTTGCGGCGAAGCTCCTGGGCAAGAAATGCATTCTCCGGGCCGAATCGTGCGGAGAAATCGACGGAAGCTACGGCACAAAATACCGGAATGAACAGATGTCGTTTCTGAAAACATTTTTTTACGACGCCTTTGTCCACGCCCGCAACCGTCTTCTGCGGCGGTCCGATGGCTTCCTGTGCATCTGCTCTGCGATTGAAGCGGAGTTCATGCGCGGGGGACTTCCGCCGAAGCTCCTGATCCGCACGACAAATGGCGTCGACACAAACTTCTTCAAACCAGCGACCCCGGAACGGCGCGCGGAACTCCGGGAAAAATTCGGCATTGGCGACGAGTTGGCCTTCATCTACACGGGGCGTCTCGCTCCGGGAAAGGGACTCGAGTACCTGACCGAGGCATGGCTTCCTTTCCACGAAACCCAAAATGGGAAGCTTTTCCTCGTCGGCGGAGTACTGGGATTCTCCAACCAGCTGGAGATTCGTCTCCGGGAATTCGTCATCGAGAACAACCTTGAGGACTCCGTTGTCTTCACGGGGAAGGTGGACAACGTTCTCGATTATCTTCAGGCCGGCGACGTCTTCGTTCTCCCGTCGCAGTCAGAAGCGACCAGTCTTTCGCTGCTGGAAGCGATGGCCTGTGGAATGCCGGGCATCGTTACGGCCGTTGACGGAAATGTAGACCTCGTCAGGGACGACGAGAACGGAATTCTTGTTCCCTACCAGGACCACCAGGCGCTGCTCGAGGCCATGACCTCGCTTAGCCAACATCCGGAAGACCGGTTACGCCTCGGTATGGCGGCTCGCGCCTCTGTGGTGGAAAGAAACGATTCCAGGAAAGTGGTGGACGTCTACCTGTCGCTCGGGATAAAGAATTGATCAAGAATTTCCTGAAATTCGGCGTCGCGGCAGGTTCTGCTGTTTTTCTTTTTCTGCTCCTCGTTTCCGCGGGACGTGTGTTGGGTCCGGAAGACTTCGGCCGGTTTTCCTTCGCGCTCGCCTTCGTTCTCTTCTTTGATCCGATCCTCGACCCCGGCTTCTATCACCTTCTGATCCGCGAAGTTTCCCGTCGGAAAGAGGAGGGGGGGCGCTATCTCATCCATGCGCTGTCATGGAAGATCATCGCCGCGCCGCTGATTTTCGTTGCCAGCCGGTTGATCGTTCCCCGGATCGATCCCTCGCCGGCCACCCTGACCGCCGTCTATCTCATCGCGGCCTCCCAGGTCCTTAAATCCATCAAAGACACGTTCAGGGCCACCTACATCGCCAGCGAACGGTTTGAGAGAGAAATGATCAGTCTGGGCGTGGAACGAATCGCGCTGCTCCTTGTCGGTGGGTTTGCCCTTTACGGCGGATATGGACTGCATGGACTCTGCCTCGCGTTCCTGATCGTGCGGGTGTTCGACGTCGTCCTCGCCTGGCTCCTCTCCCGCGGCCTCGTCGGCGAACTGACTTTCAACTTCGACCGTAATTTTCTTCTGACCATGCTGACGGCTGGCATTCCGATCGGCGCCTATTACGTAACGGCCAACCTTTACAGCTACCTGGACACCGTGATGCTGGCCGCGATGAGAGGAAATGCCGACGTGGGCCTGTACAACGCGGCTTACCGCGTCTATGAAGG
>JAYTIE010000113.1:0-12179 GCA_043732015.1 Elusimicrobiota bacterium | reverse complement strand
GTGAGAATCTTACGATCCTGGGCTTCTACCTCGCCTTCACGGAACTCAGAAGACAATTTCAGAAACGCCGCGAATAAGAGCATCGCGAGACTCACGGCGAAGAAGAAACGAACGGAAGGTCTGTGCATGGGTGGTCCTACCCGCATCCTAGACTTTTGGACGAACGGAATCGCTACCCGGGTGGGGAAAAAAGGTTAAATCCGTGCTCAATGTGAGGATCGAGAATCGGCCTCGAGCGAAACGAAATTCTCGCCAAATATCGTGCACTGGTGAACCAGGCGGAAGGAATAGAGAGGTACGTATGAATTGGAAATTATTCGCCATCGGTTCCGCCTTCTTCGCCGGTCTGACCGCAATTCTTTCCAAAATCGGCGTGAAAGACGTTCCGTCGAACCTGGCGACGCTGATCCGCATCGTGGTGCTTCTCCCCGTTATCGCCCTCATCGTTCATATGCGGGGAGAATGGCGGCCTCTGTCGGAAATATCGCGGCACACCCTGCTGTTTCTTGCCCTTTCGGGCATTGCCACAGGCCTGTCCTGGTTGTGCTATTACCGCGCCTTGCAGATGGGCCCCGCCTCCATCGTGGCTTCAATCGACAAATTCAGCGTTGTCGTCGCTGTTCTCCTGGCGGTTGTCGTGCTCGGGGAGCATCTCCGGACCGCCGAATGGGTGGGTCTTACCTTGATTGCGATTGGCACGCTGACAATGGTGATTGCCTAGCGGATCGTTACGGGGCGGAGAATGTGAAGAAGAAGCTCGATCCCTTTCCTGGCGTGGATTCTACCCAGATGCGTCCAGCGTATTGCTGAACAATACGCTGGCAGGTGGCCAGACCGATGCCGTTTCCCGGGTATTGATGCTTTCCGTGAAGGCGCTGGAACACCTTGAAGATTCGTGAGAGATATTGCTCCTCAATCCCGATTCCGTTGTCGTGGATTCCGATCTGGAATTCTCCGTTTACCTTTTCAGCGGAAATACGAACGGTCGGTTGATCTCCGTCGTTGAACTTCAGGGCATTTCCGATCAGGTTCTGAAACAGCTGATACATGTGAAACCGGTTGCCGACGAATTCGGGCAGTGACACCGTCGATACCTGGGCTTTCTTCAACTTGATCGTTTCCTCAAGATCGCCCAGGACCTGAACGACAACTTCGTTCAGGTCGACATTATCGAGCTTGGTTTCAGCGCGCGTCACGCCTGAAAACGCAAGAAGGTCCCGAATGAGGCTACGCATCCGGTCAATACCTTTCAGGGCCTGCTCGATGTACTGGGAAGATTCCGGCGCCAGCCCCGGGTTTTTCAAAGACAGCATTTCAATGAAGAGAGTCACCTTCCGAAGCGGCTCCTGAAGGTCATGAGATGCGACGTAGGCGAACTGCTCGAGTTCAGCATTCGACCGGGAAAGGTCCATCGTTCGCTCATTCACCCGCTTCTCGAGTTCCAGGTGCGCCCGGCGGAGCTTCTCTTCGGCCTGCTTGATCACGGAAAGATCGGTGAGGACCATGCAGGAAATTGTCCAACCTTCAATCTCCAAAGGGCTGATGGAGAGCTGCACCGAGAACCGGCTCCCGTCTGACCGTTCCAGTGTCGCTTCTCCAGAACTCGCTCCGAGCGACGCCTCTTTGACGATCCTGGAGAACCTTTCTCTTTCGCGGGGACCGAAGACGGAGGCAATCGGTATTCCGATCAAAGTCGCGGCCGGGCGCCCCACCATCTCCGCAAAACGGCGATTGGAATACAGAATATGGCCCTGGTGATTGAAGGTCACCGCGCCTTCTCTCATTCCTTCAACAAGAACGCGATAGACATGATCAGCGCCCTGTAGTGTAAAAACCCTCTTTCCGCCACGCCCCGACACAACGAGCGCGTCCACCTCGCCCTCGCGGATCGCGCGAAGCGTTTCCTCGAGTTCCTGAAGCCGAGCCCGAAGCTGTTCGGCCGTCAGTTCCGGAGGCCGAACGTCCCTGCGCTCGGCGGAGAGATCGCGATTTTCAGACATGGCTAGAGCGTTGCCGGAGATCAAGTCCGACAAGAACGCGTTCCTGATTTGACATGTCTCCGACCAGGCGCCGGAGCGGTTCGGGAAGTTGCTTGACCAGTGTCGGAGCGGCGATGATTTGCTCGCCTTCCGCCAGCGAGGGGTTTTCAAAAATATCGATTACCTGAAGCCTGTAACGGCCCTCGAGATATTGCTCGCAGATCGATTTGATGTTGGCAACGGCTCGAAGCGAATGAGGCGTGCTCCCCGCAATATAAAGTTTAAGGAGATAGTCTTCCTTCGGATCGACAGAAATAGTTTCCATCGTGTTAGCTCCGGACTTCTCTTGGACGAAGATCGAGCCCAATGAGAACCCTCTCTGTATCGGCGAGGTCGCCAATCAATTTTTTGACAGGAGGTGGGAGGTGGCGAACCACCGTGGGGATCGCCATGATCTGATCGCCTTCTGCAAGCTGAGGATTTTCGAGGAGGTCTATCACATTGATCTGGTAACGCCCGGCCAAATGCTCTTCGCAGATTCTTTTTAGATTTGTAAAGGCGGCCAGGGACTTGGGCGTTTGACCCGCCACATACAATCGAAGATTCCAGTGGTTGATGTCGGGCTTTTCGGAGCCATTCCCATTACTTTCAACCATCTTAATTTCTCCCCGCCACGCCTGACTCGGCCAAATTCACGCCCCGTTCGGAAAATATGAGTTCGTGGGGCGCGTCGGAATGAGCCATTCCGCGCGCTTTGAGGACGCTAAGTTGTCTGGTTCGCTTCCCGGCAGTCTTGATTCGATCAATGGATATCCAGGCATCAGCCAGAGAGGAAATACCGAGCGTCGCCTGATCTCTCACGTCGCTTTCCTCCGCTAACATTGTGAACACGGAGGTGATGTCCCGTAACTTCATGTAGTCGAACAACCGGGTCATCATCAAGCCGACGTCGGTGACAGAACCCGAATTAACGAAACTGGTGATGGGATCAAGGACCACCAGGGAGGGACGGGTTTGCTCTATCAATCTATGCATCTGGACCAGGTGCTCCTCCAGGCCATGCATGGTCGGGCGGGACGATTTCACGACGAGCAATCCGGCCTTCACATCGTCGCCGAGCTCCAGTCCTATCGAACGCATGTTGGAGACGAGCTGGCTGGTCGACTCTTCAAAGCAGAAGAAAAGACATTTTTCCTTTCTGACACAGGTGGACTTCGCCAGGAAAGCGGCAATGCTCGTCTTTCCCGTCCCCGCCGAACCGGAGAGAAGGAGTGTGCTCCCTTTATAAATGCCCTTCCCGCCGAGCATCTTGTCCAGATCTTCGATTCCCGTGGTGATCCGGGTGGCGTGGCTTTTGTGCAAATCAAGCTCGAGCGATGTGATGGGCAGAACCGAAACACCCTCGGCGTCTATCAGGAATGGATATTCGTTGGTTCCGTGGGCGGAGCCGCGATATTTAACAATCGTGATTCGACGGGTCGAGACCTGATTGATGTTCCGGTGATCCAGAAGAATCACGCAATCGGAGACGTACTCTTCAATGCCCTGACGCGTGAGGGCGGCTCCGCCTCTCTCGCCCGTGATGATCGCCGTCACGCCCCGGTCCTTCAGCCAACGGAACAAACGCCGCAACTCGGCACGAAGCATGGCGTCGTTTGAGAATCCGGAAAAAAGCGCCTCGATCGTGTCGAGAACGACGCGCTTTGCGCCGATGGATTTGATGGCATGATCAAGCCGGATGAAAAGTCCTTCGAGATCGTATTCGCCAGTTTCAACAATCTCTGACTTTTCCACATGGACGTAACTCAAAGCGATCTTCTTTTCTTTCTCAAGCCGCGGTATGTCAAAGCCCAAAGAGGCAAAGTTCTTGCGGAGATCGTCCGGGGATTCTTCGAAGGAAACAAACACCCCGGGTTCCCCGAACTGAAGGGCCCCGTTAACGAGGAATTCCATCGCGAAAACCGTTTTCCCGCATCCGGCGTTACCGCACAAAAGCGTCGGACGCCCTTTTGGTAGGCCTCCGTTCGTGATTTGGTCCAGACCGCTTATCCCGGTCGGTGATTTAGAGAGCAATGTGGGGGAATTGGATTCAGAATGGGTCATTATTTCTCCGCTAATCCCATCTCACGGATGGTAGATTTCCGTCTTTAAAAAAGAACCAGATAGAAATATCAAGAGATGAAAAGGCTGGTCACCAAAGATAGATACGAACCGGTCTGGGAAAAGTTCTGACGTCTGAGAGGACCCTATCCGCCCACTGTACGGTTGAGGAGGGGGGTGCGGCGCAAAAGCGCGGAGAGCGTGAGGGAAATGACTATCACGACCAAGACGGAAAATGGAATGTTCAGCAGCGGAAAGTATTCCGGACGGAGCCAATGCCAACGGGTGCGGAGCAGCTGAAGGATGAAAGGGTGAACGAGATAAATTCCGAAACTGTGGCGGCTCAACACAGCGGAAAGCCTGATCCAATGCGAGCCGGAAAGACTCCGAAAGGAGCCTTCAAACGAACCCAGAAGCAAATATAGGCTCACGGAACTGATGATGACGTTGGGGGCGCCGTTGACCACGAAAAACTCGTCGAAGGAGGCTGGTGAGCTGGCCCATCGCGAACCAACGGCGCCCGCAGCCACAGACACGACGGTGAGAGCGCCCAGCAGAACGCGGTGACGAACGACGGGGAGGTCCTTTAACAGCGCGCCCGCGACGAAATATCCCGTGTAGACGTTCACCACCACAAAATCAATTCCGAAGTTAAGGCCGGAAAAGCGCGTGACCACGGGCAGGACGCCATTGACGGCGAACCAGAGGGCGAGGAAATACTTTGCCGTAACCTTGTCGAGATTTCTGACCAGCACCCGCAGGAGCGGTGTCACCAGGTAGAGGCCGAAAAGGACGTAAAAAAACCAGAAATGCAAATAGACGGGCCCCTGAATGATTTCGCCAATCACGTGCTTTGCAGAAAACGCCTGACCTTCCCAATGGTGTTTGAGAAACAGATAGAAAACGCCCCAGCTCAGGAAAGGAATGAGGACTTTGGAGCCCCGCCTCCGGAAAAATGTTGAAAGGCTTTCTTCCCGGTTGGGGGCCAGCAGAAAACGGCCGCTCAACATGAAAAACAGCGGCACGCCGATCCGGGCGATTGAACCGAAGACATTGGCCGTCCACCATGCGAACGACCCGAACAACGAGGGTTCCCGGCAGACGGGAACGGAGACATGCACCGTCACGATGAAAAGAATGGCGAGCGCGCGGATCACGTCCGCGGAAATCTCATGTACCGCACCGGTCCGTTCAGATGTCGTCATGACCAGATCAGTGCGGCGCATCCCTGTGCTTGACTTTTGGACATCCGAGGTCGTTTCCGCCCCGCTTCAATTCTTCGCGCGCCTCTTTGGCCAGATCCTTGTAGATCTCCCTCAGGTTGAGAAGTTCGTCCTCATCCAACTCTTCGATGGCGAGAAGTGCGTTGTGAGCCTTGGAAGTCGCCCTCAGGAGTTCATCCAACTTGATTTGTATCGCCTCACCTTCCCGGTTTTGGGTGTTCTGGATAAGGAACACCATGAGAAACGTCACCACGGTTGTTCCCGTGTTGATAACCAGTTGCCAGGTATCACTGTAATGAAAGATTGGGCCCGTTGCGACCCAGGCGACAACCACGGCGACGGCCGACATGAACGACAGGGGCCGGCCCATGAGGCGCGATGTCCACTTGGCGAACCCCGTGAACGACGATTTGTGCTCTATCGAGTTATTAACGATCACTTTCTCCTCCTCTCTCTCTGTACTCACCAACCCCTCAGCCAACTTTTCCCACCGTCAGCCGTAGGTTACAGAAGTACGCCTCAAGAAAAGGAGAATTCTATGCGAATGAGAGCAAAACGCTGTTTGGCGATGGTTTTGGTAGCGGCCGTAGTATCGATCTCAATCGGCCGAGCGGAAGCCATGTTGGCGCCACCGGTGTCCCCGACCGCCTGCCTGACGCGTTCGCAGGACCTTCAAACCGTACAAACCTTCCTCGAACAAAAAGAGGTCGGCCAGCATCTTCTGAACTTTGACCTGACCCGTCCCGAAGTGGAATCGCGGCTGAACAACCTGTCCGACCGTGAACTCCATCAGGTCGCGACGAGGATTCATCAGCAACAACCCGGACGGGATGGCGTCGTTGGCGTTCTCGTCGTCATCATCCTCGTGCTGCTGATCGTCTACCTGTTCAAGCGGGTTTAGTCCTGAAGAGAGTGGTGGCGGTCAGCTTCGCGCTTGCCCTGGCCGCCTGCGCGCCCCGCGCCGTGGCAAAGACTTCCGCGGGAAGCGCGGGCGCGCCAGAATTCACCGAAATCGTTCGTCTTCCCGGCGTTCCTTTTTTTTCCAATACCACAGATCAGTGCGGCCCTGCGGCGCTGACGAGCGTTCTTCGGTATTGGCAGAAGGACGTCACGATGGCGAGTGTGAAAGCCGAAATCTACACCCCGAAGATCCACGGAACCCTGCCGATGGATATGAAACCTGCCCTCACAAAACACGGTCTCACGGGCGAAGTTATTTCCGGATCCTTTGAGGACATCAAAGTCGAGATCCGACGAAAACACCCCGTGATCGCTTATCTGGATTTTGGCACCCGCAAGCATCCAATAGGACACTTTCTCGTTGTGACCGGCTTTGATGACCAGCGACAAGGTCTGTATGTTCACTCCGGCTCAGCGAAGGACAAATTCGCTTCCTACCGCCGCTTTTCTCGCGGATGGAAAGACGCTGACCACTGGATGCTCATCGTCGCTCCAACCGAGGCTCATGCAGCCATCGAGCCTCGCTCTCGCCGCGCCCCGGACCTCGAATTCCGCATGTCCGCTGAGGAGCACTTCGCTCTGGGGGCCACCTACGAGCGACAAGATTTGACGAAAGAAGCGGAAGCAGAGTACCACGAAGCACTTGCCGTCGATAAGAATTTTGAACCCGCCCTGATGGCCCTGGGCAACGCGAGCTATGGCCGCAGGGAATACAGGCAGGCGGCGAATTTTTATGAACGCGTTCTTAGACGGAATCCTTCGAATGGCGGAGCGAACAACAACCTGGCGATGGTGTACCTGACGACGGGGGAGCATTTAAAGAAGGCGGAGAAGTTGGCGATCTCCGCGATGGCGACTGAATATCGCCCGTTTGCTGAAGACACGCTGGCCCAGATTCGGAAGAAAATGAACGTGGAACGACTTTAGGGGAAAGCAGGCGTCTCAGGTTTCTGTCAGTCGTCGAATCCGTTCCCACCCCAAGCCACCGCGCCTAAGTCGGGCCGCCCCAGCAAGGTGTAGGTCACATACACGGTGCGAACAAGTTGATCCCGCGATGGAATTGTTCCGGCGTCGTAACGCGCCGAACGTCTGGCAAACGTGTATCCAACGGAGAGCGCCTGACGTCCAAAAATTCGGGCTGTGAGCGAAGATCCGACGTTCTGAATTCGTTCACGCCCTCTCGCCTTGGAAGCGCCTTTTCCCGTTATGAAATAATTTCTCCCGGTCACGTCCAGCATCAACCGGCGACTCATGATCAAACGCAAGGCGAGAAGCTCCTGAGGTGTGACTCCGTAGTGATAATCTGGTTCGGTCTTGTCGGGGCTGATGGTTCCCGCAGAACCGTATCCAACGCCGGCCATGGCGGTTCCTTGAAGAGCCGTCTTGTCCCAAATCCACCATTGTCCTGTGGTTCCGAGCGAAGCCGCCGTCGTCGACATTCGATAGACCTGCGGTGAGACGTAGTCAAACGAGCCGTAGAGGCCCCAGACACCGCGATAAGAATCCCCAAGATCGTAACCGGTTCCAAAAAGAAGGCCGCGAATGTAGGCCGTTGTGAACGTGCTCGATTTGTCGACGAGGGTCTGCGCTTCCAAAGAGAAGTAATCGAATGGGCGCAGGTAGCGGTACGCTTCTTTTCCGGGAAGACCGTAAGCAACGGAAAAATCTCCAAACTCGATGGTGGGGGAAAGTTTGGTCTGACTTCCCGCAGCGTCCGCTGAACTGTTTGAAGCGGCTCCCAACTGCAGCGTGGAAAATATCGCAGGATGGCGGCTGGCAAGGACGGGCCCATAACGGTCTCCGAAAAGAAGCCGGTTCAATTCGGTTGGGGGCGAAATCGCGCCGGCGGCAATTTTTCTCAATGTCGAAGGGTCCTTACCCCCTTCCTCGATAACCAGGTTGGAGAGACGGTAAAGCGCTTCCCCGATAAAGCTCCCCGCTGTCCCGCTGGCCACCTGATCGTTGTAGGAAGGTTTTGTCGTTTCACCGGTCTCTTCCCATACCAGGCTTCCCAGATTGCTGAAAACCAGAGATTCCCAGTAATTCAATCCGGCCGAACGGGCGAAGCCGTAATACAGCGCGCCTTGATAGGGATGGCCGATCTGGTTGATTGCGAACGCATCCTGATCGACAACCCAGGGCCCGTGCTTAAGGTGGTCGCGCGTCGAGTGATACGTCACATCGTAATCGCTTCTGGGAGAGACAAAGTAGTAATCGAACCTGTTCAAAAGGAAAATAAAGGCCGGAATCTCCAGGGTGGGAATCAGATAACTCTTTCGAACCGACTTTTCCCCAGGAAGGACTCGATCTGGCTGGGGTGAAGCGGTCCTGGGAGGTTTGCCTGGCGAAGGCGACTCCACCTTGTCGACAGGGGCGGTTAGAAGGGGCGCGGCGTTTCCCTCGGAAAAAACGAGGGAAATCAACACGAGAATTGATAGAAATCTGGCTTTGATGAAACGGTTCACAACAGATGTACGTTTGAACCGTAGATTTATCGGAAACTTTCGACGATCAGGTAAAAATAACTGTGCCTCCCAGAGGAACCTTAAAACTCTCTCCCTGCAGTTGACCCGAGAATTCTAGGGCAACACCTTTTTTCAGCCGAGGACGATCCGGATCTGATGCGACCGGGGTTCTTCGCTGAGGGGAATTCCGCCGGCGATGCGAAGAGGACGCCCATCCATTTCCACTGAAACGACGCCCCTACAGACGCCCTTGGGGTTATCAACCTTCAGTTCGTACTGGGCCGCGTGATAGCGGAAAGAAATTTCGAACGAGGGCCATGACGCCGGTATGCACGGGTCCATGAAGAGCTCCCGGGCTTTCAGTCTGAATCCCAGAATGGCCTCCAGGGCCCCACGGTACATCCATCCCGCCGAACCCGAATACCATGTCCAGCCACCCCGCCCCACATGCTGCGGGTTGGAATATACGTCTCCCGCCATGACATACGGTTCCACCTTGTAGCGCTGAATTCCCGCGCGGGAAGCGCCATGGTTTACGGGGTTAATCATTGAAAACAGCTGTGAAGCGGTGTCTCCGTCGCCGAGCGCCGCAAAGGCAAAGACGCTCCAGGCTGCCGCATGACTGTACTGACCGCCGTTCTCCCGGACGCCAGGAAGATAACCCTGAATGTAACCGGGGTTCGGCTTGGTCTGGTCGAATGGGGGAGCGAAGAGGAGAATGAGTCCTTCTTCTTTCCGGACCAGCTGTGATTGAAACGCCGCCATGGCGCGCGCCGCGCGAGCCGGGTCCGCGGCGCCTGAGATCACGGCCCAGGTCTGGGCGATAGAATCAATTCGACACTCTGTATTGGCGCTGGAACCGAGCGGCGTCCCGTCGTCGAAATAGGCACGGCGATACCATTCCCCGTCCCAGCCGTGGTGCTCCACCGCGGTCTTGAGGTCTCCCCCATGAAGGCGCCATTTCTCCGCGCGTTCCTGCTCGCCGCGCTTTTCCGCCAACTTTGAAAACTCCCAAAGCGTGGCGTGAAGGAACCAGGCCAGCCAGACGCTTTCGCCCTTTCCTTCGATTCCGACCCGGTTCATTCCATCGTTCCAGTCCCCGCTGCCCATGAGCGGAAGACCGTGGGCGCCGACGGCCAGACTGCGGTCGAGCGTGCGGGCGCAATGTTCGAAAAGAGTGGCTTTCGTCTCTGAAACGCGGGGCTCGAAATAGGCGTCTTCCCGCTCCGGCAAAATGGCCTGTCCTTCGAGGAACGATACCGGTTCATCGAGGATGCCCACGTCTCCGGTGACTTCGATGTAGTGATTGACCACATACGGAAGCCAGAGGAGGTCATCGGAGATTTTTGTTCGAACGCCGCGGCCCGACGGCGGATGCCACCAATGCTGCACGTCGCCTTCGGGAAACTGCCGCGCGGCGGTGCGAAGGATGTGTTCGCGCGCCAGGTCGCGGCGGGCAATGATCAGCGACATGACATCCTGCAATTGGTCACGGAAGCCGAAAGCGCCTCCGGCCTGATAGAAGCCGCACCGTGCCCAGAGTCGGCAGGAAAGCGTCTGGTACAAGAGCCAGCGGTTGACCAGAAGGTTCATCGCGTTGTCCGGGGTGCGAATCGTTACCGTCGAGAGAACATCGTCCCAGTTGCGTGTCACCTGCGCGAAGACCTCGCCCAGAGAGGAATGTCGCATCTTCTTGACGAGCTCAACAGCGCTGTCGCGGTCCGCGGCTTGACCGAGAAAAAAGTCGACCTCCACTCTCTCTCCCGCTTTCACCTCGACCGTCTTCTGAAGCGCTGCGCACGGATCCAGTCCCGCGCCCAGACGCCCTGAAAGAGGAACACGATTTCCCATGGCTGCAGGACGATCCAGCGTTCCGTTTCTACCGAGGAATTCCGTTCGGTCTCCCGTCCACTCCTGCCGGCCTTCGAGATGAGCGAAGGCGACGCGTTGCGCAAACTCCGTGTTCCAGGGGTTCCTGGCAAGAAGAGCGCCGCAGGAATCGTCCATTTCAGTGACGATAAAAGGGGCCGAGGCGCTTCGCGAGGTTCCCAGCACCCACTCCACATAGGCGGTTACGGAAATCCGGCGAGACCGTCCGGAACGGTTTTCGATGGTGAGCCGGGAAATCTTAACGGGATCTTCCGGCGCGACGAACTGGAGAAGGGAGAGAGCAATGCCGTGGGACTCATGTTCGAACCGGCTGTAGCCCTGCCCGTGACGGGCGATGTACGGCCAGGCCTCTTCTCGAATCGGCAGAACCGTGGGTGTCCAGACCTCGCCTGTCTCCTCGTCACGCACGTAGAATAGTTCGCCGGAAGGATCGGACACGGGATCGTTCGACCACGGGGTGATCTGGTTCTCCCGGCTGTTGAGCGACCACGTATAACCGGAGCCGGATTCCGACGCCTGGAAACCGAACTCCGGGTTCGCCACCACGTTCACCCAGGGCGCCGGCGTCCACTGACCGGTCCCCAGGACCGTCACATACTCTCGTCCATCCCCAGAAAACCCGCCGAGTCCATTGAAGAATTCCAGGTTGGGTGTTTCAAAGCTCGGCTCGGAATGCGCAAGATACTGCGGGGGGCGGTGCCTCTCGCTCTCTTCCGATTGATCGTTCCCTTCCAGCCGTTCCACCTGCTGGGAAAGCGTTCCCTGCTGGCTGTTGAGCGTCACGCGCGCGACGGTTCGCAGAAGAACCCTTTCTTCAGGAGTGAGCCGCTCGCCGCGAATCACGAATATAGCGCCCTGCGGGCCTTCGGATTTCGCCCGAACGACGGTCTGGGCCGCGCGGACCATGCTTTCGACGTGCGTCTGAAGCTCCTGCACGTAGGAATGCGCTTTCTCATTCACGATGACGAGGTCAACCGCCAGGTTCTTCATCCGCCAGTACTCGTAAGCACGAAGCGACTCCCGAATGATGCCTGCGTCGTCCAGATCGTCGATGCGCACCAGGACGATCGGCAGATCGCCGGAAATTCCGTGGGGCCACAACCCCGAAGCGCCGCGCGTGTTTCGAACCAGAATCTCCTCGGAAGGCCGGGAAGAAGCATGAGCGAACAGGATGCGGCTGGCCAGGTTCTGGTAGAGATGCGCTTCGGTGGGCGTAAGACCGAGATGGCTCTGTTGGACGTGCGCGTGCGTCCAGGCCTGCGTGACGGTGCGCTCGTACGTGGCGGGATCGTGGTATTTGTCGGCCAGATCCAGAACGTCCTTCCGGGATGGTCCCACCATTGTCGTGAACGCGACGTGCGCCGACTCGCCTGGATTGAGCCGGATGCGGGAGCGAAGGCTGACGATAGGGTCCAGAACCGCTCCTGCCGTGTTGGTCAACGGAAGGCCATCAATAACGGACATGGGGGTAGCGACGCCGCGTCCCCGTCCAAGGAAACGGGCCCGATCCGATTCGTACTGAACCGGTCCGACGGCTTCTCCGTCCGACGTCACCACGTGAG
>JAYTIE010000112.1:0-12235 GCA_043732015.1 Elusimicrobiota bacterium | reverse complement strand
CCAAAATCGAGCCAGAAGATAGCATATCTCCCCCGCGGCCCGGCTTAAAATCAGGCCAGCCGGGCGTCACGAAGAGATGCAATTTCCGCCATCACCCGCGCGGCGATCTCTTCGTACGTGGAGAATTCCGCGGGGTCGACCGGCTTGCCGAACCAGACCTCGACCCGGGCAAACCGGATCAGGTGGGCCGAATCGTGGATGTACACGGGCAGGATTTTTGCGCCCGTCACCGAGGCCAGCATGCCGAGGCCGGCCTTGGCCTCGCCGAATTTGTCGCCATCAATGCGCCGGCCTTCCGGAAAAATGATGATTCCCCCGCCGCCCTTCAGGATTCGCGACGCCTCACGGAAGGCGGCGATGTCCCCCGCACGGTTTAACGGATGCGCGTTGAGGCTGCGGATGAACCAGCCGAAGGGCGGAAAGGTGAAGAGCTCCCTCTTCGCGAGAAAGTAAACAGGACGCGGAACGGCGACGCCGATCAGCGGCGGATCCGCGTAGGACCGGTGATTCGGGGCGACGATCAGCGGACCGGAGAGCGGCACGTTCTCGAGTCCCGAAATCTTCAACCGCCAGAATGTCCGGAACAGGAGTCCTGCCAGAAGACGGATAAAAAGATACATGAACCGGTTGGCGTACAGCGGGCGCGGCGCGGAAGGGGGGTTTTCTGCGGTCATGACGCGGAAAGCGCGGAGAGGTACTCCCAGAATGACGGGAAGGAAATGACGACCGCTTCAGCGCCCTCGATGACGGTTACTCCGTCGGCAACGAGACCCGCGATTCCGAAGGACATCGCAATGCGGTGATCGTCGAAGGACGACAGCGCCGTGCCGTGAAGCCTCGTGGGGCCGTGAATGACTAGGCCATCCGGATGCTCCTCTACATTCCCGCCCATGGCCCGAAGGTTTTTCGCGACGGCGGCGAGCCGGTCGGTTTCCTTCACGCGGAGTTCCTCGAGACCCGTGAAGACGGAGGTCCCGTTCGCCTGGGACGCGGCAATGGCCAGAACCGGGACTTCATCGATCAACCGTGGCGCGATGGCGGCGTCGATGTTGAAGGCTTTCAGATTGTTCTGACGGTCGACGACGAGATCAGCCATCGGTTCTCCGCCGGAGATCCGTTCGTTTTCCGCGCGGACGCTGGCGCCCGCGGCTTTCAGGACGTCCAGGATGCCGGTACGAGTGGGATTCATGTTCACCGATTTCAACCGGAGGCGGGCGCCCGGCACAATCGCGCCGGCGACGAGAAAGAATGCGGCGCTCGAAATGTCGCCCGGCACGTGCCATTCCTGAGGAGCCAGCTCCGCGGGCCCTGTCACCGTGACACGGTTGCCGCTGCGTTTGACAGGAACGCCACAGGCGGCGAGCATTCTCTCCGTGTGATCGCGCGACAGCGAAGGTTCTTCGAACGAGGTTTCTCCCGTCGCATGGAGGCCCGCCAGAAGGATGCAGGACTTCACCTGAGCGCTGGCCAACTTGCTGTTCCACCGCACGGGATTCAGATCCTTCCGTCCTGAAATCTTCATCGGCGCATGCTTGCCGCCATCAAGGACAATGGTTACTCCCATTTCGCGGAGCGGTTCGGCGACGCGACCCATCGGGCGGGAATTGAGAGAGGCGTCTCCGGTGAGCGTGGTTTCAAAAGGTTGCGCGGCCAGGATCCCGCTGATCAGCCGCATCGTGGTCCCGGAATTTCCGCAGTCGAGAACGCCGCTGGGCTTTCGGAATCCCCAGAGTCCTTTTCCCGTGACGGTCCACGTATTCCCCGCTGTGGAAACGTCGGCGCCCAGGGCTTTCATCACCGACGCCGTCGAGAGGCAGTCGACGGCGGGAAGCGGGTTGTGGATGACGGAGGTCCCCTTCGCCAGCGCGGAGAACATGACGGAGCGGTGCGTCAGGGATTTATCGGAGGGAATAACGATGTCGCCCGCCAGACGGCGGGCGCGGGTGACGCGCTGAATCACTTCAGCGCCTTCTTGGCGGCCGCCACGCGGGAGAGCGAACGGCGGAGCACGGCTATGTCCTGCCCGGCCAGGGCAGCGGCCCGCCGGGAAAAATCCTTGAACGCGGCGGCCAGCGCGGATCTGTTCATTGTGATGACGCCACTCCAGAGTTTCGGGTCGGCGCCAGCGACGCGCGTCATGTCCCGGAAGGATCCGGCCGCGAGAGATTTAATTTTTGGATCGTGAACCGCGGCGTCGGAGAACTTTGACATGAGAGAGAAAGCGAGGAGATGCGGAAGATGGCTAGTCACCGCAATCCAGTGATCGTGCCGCTCGGCGGAAAGCGCGAGACATTTCGCGCCCGCGTCACGCCAGAGGCGCTGAATGGATTTCGCTTCCCGGGGGGACGAGGTGAGAACGCAGGTGGCGCCGCGGAACAGGGACGCCGTTGCGTGGCGAACGCCCTTCTTTTCGGATCCCGCCATCGGATGTCCACCGACAAAGCGTACGTCGCGGCGGCGGGAGAGGATCTTCTTCATTCCGGCAACAACCGGGCCTTTTACGCTGCCGACGTCGGTCAGAATGGTACCGGGCTGCAAGTGAGGAACAAGTTTGCGCGCGACCGCGAGGATATCCTGAACCGGAACGCAAAGAACGACGATCCCCGCGGACGAAAGCGCTTGCCGGACATCCACGGACCCGGCGTCGATGGCGCCGAGACGGGTGGCTTCGCGAAGCCCGGCGTTCGAGCGTCCGAGGCCCGTCACGTGGTACGCGCGGTGACCACCGCGCCGTACACGCCGAAGCGCCATGCCGAGCGAGCCGCCGATCAGCCCTACGCCGACGAGGCAGATCGCAACCGGCTGCGCCGGCTTAGATGTGGCGACCGACGGCCTCTGCAACGGCCTTGATCTCCTTCACGATCTGATGGAACTGGGACGGGAGCAGCGCCTGGTGCGCGTCGGACAGCGCTTCGCCGGGACGCGGATGGACTTCGAGCATGATGCCGTCGGCGCCGGCGGCGACTGCGGCGCGCGCCATCGGGCCGATGAATTCGCGGACGCCGACACCGTGCGACGGGTCAACGAAGATCGGAAGATGGCTGAGATGCTTCACGACGGGAACCGCGCTGAGATCCAGCGTGTTGCGCGTCGCGGTTTCAAAGGTGCGGATGCCGCGTTCGCAGAGGATGACGTTCGGGTTGTCGCGCGACAGGATGTACTCGGCGGCCATCAGCCACTCTTCGATCGTGGTCGACATGCCGCGCTTCAGCACGACCGGCTTCTTCGTGTTGCCGACTTCCTTCAGAAGATCGAAGTTCTGGGCGTTGCGTGCTCCGATCTGGAGTACGTCCGCATAGCGGCACACCATTTCAACCTGACGCGGGTCCATGACTTCCGTGACAATCGGAAGGCCGGTCGCCTTGCGTGCTTCAACGAGCATCTGAAGCGCCTTCTCACCGAGTCCCTGAAACGCGTAGGGCGAGCTACGAGGCTTGAACGCGCCGCCTCGGAGGATATGGCCGCCGTTCTTCTTGATGCCGCGGGCGTTCTCCATGAGATTCTCGCGGGTGTCGACGGAGCAGGGGCCGCCGACGATGATGACCTGTTTGCCGCCGACCTTCACATTCTTGCCGATCGTGATGATCGTGTTCTCTTTCTTGAATTCGCGGGACACCATCTTGTACGGCTTCGAGATGGGCGTCACGGTTTCAACGGCTTCGAGCGTTTCGAATTTGTCCTTGTGAAGGATGGCCCGGTCCCCGATCACACCGATGACGATGCGTTCAGTGCCCGGAGAAACCGACGGCTTGTAGCCCAGTTCCTTGATTTTGGCGATTACCTTCTCGACGTCTTTTTTGGAGACACCGCTTTTCAAAGTGAGAATCATGGTTTCTTTACAACCTCCCTTAACGCTTCCAGAAAAAACTTGTTTTCGTCCGCTTTCCCGATGGTCACACGCAGGAAATCCGGAAGACCGTACTCGTCCACCGAGCGCGCGATGATGCCGCGATGCAGGAGCGCCTCGAAAAGCGTCCGGCCCGAATGCCCCTCGGCCTTGAACAGAACAAAATTTGTGGCCGACGGGACCACTTCAAATCCCATGGCTTCCAACGCGGCCGTGACGACGGCGCGCTGCTTGTTGTTCAACTCCACCGACTTCCGGACATGCCGCTCGTCGGAGAGCGCCGCGACGCCCGCGGACTGGGACGGAATGGACACATTGAACGGCGGCCGGATCTTGTCGAGCTCGCGAATGCAGGTTTCCGGCGCGATCCCGTACCCGATGCGCAGGCCCGCCAGTCCGTAGATCTTTGAGAATGTCCGAAGCACCACGATGGGGCGCCGGTTGAAAAACTCCGGCACCATGGACGGGTAGTCCGGGTTCCCGGCCGCGTATTCGAAATAGGCTTCGTCGAAAACCGGAAGCACGTGACCCGGAAGGGCGCGGAGAAGCCGCGTCACGTCATCAATCGTGTTGTAGGTCCCCGTCGGGTTGTTCGGGTTCGCAATAAAAATCAGTTTCGTGCGCGGCGTGACGGCGGCGGCCATGGCATCGAGGTCGCACTTCCAGCCCCTCAGCGGGATAGTCACAATGCCGGCGCCCATCAACTGCGCGGCGTTTCGGTATTGGAGGAAAGCGGAGGCGGACACGATGATCTCGTCCTTCGGCGTGAGATAAGCCTTCGCGAGAAGCTCGATGATTTCGTCGGAACCATTTCCGACGATGACCTCTCCCTGGTCGCGCTTGAACCGGTCCGCGATGGCGCGGCGCAGGTCGATACTCCGCGATTCCGGATACCGGAAAAGCTCTTTCCCCACCTTCTTGTACGCAGCGATTCCCTTCGGTGTGGGCCCAAGCGCGCTTTCATTCGAAGCGAGCTTCACCACCTTCTTCAGGCCGAACTGCCGCTGAATCTGCTGGATGGAAAGGCCGGGACGGTACATCTCGAAATGTTCGAGCTCCGGGCGCGGCGAGATGGGGCTGTTTGTTTTCATGAATTGAGAAGACGGCAGCGGAAATCCGGCTAGCCGCCGTACGGATAGGAACCGAGAATTTTCAGGAAGTTGCAGCGGCGGCCGAGCGACGTCAGCGCGCTCTGGATCTTCCGTTCGGACTGGTGGCCGATGAAATCCGCGAAGAAAAGATATTCCCACGCACGCTTCTTCGTCGGACGGGACTCGATCCGCGTCAGATTCACTTTCGCCTCGCGGAACGGCTCCAGCACGTCGTACAGGGCGCCAACGCGGTCCTTGACCGAGAAAATCACGGATGTCTTATCCCGGCCCGTGGGTTTCGGAATGTCGTGGCCGATCACGAGAAAGCGGGTCGCGTTGTCCGGCGTGTCCTCGATGTGGAGCGCGACGGGCTTCAAGTGATAAATCTGCGCGGCGAGCTGAGAAGCGATCGCGGCGCTGGACGCATCCAGCGTCGCATGAACGGCCGCGTCCGCGGTGGAGGCGGCCTCATGAAGCGTCACGCCCGGCAAGTGGGAATCGAGCCACTTGCGGCACTGCGCCACGGCATGCGGAAAGGAATAGACGCGCTTCACCGCGCCCAGTTTCCCGGAAATTGACAGAAGGGCGTGAGAGATGGGTTCTTCCCGCTCGGCCACGATATGGAGATTGGAATCGACGAACATGTCGAGCGTGTGGTTCACGACGCCCTCGGTGGAATTCTCGATCGGAACAACGCCGAAGTCCACGCGCTTGCGTTCCACCTCATAGAACACATCCTTGATGGACGGAACCGGAACGAACTGGGCGTTTCTCCCGAAATGTTTGATCGCCGCCTGGTGAGTGTAGGTGGCCTCGGGGCCGAAGAAAGCGACGTCGATGCGCTTCTGGAGGGAGCGGCAGCTGGTGAAGATGGCCTGGAAGATGTCTTCGATCGCTTCCGGCGGAAGCGGGCCCTTGTTGCGGTCGGCCAGACGGCTGAGGATCTCGGCCTCGCGGTCCACAGCGATGACGTTCGCGCCCTTCTTGGCCTTTACGCGGCCAATTTCCTTGGCGATCCGGCCGCGGCCGCTCAACAGGGTGAGAAGTTTGTCATCAATGGCGTCGATCTGACGCCTCAACGATTCGATTGATTTTGCCGACATGGAAGACGCGAAGTGTAGCGTATTTCCGGGTAACCCGGAAGGTCAGGCAGGGGAGAAGCCGGGGAGGGTTTAGGCGACGCCTTCGGTGCTTTGCGTGATGCCACGAATGGCCATCATCAGCTCTTCGGGATTCGTGGCGGCTTCCATCGCATCGTCCAGCTTGACGTGGCCGTCCTTGTAGAGGTTCAGGAGCGACTGATGGAAGGTCTCCATTCCGTAATAGGCGCCCTGGCGCATGGCTTCCTGGATCTCCCCCATCTGGTTCTCGATGATGGCCTTGCGGACGAGGGCCGTGACCACGAGAACCTCGCAGGCGGGCACGCGGCCGCTGCCCGACGCGCTGGGAAGAAGCCGCTGACAGATGACGCCCTTCAGGACGTCGGCCAGCTGATAGCGAACCTGGTTCTGCTGGTGTGGCGGATAGAGATCGACGATACGGTTGATGGTCTGCACCGCGTCCGTGGTGTGAAGCGTCGACAAAACCAGATGGCCGGTCTGAGCGGCGGTGATCGCGGTGGCCGTGGTTTCAAGGTCCCGCATTTCTCCCAGCAAAATGACATCCGGGTCCTGCCGCAGCACGTGTTTCAGCGCTTCCGGGAAATTGAAGGTGTCCGAACCCAGTTCGCGCTGGCTGATGATGGACTTCCGGTCCTTGTAAAGAAATTCGATCGGGTCTTCGATGGTAACGATATGTTCCGACCGTGAGGCATTGATGGTTTCGATCATGGACGCGAGCGTTGTGGATTTACCGCTGCCGGTCACGCCGCAGACCAGCACAAGACCCCGGCTCAGCTGACAGAATTTGGGCATGACTTTCGGAAGATGCAGCTCGTCGAACTCGGGGATGCGGGTCGGAATCTGGCGAAGGACGACGGCGACGGAACCGCGCTGGCGGAAAGCGTTGCCGCGGAATCGCCCAAGGCCGGGCACCGCGAAAGAGAAGTCCACGTCGTTGTGCTCTTCGAAGATCTGGCGCTGCCGCGGAGAGATCATGTGATAGAGCGTTTCTTTCGCAAGCTCCGCCGTCAGCGGCTTCGAAACAACAGGAATCAACGAACCGTCGATGCGATAGATGGGCGCGGACGCCGAACGGAGGTGAAGGTCTGAGGCGCGGCGCGCCACCATTCCCTGAAGGAGTTCCTGGAGCAATTCAGCGGCCTGATCGGCGATCGTTTTTCCGGCCGGCTGACCCGACGGCGGGGTCGGATTGTTGGTGGCGTCCATGAATCCAAATGTAGAGTCGGGACGCTCCGGGTTCAACAGTTATGTCGAGGAAGCCGGATGATTTCGGGAGACGGCGGCGCCGGGCGGGGAAGAGATAAAACGCGCCGAAAAACCAGCGCGTTAAGAGAGCGCGCTACTTCAGTTTTCGGTTCTTGAGCCGGAGATAGGCCGGACGGCGGAGATCCTCGTCTGAAATCTTGGACGCCGCGGGCAGGTTGGGAAGGGATAGGGACGGCAGGACGTTTTTCTTCGGCGCCGCGGTGCGCTCCTTCGGAACCACCCGCGCCGGGAATCCTGTCGCAATGACCGTGACCTTGATCTTGTCATCAAGCGTCTCATCGAACACCTGGCCGTAAAAAACGTGGGAGGTCGTGGCCGTGGCGGAGCTGACGAAGTCCATCACTTCACGCACTTCAAACATCGAGACGTTCTTGTTGCCGGTGATGTTCACAAGCACGCCCTTGGCGCCCTCGATGGAAACGTTTTCAAGAAGCGGAGACTGAACGGCCTGGCGGGCGGCGGTGATGGCGCGGTCCTGGCCCGTGCCGGTTCCGATGCCCATGAGCGCTTCTCCAGCGCCCGACATGATGGTGCGAACGTCGGCAAAGTCAACGTTCACGAGGCCGTGAGTCGTGATGACATCCGCGATGGCCTGCATGGCCTGGCGGAGCACGTCATCGGCGACGCGGAACGCTTCGAGGGACGGCGTCTTCTCGTCGATGATTTCAAAGAGGCGGTCGTTCGGAATGACCAGAAGGGTGTCCACGTAGGGGCGAAGCTCTTCGATGCCGGCATTCGCCTGGTTCGCGCGAACGAGACCTTCGAAGGCGAACGGCCGGGTTACGACACCGATGATGAGCGGAGAGTTTTCGAGCGAGCGGGCGATCTTGGCCACGATCGGGGCGGAGCCCGTTCCGGTGCCGCCGCCCATGCCGGCGGTGACGAACAACATGTCGGCGCCCGCGCAGATCTCGCGGATGCGCTCCTCGGATTCGAGCGCGGCCTGTCCACCGATGGACGGATTTCCGCCGACGCCGAGGCCCTTCGTGAGGCGTTCGCCGATCTGGATGCGGACAGGGGCCAGGTTGCGGCGCAGCGCCTGCGCGTCCGTGTTGGCGGCGATGAATTCGACGTTCGCGACGTCGGCTTCAACCATCCGGTTCACGGCGTTTCCGCCGGCGCCACCGAGCCCGATGACGCGGATGACGGCCGGTTGCTCTTTGAAGTCTTCGGTGAACTTGATCCGCGTCATAATCCCCCCTTTAGAACAGGTCGGACAGAAGCGTTTTTACTTTTTCAACCCAGCCCGAGGCCGTGGTCCGGCGGCCAAGACGAACGGCGCGCGGAGAATCCACAAGTCCGTGGAAAGTCAGGAGCCCGGCCGCGGTGGCGTAGCTGGGATGAGAAATGATGTCCGGAAGGCCGACCACATTCTGAGGAAGCCCCTGTCGCGCCGGAAGCTCGAGAATTTTCTCCGCCGCCGACACCATGCCAGGCATCATTGAACCGCCGCCGGTGACGATCACGCCGCCCGCCACGACCTGCTCGGAGAGGCCCGAGCTTTCCATCTCGGCCCGAACCATCGAGAAAATTTCCTCGACGCGGGGCGAGACGAAGTCAAACAGCGCGCTGCGCTGGATGGCCCGCTGCGTGCGCCCGTCCACGGAAGTGAAAGTGATTTCTTCGTCGGGATCAAAAAGTTCTTCCTTGCCGTTTCCGCTGACCAGCGCATGCCGGCGCGCGTTGCGAACGGCGGCGCCATAACGCTCCTTCACCGATTTTGCCTGGCTGAAGGAAGTGCGAAGGCCATGGGCGAGATCATTGGTGATGGAATCAGCGCCGACCGGCAGCTCTTTGGTAAAGCGAACGCCACCGTCGGTGTAGATGGCCATGCCCGTGCTGGCTCCGCCGATGTCAATGAGGAGCGCGCCCAGGTCTTTCTCTTCCTGCGTCACGACGGCGTCACCCAGGGCGAGCAGACCATACACGGGTTCGCGGATCGCGAAGCCCGCGTTGTTGATCGAGCGCCACACGTTGTTGAGATGAGACGACCCGGCCGTCACGATGTGAACTTCCACTTCGAGCAGCGAGCCTTCCATGCCGACGGGATTCGGAACACCCTGCTGGCGGTCGAGAACAAAGTCCTGGGGCAGAACGTGAATGATTTCGCGGTCGGTGGAAATCGGGACCGCTTTCGTCGACTCGATGACCTGGTTCATGTCATCGGTGGTGATTTCCTTGTCGGTGCGGGCGATGTTGATGGCGCCATGATGATTGAAAGTCTGGATGTGCGGGCCACGGATTCCGACGACAAGCTCGCGGACGGTTTCCTTGCAGGCTTCTTCGGCGGCTTCGAGGGCACGGCTGATGGAATGCGCGGTCTCGTCAATGTTGATGACGACGCCGCCTTTCAGGCCGCGGCAATTCTGCTTCGCCGCCGCGATGACTTCAATATGATCTTCGTCAGGCTGGCGTTTACCGATCAGGCACACGACCTGACCGCTTCCGATATCGATGCCCGCCACAATTTCAGGTTTTGACAAGGTGATCCTCCCCACTCGTTTTGCTCCCGGCCGACTGCCAGCTGGCGTCCATCACGATTCGATCCTGCGTCACGAACCGCAACCGCGCCGGCGTTCGCCCGGGCGAGAAGAACTCCATCAGCCGAAGCACGTTGCGAGCTTTTTCGACGGAAGAATCCGGTTCCAGGTCTCCCCAGTCTACCGTCACTCCGTCGGACAGCTCGACGTGGAACGAGTGCACTTTATCAGTTTCCAGTTTTTTCACCACCTCGAAGAATGCAGGGACCTTCTTTTGCCAGAGATGGAGGGTCTCCACCAGCTCGGCGCGCTGGCGAACCGGCGCATCGATAACGGGGAGCGCCGAGGGGACCGTCATCGACGCGGGAACCGCAAACGTCGTGCCATCAGCGGATATCGCCGTCGGGATGGGCGCCACCACCATGGCCATCGGCGTGCGGTAGCGGCCCCGGATCGTCAGCCCGCGGTCGAATCGGCGACTGACATCCAGCGATCCGAGCTCGGGATACCGGCGCTTAGCTTCCGCCTCGAGGTCCGAGGCGCTGAAGGAGAAAATGCCGATGCCGGCGCGAACGGGAATGGTGCCGGGAAGGCGGGGCGGGACGTCGCCCTCGAAACGGACATTCGTGATCCGGAAAAATTCGGCGGACTTCCAGGCGTTCCATCCCAACCCGGCGCCCCAGACGACAACACCCGCCACGATGGCGATGCGGGACGTGACCCACAGTGCCTCGCCCACAATTTTCAGGCGTGCGGTGGCCGCGCGTCGGCGAAAACGGACTTTTTGCCGGCGATCACCGTGCCGGCGATCCGGTACGGCGCGTCGTGATGTACGGGATTTGCTGAAGAAGCGGAAGCGGTTCAGTCCCGATGAGGACCTGCGCGTTGAACGCAAAACGGACTCCTTGCCAGGGTGGTTTTAACGTCCTGTGAATTTTCCGCCGTGGCGGCGACTTTCGAGCGAGTATTGAATAATTTTTAGCACGAGCTCATCAAAATCGATGCCGACCGCGTTCGCGGCGTCCGGAAGCAGCGACGTGGAGGTCATTCCGGGGATCGTGTTGACCTCCAGAACCCAGGGACGGCCGGCCTTGTCCAGCAGCACGTCGACGCGTCCGTAGGCGACGCACCCGAGGGCGGCGAACGCGTTCATGGCGACCTTGTGCACCAGCCGGGTGGTCTTCGCCGGAAGGGCAGCGGGGACAAGATGCCGGGAGCCGCCTTTCGCGTACTTGGAGTGGAAATCATAGAAGGCATGCTCGGGAACGATCTCGACGATGGGAAGCACGGCGTCGCCGAGGATGCCCACGGTCAGTTCGCGCCCCGGGATGAAGCGCTCGACGAGCGCTTTCTCCGACATGCGGAAGCAAACGCTCACCGCTTTCTTCAGCGCTGCGCGGTTCGTAACCCGCGTCGCGCCGATGGCCGAACCCTGGTCGTAGGGCTTCACGAACACGGGGCCTTTCCCGAGGAGCGCAACAGCCCGTTTCAGGGCCGCGCGTTCGTCATCCGAAAATTCATTGCGCGAGACGACGGCCCACGCGGGCGTCGGCACGCCGGCTTCCACGAACAGCCGCTTGGAGGCGACCTTGTCCATCGCCAGCGCGCTGGCCAACGGACCGGATCCGGTGTAGGGAATGCCCAGAAATTCGAGGGCGCTCTGGATCCGGCCGTCTTCGCCAAAGGCGCCGTGAAGCGCGATGACGCAGAGGTCCGGTTTCTGTTTGGTGAGGCGCGAGAGAACGGTGGGCCGGACGTCGATGCTCATCACGGGGATCTTCATCCGCCGAAGCGCGGCCTCCACGGCGGCGCCGGTCTTCAGGGAAATGGAGCGTTCGCGGGACCAACCGCCTTTCAGGACAGCGACCTTTCGCTTCCTGAGCGCGGCGATCAACGCCTGGCTCAATTCATGCTCCCGGTTTCCCCGTTGGGCTGGACCAGCATCACTTCCGGAATCAGATCGACGTCGAATTTTTCCTTAACGGTGCGCTGAGCGAGACGGATGAGCTCCATGGTGTCTTTCGCCGTCCCGCCCCCTGTGTTCTCGATGAAATTCGCGTGCTTCGGCGAGAACCGCATCTTGCCGACGCCTTTGCCCTTGAGACCCGACGCCTCGATAAGGCGAGCCGCATGATCCTGGCCCGGGTTGCGGAACACGGAGCCCGCGTTGTGCGTGCCGAGCGGCTGTGTTTTCGCGCGGGATTCCAGTTCGGCCTTCAGCCGCTCACGGACGCCCGTTCCTTCTTCGCGCAGCTGAAGCTCCGCGGACACGATGCGCTTTCCGACGAGGCTGGTGTGCCGGTATGTAATTTCGATCTCGGAGCGGTTCATCGTGGTAATGCTCCCGTCCTCGTTCAGAATGTCGACGGAAACGAGAACATCGCCGATCACGCCGCGCGGCGTTCCCGCGTTGGTCATGAGCGCGCCGCC
>JAYTIE010000111.1:0-4814 GCA_043732015.1 Elusimicrobiota bacterium | reverse complement strand
CCGAGCCCGCCGACGCCAAATGGGACAGCGCGTACGGCGCCGGCCGTCCCGGCTGGCACATCGAGTGCTCTGCGATGTCGATGAAATACCTGGGCGCGGAGTTCGACATCCATGGCGGCGGGCTGGATCTCATTTTTCCGCATCACACGAACGAAGTGGCGCAGTCCGTGGGCGCCACCGGAAGCCGCTTCGCGCGCACCTGGATGCACAACGGTTTCGTCACGATCAACCAGCAGAAGATGTCGAAATCCCTCGGCAACTTCTTCACGCTCACCGACATTTTCTCGAAATTTGAACCGATGGCCGTTCGCTATTTCCTTCTGAGCCAGCACTACCGGACGCCGCTCAACTTTTCCGATCACGAACTTTCGGTGGCCGCCAAAACCTGGACGGACAGGATCTGTGGCGCCTTCCGGATCGCAGCCGGCCGCGCGAACCAGGAAGCCGCCCCCGGAGAAACAGACCCGGCCTTTGAAGAAGCGCTCGCCAGTGACCTGAACACCGCGGAAGCGCTGGGCGCGCTGAACATGCTTTGCTCGGAAATTTTCAGCCTGGACACGCTGGCGAAAGATCCGGGGAACGCGGGCCCCAGTGATGCGGGCGACTGGAAAAAGCGCTTCGGGAAATTAAGTGGCATGCTAGAAGCGCTTGGCCTGACCGTTCCCCAGGATGAAGACTGGCCGGCCGACGTAATGGACCTGGTTCGCCTTCGCGGAGAGGCGCGCGCAAGCCGCAACTGGAAAGAATCCGACCGTTTTCGAGACGAACTAAAAGCCAAAGGCGTTGTGGTCGAGGACTCACCGTCCGGACCGCGCCTCAAGAGGATCTCATGAGAAACAGCATTCGACGCCCCGACGAACGCGGAAGTAGTTCGCTTCGCGGAAAGAAGCCCGGTGGAAATTTCGGACGCCGCAGCCGGCCCGGCCGTCCCGGACGGGAAGGCGCCACGCCTCCTGAGGCGGAGACGCCGCCGCAGGCCACCGAACCCGATGTGATCTATGGCCGCTGGCCCGTTCGAGAAGCGCTCGCCGCGGGACCCATCGCGAAGATCTTTCTCGCGCGCGGCGTGACCGGCGGACCGATCGATGAAATCGTGGCGCTTGCCAAGCAGAAGAAAGTGGCCTATCACTTTGTGGAGCGGGACCAGATTTCCCGCATCGCGGGCGGCGGTGTCGTCCATCAGGGCGTCGTTGCGCTCGCGTCTCCGGTCGGCTTCGTTACCCTTGAAACCGTGCTCGAAGTCGCCTCGAAATCCACGTCTACCGGTGCCCGGCTCCTGTTCCTGGACAGCATCACCGACCCGCACAACCTCGGATCGCTTCTGCGCTCAGCGGCTTTTTTCGGCGTGGCCGGTGTGGTCATCCCCAAGTGGCGGGCGGCCGGTCTGACCCCGTCCGTCGTTCGCGCCTCGGCTGGCGCGGCGCGGCTTATCCCCGTCGCGCAGGTATCCAATCTGGGCAGCGCGATCGATCAGGCAAAAAAGGAAGGATTCTGGATGGTGGGCGCGGATATGGATGGCATTGACGCGCGGAAAGCGGATCTGCCCCGCCCCCTGGGCCTCGTCATGGGATCGGAAGGCGAGGGCCTTCACACCCTGATCAAATCAAAGTGCGATGTGGTGGCCGCCATCCCCCGGGCGCCCGGCGCCCGCGGAATCGATTCCCTGAATGTGGGCGTGGCCGGCGGTATTCTTCTGGCGTTGCTCAGTTAGATCAAGTTTTTCAGAACGAGACGTTGTGTTTTTCCGTACGCTTTATTACGATCACGGCGGTCTTTTTTTGGGACCGCGCCGTCGCCAGATCAAACGGGAAATGCACCTGACTCAGCGTCCGCCAACCGCCGATGTAGCTCAATGGTAGAGCAGCTGTTTTGTAAACAGCAGGTTGGGGGTTCAAATCCCTTCATCGGCTGATCAACGCGAGCGTAGTAACTGATACATAGCTACCACCCTAACCTGTTCTTCCCGAACACACGGTCAGCTCATCAGTTCGTCTGGAGACGGAACGGTCGCCAAATCGACTGGTTCGGATTCATTTTTGCTGTCGAGTCGTGACTTAAACCATACAAGGAGCGAGTGCACCACTTTATGATCAGCCGCGTTTCCCGACTTGTAGTCGCAAGCTGTGCCCTGGTTGCCTTTTCAGCCGGATGTAAGCAGGAAAGTAACACAGCGTCTTCAAAAACAGTCGTTATCTGGCATTGGATGACTGACCGCGACGCCGCCCTCCAGCAGCTTGCCCAGAAGTACAAAACAGAAACCGGCAAGGACGTCACCTTCCAACTTTACGCGCCGTCCGATGTGTATCAGCAGAAAGTCCGCGTTGGCGCGCAGACCAACAGCCTTCCCGATGTTTACGGAATCCTAGGCGATTCCCGCGACGTCGCCGCTTTTGTCGAAGCGGGTCACGTGGCCAATCTCACCACCGCCTTGGGCGACGGCCCCGGTTCCTGGAAAGACAGCTTCTATGAAGAAGCGCTCAACACCACCCGTTTTGCGCCCGGAAACTCATTTAAGGTTCCGGAAGGCTTCTACGGTATCCCGATCGACGTCACCACGATCCCGATGATCTACAACAAGAAGCTGTTCGCGAAAGCCGGCCTCAATCCGGACGTTCCTCCCGCGACCTGGGACGAATTCCTCGCGGCGGGCAAGAAACTGAAAGCTGCCGGCGTGACGGGCTTCACGAGCGGATGGGCCGAAAGCTGGCTCATCTATTCTCTCGCCTCCGACCTCGCGTTCAACGTGATGGGAGAGGAGAAGGTAATGAAAACCTTCCGTGGCGAAGTTCCCTACACAGATCCGCAATGGGTTGAAGTGCTGGACGCGTTCCGAAAAATGAAGGAAGCAAACTTCATCGATCCGTCGCTGGTCACGCTGGGCAACAAGTCGGCTGAGCAGGCGTTCGCGTCCGAGCGGTCCGCCATCACGTTCAACGGCTCGTGGGCCGTCAACGTTTACGCCGGCATGAACCAGACCATAGATTATGCCCCGATGCGCCCGCCGGCGCTCAACCCCGCCAACCCGCGCCCTGTCTGGGGCGGCGCCGGATCCACGTTCCTTGTGAACGGAAAGTCCAGCAACAAGGACGCGGCCATCGACTTCCTCAAGTGGCTCTCGCAGAAAGACCAGGCGTCTTTCCTCGCCAGCGAAACCAAGAATCTGCCCGCCGTGAAAGACGTGGGCGGGAACATGTCCCCGATTCTCAAACAGTTCGCGGACCTGATGAAGAATTCGACGCACCCGAACCGCTGGACCGAAACGGAAGACCCGAAGGTCCAGGAAACATTCGACAAGGGTATCCAGTCCATCCTGATTGGCGAGAAGACGCCGCAGGAAGTCGCCGCCGAAACCAAGAAAGCCAAGGACAAGGCGCTGGCCAAATAAGATGGAACAGAAGGCTGGAACCATGCGGAGGTTTTTCTCCTCCGTCGACTGGTACGGAATGAGCAATTATTTGTTCGTCCTGCCTGCCGTCGCCATGTTCCTGACCTTCAACATCTATCCGTACTTCAAAGTCTTTCAGCTCTCTGTCTACGAATGGAACGGCATTTCCGGTTCGCCGCACTTTGTGGGATTGGCGAACTTCAAGGACATCCTTTTCGACAACCCGTCCTGGTGGCTGTCTATCAAGAACGCCACTTACATCACGTTCCTGGCGCTCACGGTTCAGAACAGCCTGGCCCTCCTGCTGGCGTGGATCGTTGACCACGACATCAAGGGCGGACAGATCTACCGTTCCATCTTCTTCCTGCCGCCGATTCTTTCGGGCATCGTGGTCGGTCTCATCTGGAACTGGATCTATCAGGGCGACTTCGGCCTCCTGAACGCGTGGCTGACCAAGCTCGGTTTCGCTTCCTGGACGCGCGCGTGGCTAGCCGATCCAAAAACCGCGCTGACCGCGGTCGCGGTCGTTCACATGTGGAAAGGATTCGGCTGGGGCTTCATTATCCTTTTGGCCGGCCTGCAAGGCATCCCCCGCGATCTCTATGAAGCCGCGCGCGTGGACGGTGCGGGCGAGGCACGCATTTTCTGGAAGATTACCGTCCCGTTGATGATCCCCGTCTTTATTCTTGTTTCCGTCCTCACAATTCTTGGGACCATGCAGGTGTACGATCTCATCATCACGACCACCCGTGGCGGACCCGGCGCGCACACCGAAGTGCCGATGAAAAGAATTCTGGATGAAATCACGCCCGGCTCACGTCTTGGTTACGCCTGCTCCATGGGCCTCGTGTTCGGCGGAATCCTGCTCGTTCTCTCGTTCCTCCAGATGCAGATTTCGAAACGCGTGAAGGTGGATTGATGGCCCTCCCGGAAACAATCGCCATGGAATCCGCCGCTTCCGCCGCCGAGGCGTCGACGTACCGCTTCTGGAAGGGCGTTCGCACCGTGGTTTCGCACGCCATCCTGGGTGCGGTCGCCATCAGCTGTCTGTTTCCGCTCGTCTGGATGATTTCGTCGGCTCTCAAAACGCAGTCGACCGTCTTCACCGACATGAGCATCTTTCCGTCGCATCCGCATTGGGCCAACTTCGCCGATGCCTGGGTCAAGGGAAAGTTCGGAATCTATTTCTTCAACAGTGTTCTTTATACCGTCGTGACGGTCTTCCTCGTGCTTCTCATCTCGTCGCTGGCCGCCTTCGCTTTCGCGCGCTTCCAGTTCCCGGGAAAGAACGCGATCTATTTCATGTTTCTCGCGACCATCATGATCCCGGTTCCGGGCGCCATTGTGGCGTTGTACGTTCTTCTGGGGAAACTGGGGCTCATCAACACACGGCTCGGGTACATACTTCCTCAGGTGAACGGCGGTCTCG